>JANPPM010000141.1:0-11435 GCA_031428495.1 Novosphingobium sp.
AAGAGCAAGGCGCGCATCAAGGCCTTCGACCAGCTGGTTGAATCGAGCGAAAAGCGCATCATCAACAAGGCGCAGATCGTCATCCAGGTGCCCGAACGCCTCGGCGGCAAGGTGATCGAGGCCAAGGGGCTGACCAAGGCCTATGGTGACAAGCTGTTGTTCGAGGATTTGAGCTTTCTGCTGCCACCGGGCGGCATCGTCGGCATCATCGGGCCGAATGGTGCGGGCAAATCGACCCTGTTCAAGCTGATCACCGGGCAGGAAACCCCGGATTCAGGAACGCTCGACATCGGCGAGACCGTGCGCCTCGGCTATGTCGACCAGAGCCGCGATCACCTCGATCCCAGCAAGAACGTCTGGGAGGAAATCTCCGACGGGCTCGATTATATGCAGGTCAACAAGCAGGACATGTCCACGCGGGCCTATGTCGGCGCGTTCAACTTCAAGGGACAGGACCAGCAGAAGATCGTTGGCAAACTGTCAGGCGGCGAACGCAACCGGGTGCACATCGCCAAGATGCTGAAAACCGGCGGCAACGTGCTGCTGCTCGATGAACCGACCAACGATCTCGACGTGGAAACACTGCGCGCGCTGGAAGATGCCATCGAGAATTTCGCGGGCTGCGCGGTGGTGATCTCGCATGACCGCTTTTTCCTCGACAGGCTGGCGACGCATATTCTGGCGTTTGAAGGCAACAGCCATGTTGAGTGGTTCGAGGGGAACTTTGCGGCTTACGAGGAGGACAAGCGGCGGCGTCTGGGCGATGCGGCGGATCGGCCGACTAGGTTGGCGTATAAGAAGTTGACGAGGTGATCAGATGAACCTCCAACAATTCGTAAGCGCTTCATTAGTGCAAATTCTGAAGGGTGTTGAGGACGCTCGATCTCAAACACTTATCACGAAGGATGCTGGTAAGATCCGGCATAGTGTGATTCCGAAGATCACAGGCGGCGTAAGCATGGCAAACACGCACGGTCATATGACGAGCTCTTATGGCGAAATTGTTCACCTAATGAAATTCGACATCGCGGTTACTACCGAATCATCATCCGATGCTAAAGGCGGCGGTGGAATCCGCGTAGCGGGGATCGGATTCGGTGCCGAAATCAGTGACGCTGATAAAAATATAAATCTCAGCCGAGTGACTTTCGAGGTTCCGATCGCCTTTTCAGATGCTTAGACTAATTTTGATTGTTTTTATACTTTGATATTCTCGCTTGAATTCATCTTAAGCCACCTTCCGCATCCGCTCAACATCCAGCTCCCCCTCGCGACCACGCGCTTGCGCCAGATCATACCCTGCCTGCATCCGCAGCAGTGTATCCGCCGAAATGCCAAAGGCCTTTTCAAACCGCAGTGCCATCATTGCGGTCAGGCCTGCGTGGCCATTGAGCAGCACGCTCATGTTCTGCCGACTGACGCCGAGGTGGGCGGCGACTTCGGTCACGGTCATGGCGAAATGATCGAGGTAGGTGCGCTTCAGCCACGGTCCCGGATGAACAAAAAGCGAAGGGTGCATTGTGAGCGACATTAGTGATAATCCTCCAGATCAAGCTCTGCGACGGTGCGGTCATCGACTTTCACAAATGTCAGCCGCCAGTTTCGCGTGACCGTCATGGCGAAACTGCCTTTGCGATCACCGGTCAGCGCATGGAAACCGAAATTCGGCGGCTCCGCCAAGCGCTCGAAATCTGCAGACGCGGTAATGAACGCAAGCATATCGACCACTCTAACCGGCTCAATAACGCCCTTTGTTCGCCCTTCCTGGAAAAGCTGACGGAGCGCCTTGTGCCGGATACTCTCGATTTCCATTGATCGTCATGTAATGCATGACGTAGTTGCCGTCAAGCAAGGCATGACGCAGCCATCGTCAGAAAACCATCTCCAAACCTGAACAATCCCCCCTCACCCCCATTCACCTTGCTGACAGCGCGAATCGATTAACTATCTCTTCAAGGTCGCCGCCAACCCGTGCGGCGCAGGTGAGATGGAGAACGGCTATGGCCGGGATTGCTCTTATGAAGACGAGTGGAACCGCGGCGTTGGCCGCAGCATTGGCTATGTTTGGCCTGCCGAACATAGCGTCCGCGCAGGACGTCGGCGCAACCGCCGGTACCGATAGCGCCCAGCCCGCGCGAGTCGTTCTGGCGCAGGCCGAAGGTCGCGGACCCGGAGGTCGCGGCGGCTGGCGTGATGGTGGCAGTGGCGGCGGCCAGAGCGGCGGCTGGCAGGGTCGTGGCAGCGCTGCCACCAACGATGGCGGAGGCCGACAAGACCGCAGCGAGGCTCGCACTGAGCGCGCCCCGCAAGCAGCAACGCCAGTTCAACGGGCTCCGCAAGCTCAGGCACAACCCCAGGCCAATTGGCGTGGCGGTGGTGATCGCGGCAATGGCGGCGGACAAGGCCGTGGCGGCTGGAACGGAAATGCACAACAAGCCGCACCTCAGGCTGCGCCTCCCGTAGCGCAGCAGGCTCCGCAGGCCCAGCAAGGCTGGGGTCGGCGCACCCAAGGCAGTGAATGGCGTGGACGCGGTCAGGGCGAAGGCCAAAATAATGGTGCCGCACGTTGGGGCACGACTGCTCCCACAGCGCGGCAAACGCAAGCACCTCAGCAAAACCGCAGCTGGCAAGACGGCAGAGGCCAAGGCCAACGCGGTGATGGCCAGGTGCGCGGTCAGGTTCCGCAGCAGCAGAACCAGTGGCGCGGTCAGCAAAGCAGTTCGCAGGATTGGCGTGGTCGGGCTGACAACAACACCTACCGTCAGGATGGCAATCGCAACTGGAACAACAACGACCGGCGCGACGACAACCGGCGTTGGCAGGGCAGCAATGGCTACCGCAACGACGGGAATCGTTGGAACAACAATTCCAGCCGCTATTCCAACAACAACCAGTGGAACCAGAATTGGCGGCGCGACAACCGGTATAACTGGTCCGGTTATCGCAACCAGAACCGCGATATCTTCCGGCTGGGCCGCTACTACTCGCCCTATCGGAACTACTCGTACAGCCGCCTGAGCATCGGGTTCAGCCTGGACTCGCTGTTCTATGGCAGCAACTACTGGATCAACGATCCCTGGCAGTACCGCCTGCCCGAGGTTTACGGTCCCTATCGCTGGATCCGCTACTATGATGATGCGGTGCTGGTCGACGTTTACTCTGGCGAAGTGGTCGACGTGATCCACGACTTCTTCTGGTAAGGTTTCCCATCGAGACCTGAATATGGAGCCCTCGCATGCAAATGCGGGGGCTCTTTTTTGTCTGACCTCAGCCAAGCTTTAGGCTTGCTCCCGCGCGTGCTTCGGATAGGCAGCAAAGCGCCACTCCCGGCACGAAGTCAGCCCTGCCCATGCGATCCGCAACCGCAATTAAACCGCAATCCGCCGACAAGGCAGCGCTCGCCCGGCTCGGCGAGGCAGTGCGCACCCGGCTTCGCAGCGATCCCTTGGTCTATGAAATTCCGGACGCGCGCGCGGAAGTATTCACCGTTGCCGACTTTCTCAGCTCCGCCGAATGCACGCATCTCATCGCCCTGATCGATGACGTCGCCCGCCCCTCCCCTGTCTATCCCGGCCAAGACAGCACAAATTACCGCACCAGCTTCTCGGGCGATGTCGATCCCGGCGACAGCTTCGTGCGGATGATCGAGCGACGCATCTGCGACCTGATGGGCATCGACCAGCGCTGGAGCGAGACGTTTCAGGGACAGCGCTATGGGCCGGGTCAAGAGTTCAAGGCGCACTTCGATGCCTTCATGACCAATTCCGACTATTGGCCGACCGAGAAGGCGCGCGGCGGCCAGCGCAGTTGGACGGCAATGGTCTGGCTCAATCAAGTGGAAGAAGGCGGCGAAACCGAATTCCCCCAGCTGGGTTTCAGCCTCCCGCCGCAGCCGGGCATGCTGCTGATGTGGAACAATGCGCGGCCCGATGGCAGCCTCAATCCTGCGGTGCTCCACGCGGGTTTACCGGTGGTGCGCGGCAACAAATACATGATCACCAAGTGGTTTCGCACCCGGCGTTGGTCATGAGGCGGTCCTTCGCAATCCTGGCAGTGTCGCTGTTGCTTTCAGGCACACTCGCCAATGCCGCAAAACCAGCCGCGCCGTCAGCGCAGGTCGAAAGTGAAGACACGCGCCTTAACCGCATCTTTGCCGAAGACGCGCGGCGCGAGGATTTGCTCGACCCGCTGTCCGCGCTCTATCGTGGACGCGGTGCAGATGCATCGGTCTTTGCGCAGAGCTTCACTGATGCACTTGATCGCAAGCGGCTCGCCTCGCAGCAGCAGAGTCTGCGCGCCCTCTCACGCGTAAATCGCGCGCGGCTCAGCCCGGCACGCCAGATCAGCTATGATGTTTTTCGCCGGGCGAAGCAGGAGCAGTCGGACTGGTTACTGCCCGATATGCGCAGTCTGACGACGTCGCGCCCGCTGACACACTTCGGCGGCCTGCATGTCGAATTTCCAACGCTGATTGCGCAAGGTGGGGCGCTGCCCTATGCCCGCGAGGCGGATTACCGCGCCGCGCTGGCGCTCGACAATGCCTTCCCGCAAGTGCTGGACAATGCGGTTATCCGCTTTCGCCAGGGCATGGCGGAAAACGTCGTCGAATCGAAGCTGACCGTGCGCAACATGATCGTCCAGATCGACGCCCTGCTGGCCCAACCCGTTGCGCAGTCGCCATTTACCTCGCCAGTGCTGAACTTTCCTCCCGCCATTCCAGCGGCGAGCCAGACGCAGCTGCGCCAACAATTCGCCGCAGTCACCGGCGAACGCATCTTGCCTGCCTATCGCCGCCTGCGCAGTTTTCTCGCCGAGGAATATCTCCCCTCTGCGCGTGAGGCTCCGGGTCTTGGCGCAATGCGGGGCGGCGCGGGGCTTTACCGGCGGCTGATCGAGAAGGAGACCACGCTGCGGCTTGATCCCGATGCAGTTCACCAGCTTGGCCTGGGCGAAGTCGCGCGCATCCAGACGGGCATGAACGGTGTCCGCCAGCAGCTCGGTTATCGCGGCACCTTGCGCGATTTTTTTGACGCCGTGCGCAGCGATCCGCGTTTCCACCCCAAGACCAAGCAGGAATTGGCGCAGGGCTTTGCGGCGACCGCGCGCGCCGTCGATGCCCAGATCCCGCGCTTCTTTGCGCGCGTACCCAAGACCCGGCTGCTGATCGAGCCCTACCCCGCTTACCGCGAACGCTTCGAAGCAGGTGCCAGCTACAATCAGGGGGCACCCGACGGCGCCCGGCCCGGCGTGTTTTTCTATAACACCTATGACCTGCCCAGCCGGTTCCTTTCGGGCATGACCACGCTCTATCTGCACGAGGGCGTGCCTGGCCATCACTTCCAGATCAGCCTGGCGCAGGAAGATGCTAGCCTCCCGGACTTCCAGAGGTTCGACGGCAACAATGCCTTTGTCGAAGGCTGGGCGCTCTATGCCGAAACACTGGGTTTCGAGATGGGCTTGTATAAAGACCCGATGCAGCACTGGGGCACGCTCGATGACGAAATGCTGCGCGCGATGCGACTGGTGGTCGATACCGGCATCCACGCGCGTGGGTGGAGCCGCGATGCGGCGATTGAATATATGCTGGCCAATTCCGGTATGGGCCGCACTGACGCGACCGCCGAAGTGGAACGCTACATCGCCAATCCGGCGCAAGCGCTGAGCTACAAGATCGGCGCGCTGACCATCCAGCGGCTGCGCAAGAAGGCAGAGACCGCACTGGGCCCACGCTTCGATATCCGCGCGTTCCATGAGCAGGTGCTGGGGAGTGGCGCCCTGCCGTTGCCAGTGCTGGAGGCGAAGATTGACAGCTGGATTGCGGCGGGGAGTTGATCGATCTTAACCTCTCCCAGTGGGGAGAGGATAGCGAGAGCTTGCTGCCTTGGCAGCTAGCGAAGCTTGGAGAGGGGAATGTAACCCATCGAGGGCAGAACCCCCTCTCCAACTGCGGCTAGGCAGCACGCTGCCAAGCCTTCGTATCCTCTCCCGTCTGGGAGAGGGAAGTCTGGGGATCAGGCCAAAGACTCAGCAAGCAGCTTCCGCGTATTCGCCACGCCATAGAGCGCTATAAAACTGCCCATACGCGGGCCCTGGCTTGATCCCAGCAGCGTCTCGTACAGCGCCTTGAACCAGTCGCGCAGTGCTTCCTGACCAAAATGCTTTTTTCCTATCTCATAAACAAGGCTCTGAGCCATTGATGCGATCTCCTCGATACCATCCCATTCGAACAATTCCGCTTCAAGCCGCGAATCCAATTCCTTGAGCGCCACTGCTTCGATTTCAGTTGGTGCACGGCGCCTCAGCGTCGGCGCGATGAAATCGCGGTTGTAGGACAGCGCGCTGGTCACCAGTGCGTCCAGTTCGGGATGCGCCTCGGGCGAGGCATCGGCAACGTAATTGCCCAGATAGGTCCACACCTGCTCGCGCGTTGCCCCCGCGCCCAGCACGCCGACGAGATTGAGCAGCAGGCCGTAGGTGACCGGCAACTTATCGCCCGCTCCCGCCCGCTCACCATTGGTGCGCAGCAGGTGCCAAACCGGATTGCCCAATTTCTGCTCGATGGGCTGCTCGCCCAGCTTCTCGCGGAACTGCCAGTATTCATCCACCGCGCGCGGGACGACGCCGACATGCAGCTGCTTGGCGCTCTTGGGTTCACGGAACAGGTAAAAGCCGAGGCTCTCCTCGCTGCCATAGGTCAGCCATTGATCGATGGTCAGGCCGTTGCCCTTGGACTTGGAAATTTTCTCGCCGTTCTCATCGAGAAACAGCTCGTAGATCAGCCCCTCGGGCGGACGACCGCCGAGCGCGCGGGTGATCTTGCCGCTTTCGCGCACGCTGTCGGTCAGATCCTTGCCGCACATCTCATAATCGACGCCCAGCGCGACCCAGCGCATAGCCCAGTCGACCTTCCATTGCAGCTTGGCCTGCCCGCCCAGAATGGACTGCTCGATGGTCTTGCCCCCAGAACTATCAGGGTCTTCGAAGCGGATGATACCCGCATCGGGATCAACCACCACGACTGGCACCTGCAAGACCACGCCGGTTGTCGGGCTGACGGGCAGCACCGGCGAATAGGTAGCCGCGCGTTCGGCGCGCAGGGTTGGCAGCATGATGTCCATGATCGCCTGCCAATTGCGCAGCACGCCCTTCAGCGCGTCATCAAACTGGCCGGAATTGTAGCGGTCACTGGCCGAGACGAATTCATAGTCGAACCCGAACCGGTCCAGAAAATCGCGCAGCATCGCATTGTTGTGGTGGGCGAAGCTCTCATGCGTGCCGAAGGGATCGGGAATCCGGGTCAGAGGCTTACCGAGGTTGGCCTCCAGCACAGGCTTGTTCTCGATATTGTCGGGCACCTTGCGCAGGCCGTCCATATCGTCGCTGAACGCCACCAGCCGCGTCGGCGCGCCGCCAGTCAGCGTCTCATAGGCACGGCGGACCAGCGTGGTGCGCAGCACTTCCTGAAAGGTGCCGATATGCGGCAGGCCGGACGGGCCATAGCCGGTCTCGAACAGGACTGCGCTGCCATCCGGCTTGCCCTGCGGATAGCGCTTCACCAGCTTGCGCGCCTCCTCAAAAGGCCAGGCCTTGGATACGTTTGCAGCGGCGATCAATTCTTCGTCAGTCATGGTGCGGGGCTTTTGCCGCTAAGCCGCGCCAGTGCAACCGTTTCATAACCAAGGCCCGCTATCGCAGCGGTATGGACAGCGCTCCGCCCAGCCTCCCACTCGACCTTGATGCCAGCCTGCGCCGGGAGCTGGTGACGGGCGAGCGCATCCTGTGGAGCGCCCAGCCGCGCGCCTATCGGCTGAAGGGCGGTTTCGGTGTTTGGTTGTTTGCGGTGCCATGGACCCTGTTCGCGCTGTTCTGGGAGAGCATGTCGCTGCTGCCGTGGATGGCCGAGACGAAGACGCCAAGCGCTATCACCTGGAGCTTTGGCATCATCATGCCGATCTTCGGACTGCCGTTCATATTCGTGGGCTTGTGGATGTTATGGCAGCCGATCGGGGCGATGCGGCAGGCCGGGCGCACCCTTTATGCGCTAACTACACGCCGGGTGATCCGGCTGGTCGAAGGCCGCAAGCGCGAATTGCACAGTGTACTGATCGAACAGATCGGCCCGATCAGCCGCAAGGAAGCGCGCGATGGGACTGGTCATCTGCACATCCAGACCCACAGCCATCTCGACAGCGACGGAGACCGCACCACCGAGAAATTCTCGGTGCTGGGCGTGCCCGATGTCGCGCGGCTGGAGCGGCTGATTCTTGACAATCGCAAGGTCTGAGGCGCTTGCACAAAGTTGCCATTTCGTTCTAACGCTGCGGGGTGACTTCGCCGCCCGCCATCCCCGCAATCCACGCCTCTCACGGCGGATGCTGGCTGCGCGACGGGCACGGCCAGACCAAGGGCCTTGGCAAAGGCGAGGCGATCATGGCCGCGGGCGATACGCCGCTGCTCATGCTCAACGCGCCGCTGATCGCCAGCCGCCTGGGCTATCCCGATCTTACGGGGCTCGATCTGCTGGAGCTGTTTGCCTTCGTCTATCCGGCGCGGTTCATGGTTCCCACGCCCAAGGGGCTTGCGCATGTTCTGGGTCTGGCAGAGCCCGCGCGCGATGACGATGTTCCCGCGCTGCTCCAGCAGGCGACGGCAGCACTGCTCGTCACCTGCGAAAACGCAGACTGGGCGGAGCGCGAAGGGGCATGGTCGGCACTGCAATCGCTCACCCGGCTGCGCTGGCCGTGGGCGGTCCTGCTTGCCAGCCGCGTGGCCCGGCCTGAAAAGTCCGAGCCATGGTTGTTCGCCAAACTCCCCGAATGGGAGGAAGCGCCCGAACGGCCGCAGCCTGCGCAAGTGACGCTGGGCGAAGAAGCAGTGCTCGCCCGGCTGACTGAGCTGACCGGACAGTCTGCCGAACAGCGCCCCGGTCAGCGGGCCTATGCTGCCGAAGCGGCGCATGTGTTCGATCCGCGCCGCCATGAAGGCAATCCGCATGTCCTGCTGGCGCAGGCGGGCACCGGCATCGGCAAGACATTGGGTTATCTCGCGCCCGCCTCGCTCTGGGCCGAGGAGTCTGGCGGCACGGTCTGGGTTTCCACATTCACCAAGGCACTGCAACGCCAGTTGCGGCAAGAAAGCCGCCGCGCCTGGGCACCCGTTCGCGCTGACGGATCGCGTCCAGTGGTGGTGCGCAAGGGACGTGAGAACTACCTGTGCCTGCTCAATCTGGAGGATGCGCTGCAAGGCGGATTTGGCGGGCGGGCGGCGATATTCGCGCAGCTGGTGGCACGCTGGGCGGCCTATAGCCAGGACGGCGATATGGTCGGCGGCGATCTGCCCGGCTGGCTGACCACGCTGTTCCGCCAGCGCGGGGTTGCCGCGCTCACCGACCGGCGGGGCGAATGTGTCTATGCAGGTTGCCCGCACTACCGCAAATGCTTCATCGAACGCGCCTCGCGCGCCTCCGCGCAAGCCGATCTGGTCATCGCCAACCACGCGCTAGTCATGGTCCAGGCAGCGCGCGGTCGCGATCCAGCGCAGCGGCCCACACGGCTGATCTTCGACGAAGGCCATCATGTGTTCGAGGCCGCCGATTCGACCTTTTCGGCGGCACTGACCGGCGGCGAATGCATCGAGCTGCGCCGCTGGGTGATCGGACCCGAACGCGGCTCGAAAGGCAGGCGGCGCGGGCTTGCGGCAAGGCTCGCCGATATAGCAAGCTATGATGAAGCGGGCGGCAAGGCGATTGCCGCTGCCTGCCATGCCGCCGAGGCTTTGCCCGGCGATGGCTGGTTGCAACGCCTTCTGGAGGGGGCACCGTCTGGCCCGCTTGAGGTGCTGTTCAACGCCGTGCGCGCTACGGTTTACGCGCGTGACGAAAGCGGCGGTCAGGAAGCAGGCTATGGCCTTGAGACCGAAGCGGTGCAGCTCGGCGGAGATTTCATCGAATGCGCAGGCAGCGCACAGGCCGCGCTCGCCGAACTGCGCAGTCCGCTGATCCGGCTTGGCGTCAGGCTGGAGGCTATGCTTGCCGAACCTCCTGACTGGCTCGACGGGCCGGGCCGCGCACGGATCGAGGGTGCTCGTCATTCTCTGGCCTGGCGCGTCGAAATGCTTGGCGCATGGGAAGCCCTTCTCGCGCGGCTGGGCAGTGCAGCGGACCCCGAATTTGTTGATTGGCTCGCGGTGGATCGCTCCGAAGCACGCGAGTTTGATATCGGCATCCACCGACGCTGGCTTGATCCGATGAAGCCGTTTGCGCGCGTGGTGCTCGAACCTGCCCACGGGGTTATGATTACCAGCGCCACACTGAAGGATGGCTATGCGCGCGAGGGCAGCGACTGGGCGAGCGCCGTCGCACGCAGCGGCGCGACGCACATTGGCGTCGGCCCACGTCTGGCAGCGTTCGACAGTCCGTTCGACTATGCGACGCAAGCCGAGGTGCTGATCGTCACCGATGTGCCCAAAGGCGATATGGCCGCGCTGGCCGGTGCCTATGGCCGGCTGATTGTCGCAGCAGGCGGCGGCGTGCTGGGGCTGTTCACTGCGATCCGGCGGCTGCGCGCGGTGCATGGCCGCATCGCAGATCGGCTGGCGCGCGCCGGATTGCCGCTGTTTGCCCAGCATGTCGACCCAATCGACACCGGCACACTGGTCGATATATTCCGCGACGATCCGCGCGCCTCATTACTCGGCACCGATGCCTTGCGAGACGGGGTGGATGTACCCGGCCATTCGCTGCGACTGGTGGTGATGGAACAGGTGCCCTGGCCCAAACCGTCGATCCTTCACCGCGCCCGGCGGGCGGCCAGCGGCGGCAGTGCATTCGATGACGGCATCATCCGCGCCCGGCTGGCGCAGGCGTTTGGACGGCTTATCCGGGGACGCGACGACCGAGGGCATTTTATCGTGCTGTCCCCAGCTTTCCCGTCAAGGCTGCTTTCTGCCTTCCCGCCCGGCACTCCAGTCACCAGATTGACGCTGGAGGAGGCTTTACAACGTGTCACAGCCGGTGTTTCAGAGGCAATCGCGCCGCAGCAAACCGAGGCTTGAACAACTCCCAATGAAGACGCCACTGTGAAAATCCTGGGCCTCTATCGCCATGCCAAATCGGGCTGGTCCGATCCGCGCGCGCGCGATTTCGACCGGCCGCTGAGCGAGCGCGGACGGCGCGGTGCTGAGGCCATGGGGAAGCATATCCGGGATTATGGCGCACGATGGGACCGGATCATCGCCTCACCGGCGGTGCGCTGCGCCGAGACGATCGAGCTGGGCTATCAGGCCATTGGCCAGACCTACGCCGTAAATTGGGATCGGCGGGTTTATCTCGCCAGTTCAGCAACCCTGCTGGATCTGGTGCGCGAAATCGAGGGTGATCCAGCCTCGCTGCTGATGGTCGGGCATAATCCGGGACTGGAAGATCTGATTTTCGATCT
>JANPPM010000142.1:0-4237 GCA_031428495.1 Novosphingobium sp.
CGGAGGCAGGGGCCTAACTAACCTCACCGCATCAACCGGCCGTCTCCGCAAAATGTGAGGGCGGATGGGCCCCTGCCTCCGCAGGGGCGACGGGAGGGGGTTGATTATGTCAGGTAGATCAGCTCATCATAGAGATCACGCCAATCAGGGTTGCTCTGGCGGATCAGCTTTATCTTCCACTGGCGTTTCCATTTCTTCATCTGCTTTTCGCGCGTGATGGCGAGCATGATCTCGTTGTGCGGTTCGGCATAGACCAGCCGGATGAGGCCGTGCTTGCGACAAAACTCCGAGCCGCGCCCTTCGCGGTGCTGGGTGATCCGCGCGGGCAGGTCAGCCGTCACGCCGATGTAGAGTGTGCCGTGCGGGCCGTTCGTCATGATATGGACCCAGCCGCCCATTTGCTTGCTTCCCCCCAGCACCCCGGTCGCTATCCTCGTCGATGCAGCGGCAGCGTCAAGTGGCTTGCTCTGATGGGCCCCTGCCTTCGCAGGGGCGACGACGGATTGTGTGTCAGGAAGAGTCCCGTCCCCCTTGCGGCCCGCACCGCCCTCCGCCACAGACGGCGCTCCACCCCCGCAGGAGCTATCCCCATGAGCCTTTCTGTCTTCGACGCGAGCGTCCCCGTCGTCATCAAGGCGCTGACTGCGCTGTCTGGCGTGCTGGATAAGGGCGCGGCGCATGCCACGGCCAAGGGGACCGATGAGGCCAACTATCTGACCATGCGGCTGGTGCCCGATATGCTGCCGCTTTCGGTGCAGGTGGGGATCGCCTGCGATATTCCCCGGCGCGGCCTGATGCGCATGGCGGAACAGGAGCTAGCGCCCATGGAGGACAAGGAGGCCAGCTTTGCCGGTCTCAAGGCCCGGATTGCAGAGACCATCGCCGTGCTGGAAGGCATCACACCGCAAAGTCTGGAAGGCAGTCTGGAGCGCACCATAACCTTGCCGACCCCGCGCGGCGATCTGGTGATGAACGGCAAGGATTTCCTGTTCGGCTTCATCCTGGGCAATCTGCATTTCCATTGCACCATGACCTATGCCCTGCTGCGCAGCGCCGGGGTCGAATTGGGCAAGGCGGATTACCTGGGGGCAGCATGAACGGCCCCTGGGACCACCCGCAAATCACCGCTTTCCTATCCGAAAGCCGCATCCCGCTGCGCCTTGCCGTGCAGGATGCTTCGGGCTGTCCGCGCGTCCTATCGCTGTGGTTTTTGCCCGATGACGGCGCGCTGTGGTGTGCGACCAATGCAGGGGCGCAGGTGCTCAAGTTTCTGGCGCGCGAGCCGCGCTGCGGGTTTGAGGTGGCGGGCGACTTGCCGCCCTATCGCGGGGTGCGCGGCACCGGGGTGGCCAGCTTTCATCCCGAGCGCGGCGGCGAGATCCTCACGCGGCTGCTGACCCGGTATGGCATTGCGCCCGGCAGCAAGCTGGCGGCGAGCTTGCTGGCCAAGATTGATGAGGAAGTCGCAATCCGGATTGTGGCGCAGCGGCTGAGCAGCTGGGATTTTTCGCGCCGTATGCAAGGCGCTATGGAACAGCCGACTTCCTGAACCGCGCGAGTGCCAAACGGCACCCCACCCCCGCCCCGCCTCACCGGATACGGCGCGCGCCTTGTCGCGGATCGCACAAAATTCGGCCAACCGGTGCAACCCTATCCGCAGAGCCGCGTTCACCGTTCCCCCTCCCGGAACAAGGACGCATCCCGTGACCGAACACAATACCACCACGACCACACTCAACACCCTCATCGCTACGCTGCTCGACAGCGTTGATGGCTATCAGAAGTCGGCTGGCGACGTTGAAAATCAGCGCTTTGCCGCAATGTTCAACTCCCGCGCGCGCGAGCGCCAGCATGCGGTCACCGGACTACAGGCAGCCGTCGCATCAGCAGGCGGCAATCCTGAGGACGATGGCTCCACCATGGGCGCAGTGCACCGCTTTTTTGAAACACTGCGCGCTGCGGTATCCTCGCGAGATGATGCCGCCATCGTTGCCGAGATCGAACGCGGCGAAGACTACCTCAAGGGCAAGTTTCTGGCCGCACTCAAGATGGATGACCTCACGCCTGAGGGCCGCGCGGCGGTGACTGCGGCATGGCAGTCGGTCCAGGCCGGACATGACGAAATGCGCGATCTGAAGCACGCGCTGCAAGCCTGATTGGCCGGGCCGCGCGCCACATGGTGCGCGGCCCGATCATCCCTGACTTGCACATTCCTCTCGCCATTTAGCGCCACTCGGCCTAGTCCATAGACAGGGCACTCCCCCCGAAAAGGAACCTGCTATGGCCAAGAGTCAGAAGAAATCGAGCAAGGAAGTCCGCAAACCCAAGGCGGAAAAGCCAAAGAAACAGAATGCTTCCAATCCGTCGCAAAAGGGACTGGTCGTCGCGGCGAAGGACTAACCGTTAGCGCGGCAGTGCTGCGAAAGCGCAATTTCGCTTGCGCGCTGCAAATTCCCCGGCATTCTCCCACCCGGAAGCAATAAGGGGGATGTAAACGTGTTCAATTCAGCCAATCCAGTGAGCATCTTGTTGCCGATGCTTGTCGTCGTCGCTCTGACCTTTTTGGCCCTGATCAAGATGGCTGCAGCGCGCGGAGGCGCGATGAAAGTCATGAACGCCGATTTCTACCGGGCGCATCAGGGCGGGCAGGAGCCTGAGGCTGCCGCCGCCGCTGTGCGCCATTTCAACATCCTGTTCGAAGCGCCAACGCTGTTCTATGCCGCCTGCCTGACCGGGCTCGTGCTGAATGCGGTGGGCCAGTGGACGCTGGTCTTCGCCTGGGTATTTGTCGCAGCGCGGCTGGTGCAGAGCGGGATACACCTGACCTATAACAACCCCGCGCACCGCGGCGGCGCATTCATCCTCAGCATGGTGGCGATGCTGGCCCTGTGGATCAATCTGGGGATGTCGATCTGCGCGCGGCTGTGATTGCCGCATCGCGCTCTTGAACTGTCCCATCGCATAGCCATCTGGGGTGCTCCCACGACGAGAGGTTTCGATGCGCACCCCAGATCAAGTTGCCGCCATGCCCTGCCCGGTTTGCCAGGTGCCGCTCTCGATGAGCGACCGTCAGGGGATCGAGATTGACTATTGCCCGCAGTGCCGGGGGGTGTGGCTTGATCGCGGCGAGCTGGACAAGATCATCGAGCGCAGCGCGCCTTCAGCCGCGCCCGCTCCGGCCCCCGCACCTCAGCAGGCCGCGCCGCCGCCCTATGGCTCGGGCGGCCAGTCGCCCTGGGGTCAGGGACAGCAGGGACACGGCAAGCCCTACTACAAAAAGCAGAAGCACTGGTTGCAGGATATCTTTGACTGACATCGGACGCGTAGTCAGCCCAGCAAGCTCTCCACCGCGTCTTTCGAAGTTTTCAGGCCCGCACCGGTCGCCTCGCGATAGAGCTTGATCGCCTCGATCTTGTTGCCCGCCCGCAATGCCGCTTCAATGGCGGCGCGCTGCTCCATCATTAGCCCAGCCGGGGCGGGCACATCAGGCTGGGCTGTCTGGGTCTTTAGCGGGGCGCCGGGTTGCCGAACCGGCGGCGCCATAAGGTCACTGCCCTCACGCGCGCGATTGATCAGCGCAAAACCCAGTAGCACGAGTGCCGCCCCGGCCATCAGAATGGTCGCCATGGTCATCGGGCTGGTCTCAAGCCAGCCAGGTTTCCGGATTGGGCATCGGGGCCTGCTTCTGCGCGTTGATCAGGCTGAGCACACAGCGCACCACGACCAGCACCGCGACCGCGACCCACAACAGGATGCCGATCAGGACGACCATCAGGATAATGCTGATTACCGAGCCGAGAAAGCCAATCCAGAAGGTGCGGATGAGATAGGCATAGTGCGATGCCTCCCAATCTGAATGCGTCTCGCCCTTCCAGACATAGGCGAGCACCACTCCGACGATGATCGTCACGCCCAGCAGGAACGACGACAGATACAACACGCTGATGATCGTCGGCCGATTGAAATCAAAGCTGGATGTGACATTCGCGGGACTGCTGCTTCCCGGCTGACTTCCGGGGACCGAGCCGGGACTCGTGCTGGGGCCGGGCTTGGGGCTCGGCCCCGCGTTCGGCACTCCGGAGAGATCCTTGGGGACGCCGGAGAGGTCGTTGGGCATATCATCGTTCATGCGCTGGCTCCTCGCCGGACACACCGGACGCAACTAGAATAACCTGCTCAGTGCCGTGCGTCACCCCCCACCAGTTTGGCGCAAGCGCCCGGCTTGCCGCCCAGCCTT
>JANPPM010000143.1:0-2212 GCA_031428495.1 Novosphingobium sp.
AGTGAGGCCGCCGAGGAACTTGCCCCCATTTTGCGCCCGGCGATGAATTCGGCGACGGCAATGCGCTGGTCGGTGCTGAGGCCTGCGCCTTGTTCGCGCATCGCACCATTGCTCAGCGCCCGGTCAATCGCCTCGGGGGTCATGTCCTGCAACGTGAGCAATTGCGGTGCGCGGTCCACCCCCGCATCGTGGCACCCGGCGCAGGTGTCGCGGTAAACATGGCCGCCCGGCGTTTCGGCAGCCTTGGGATCGCGCCCGGTCCAGTCGGGCGTGGGCGGCGGTGCGGCAGCCTCAATTCGCACGGGCGGCAGCAGCACTGCGCCCAGCCCCAACAGCATTGCCATTGCCGCAGCTATTCCCGCCCGGATTGCTGTGTCTCCAGCCATGCCCTGTCTCCAGCTTGCGCTTCCTGCTTTTGCGCAAAGGACAACAAATTTGCCAGCTTCGCCAGTCCTAACGCATCGGCCCGGCAAACAGCATCGGATCAAGCCGCGAGCCGCGCCACTTGATGCTCCAGTGGAGGTGCGGCCCGGTGGCGCGCCCGGTCATGCCTATGCGGCCGATCACCTGGCCCTGCCGCACCCGATCACCCACCCGCACCAGCAGCGCCGAGCTGTGCAGGAACGCACTGTTCAGCCCCATGCCGTGATCGATCATCAGCAAATTGCCTTCAAGCGAGAACGGGCTGCTGGCCGCAAGGATCACCACCCCGTCCGCCGGGGCCATATAGGGCGTGCCGGTGGGTCCGGCGACATCAGTGCCCGAATGATAGGCGGCAGGCCCGGCGGGATATATCCGTTGTGCCCCGAAGCGCCCGGAAATGCGCCCACGGGCGGGCCAGATGAAGTTCTGCCGCCAGCCCTGGCTGTCCGAGTGAATTTGCCGCGCAGCATTGATCTGCGCCAGTTCGCCCGCGCGGCGGCGCAAGTATGCTTCATTGGGCGCAGTGCCCGGTCGCGGCCCAAGCGGAATACGCTCGATATTCCATGCGCGGGGCGAGATCGTCAGGCTGCGGGTCACACTGCGTCCGTCGGTCAGCCACGCCACCAGAGTAGCCGACCGGCCCGCATCACGGTCAAACGCGGCGAAAAACCGGCCCGTGCTGTCCACATCGATTTGTTGACCATCGAACGACAGCGACCGCGTGTTCAGCGGCGCAATCCCGCTGATCCAGCCGCCCTGCGTCTGTTCGCCATACAGGATGAAATCGGCACCGCGCACGGGACTTGACGGGGGCGCGGGCAAGCGGCCCGGTCGCGGCAAAGTGGGGAGAGTATCTATCCGGCCCGGCCCGCGGGTCTGCGTGCCGTCATTGCAGCTGCCGCTTGCCGTCACCACCAATGCAGAGGCAGCGGCAAGGCCGAGAGAAATCTGCCGCATCACCCGGTGGGCCTCAGGCTGCGCCAGTCAGTCGCCTGGTCGCCAGTTCAGCGCTGGCATAGGCCTCCTGCCGGGTGGCGCTCCAATACCGCAGCGCTTCAAGCTGCACCTGCTCGCCGCTCACCGCGCAGAGCACGAAAGTGCCGGGGCTGAGCACACGGAAGCCATTGGGGCCATAATTCAGCGTGGCCGGACGTTCGGAGGAGGACATCAACATGTGCGTGAGCCTAGCAAGAAGCAGTGCTCATAGCAATTTGCCCTGTTCGGGCGGTGCCGGGCGGGCGGGACGAGGCGAGCGCGCAGGTACACTTCCGCCCGCAGCACCAATAGCCACCCTGCCATCGGCAAATTCAAGCTCGAGCGCAGCAGCCTTGCCCGCCTCGGCCGCGCTGGTCACCGGCTTGCCAAGGTCACCGCGAACGATGGCATAACCGCGCTGCAACACCCGCATCGGGCTGAGCTGCTCGCTCATGCGGCCCAGGGCATCAACTGTGGCCCGATGCTCGGCAATGCGCCGCAGCACCAGTGCTGGCACCAGCCGTGCCGCCTCCAGCCGCTGGCCTGCCGATGCCAGCCGCCCGCGCAGCAGTGGCAAGGACAAACGCCCGGCGCTCTGCTGCAACCGTGCGCGCGCAGTGGTGGCGCGCTCGGCCAAGCCCCGCCGCAAACGCTCGCCCTGCTCATCGAGCCGCTGCGCATAGGGCACCAGCAGCGCTTGCGGCGCGGGCAGGCGTTCGGCCCGCGCGGCCAGCCGCTCGCGGCCCAGCGTCACCGGGCGGAGCACCGCGCGGCGCTGGCGCAGCGCCAGCTCGCCGATCAGCGCCAGCAATTC
>JANPPM010000144.1:0-8058 GCA_031428495.1 Novosphingobium sp.
TCGCGCCCCAGCCGCGCGACCAGCGCTTTGCGACCCTGCCACGGCCCGGTCAGCAGCCAGTGGAGCATGGCTTGTGGCGGCTCGAAATCGGCCTTGGCGAGCAGGGCATCGAGCCTTTCACGCAGGGCCGCGACATCGGGATGCGAGATACGGCGCAAGTGATCCCACAGATGCGCGTGTTTCGGACGGTAGCCATGCTGCAGCAATTGCTCCTGGCTCCAGCCGATCAGCGGCGAGACGAGCAATGCGGCGAGATTGAGATCGTCGAGCGGCTGCGCAGCGAAGCGCAGCGCGGCGACCAGATCCTTGACCGCCAGCGGTGCACCCAGCCGCAGCCGGTCAACGCCCGCCACCGGCACGCCGTGAGCATGAAGACGCGCGACGATCAGCCCGGCCAGTTCGCGCCGCTTGCGCACCAGCACCATGACATCGCCCGGCCCGGCCCGCCGCGCGCCGCCCTTATACAGCGGAAAGCCGTCGCGCATCCACTGGCGCACCTGCCGTGCGATCTTGTCGGCCATATCGCGCTCAGGCTTGGAGAGCCAGCCTTCGGGGCCTGCATCATCACTGGCATCGCCCTCATCATCCGAATCATCCGAAACGCTCGCCAGCCCTACCGGACGCCACAGCGCGACATAGCCGGGGCGCATTTCTCCCTTGTGCTCTTCGGGCGGCGTGTTGAGGCCGAAGCGCCCATGACCGATATGACCAATCGCGTTATCGACGAAATTGAGCACCGTCTGACCAGTCCGGAACGAGCGACCTAGGTCATATTCGTCCAGCGTCTTTGCGGGGGCATTGCCACGCAGCGCGGCGGCATTGTCGGAACCAGCTTGCATCAGCGCACGGACCCGCTCCGAGGCTTTGCGGAAATTCTCAGGACTTGTTCCCTGAAAGCGAAAGATCGCCTGCTTGTAATCGCCAACGACAAACAGCGTACGCATCGTGTCACCGCGCTGGCCAAGCCCGCTGAAGAATTCCTGCGTCAGCGCGTTGATGATCCGCCACTGCGCCGCATTGGTATCCTGCGCTTCATCGACCAGAATATGATCGAACTGGCGGTCCAGCTTGTAGCCGATCCACTGCCCGACACCCGGATCGCTGAGCAATTTTGCGGCGGCATGAATCTGATCGTCAAAGTCGATCAGGCCTTCGCGGCTCTTGGCATTGTCCCAGGCATGCGCGAAGGCACGTCCAAGGCGGAAGGTGGGAACGAGCCGGTCGGCAAGGGCTAACAGATTGCGCAGGTCGCGAATCGCCAGCGAACAGGCCAGCACCTTCTCCGCCGCCTCGCCGAAAAACTCCTCGAACTTCTCCAGCGAACTGACATCGCGCACGGTATCGGTCAGGGTGAAGAGGACTTTGTGCAGCGCGTTTAGCCCAGCCAGTCGAGCTTCTGGCCCAGCCGCCAGCCAATCCGCGATGACAACGCGCCCTGCCTGCCCCTTCTTGCCATTCCACTGACTGTAGGATGACAGGCACAGCCGCAGTGACGCAGCATCAAAACTATCGTCGCTGCACAGCACCGCCAGCTGGCTGGCATCCATGCCCGGTCGCAGCCCGAGCAGGCGCTCGACATGGGGCCGCATCGGCTCTTGCCAGCTACCGGGGCCGAACCACGCCTCGCGCGCGCCCGCACAGCGCAGCAGCCACTTCTCGACCGCCTCCGGCCCCATCGCCAGACTCATTGCTGCCAGCGCATCGAGCAATTGCGGATCACCCAGCGGGGCGCTTTCGGCCTCGACCAGCAGGTCGGCGAGCACCTGCCGCTGGAGCAGCGCGCGGTCGCGGTCCTCCATCGGCCGCGTACCGGGAACCAGATTGGCCTCGAACGGAAAGGCCGCGAGCAGCCACTGGGCAAAGGCGTGGATCGTATCGATGCGCAGCCCGCCGCCGGGGCAATCGAGCACGCTGGCAAACAGAGTGCGTGCGTGCGCCAGTTCGGCGCGGCCAAATTCGGCGCCAATCGCCTTTAGCTCCGCCGCCAGCGGTCCGTCGCCCAGCCGCACCCAGCGCGCGAGCCTCTCGTTTATCCGCGAGGCCATCTCGGTCGCCCCGGCTTTGGTAAAGGTGAGGCACAGGATCTGCGAAGGATCGACGCCCGGTTGCAACAACAGCCGCAGCACCCGCGAGGACAGCACCTGTGTCTTGCCGGTGCCCGCCGATGCCGAGAGCCAGACTGTGCGGTCCGGTTCGACTGCGAGGCGCTGGTTATCGACCAGCGGCTGGGGCTTGTCCGGCGCGCTCATGCTTCGTTCGCTTCGTCGGGGGTCAGGCGCGGGAGCCATTCATCAAGCCGCATCAGCTGATCGAAGTCATTATAGACCGGCGCATCGAGATTGAGCCGCGCGGTGAACGGATCGTTGCCGGTGATCCAGCGCGATAGCGCCTCTCTCAACTTGGATTCACTGTGATCGAGGAATTCCTCTTTCTCGATCCCATCGGCACGCGAAGTCTTGAACGGGCTTTCGACATATCCGAAGCCGTTTTGGTCCTTGCGGCCCTTGTCGCGCGCGAGCGACCAGTACTCGAACTCTTGCGGCACTCCGGCTGCGTCCTTGAAACCACCCTCTGTCGCGATCAGACCGATCACGCCAAGTTGCAGCGAATAGCCCTGCTTGACCATTTTCCGCGAGGGAGGCGACCCGGTCTTGTAATCGACAATCGCAAGACTGCCATCGGCAAGCCGGTCAATCCGGTCGGCGCGGCCATGAATGCGCACGCCTTCAATGGTCATGTCGCCCCAGACTTCGCTGACCGCGACCATACGCCCTTCATCCGCCTGCTCGGAAACCTTGGCATCGATCCATTCCAGCGCCTTGAACAAGCGCGGCCGCCACAATGCGCGCATCAAGGGATGCGGGCTCATTGCATCAAGCCGGTCGGCGGCAATTTGTAGCAAGGTCCCGGGCTTTCCTCCTCCCCGGTGCCAATGTTCCAGAATGTCATGCACTGCGATGCCCTGCCATGCATAGCTGGGCGCGGTATCCAGCCCGTCGATGCGTTTCAGCCCCAGGATCGCGCTGGCATAGAATTGAAACGGATCACTGCGCAGCCGGTCGAGACCGGTAGCGGAAACATCGACCAACCGCTGTTCTGCGTTGGGCTTGGGCTTGGGGCGTGGATAGCGCTCAGCCTCATCCGCATGGTCGATCAGCCGCGCAAGCCGGATGGCCTCGCTTTCCTCATGCTGTTTGGCCTGATCACCCAGCATTGCCTTGATCCGCAACATAAAGCGTGACGGAATCACCGGCGCCCCGGCATCGCGTTGCGCCCAGCTCAGCACTACCTCGGGCGCACCAAGCGCAGCTGCAAGATCATGCGCGGCCAACCCAATCCGGAAGTCAGCGCCGGGCACACCAAGCGCACGCAGCACCGCGGGCGGCAGGAGCGGATCAGGCGCAGGGCTGGCAGGCCAGACACCCTCTACCAGCCCACCACAGATCACCAAGTCGGCGCGCGCCATCCGCGCCTCAAGCAGACCGTAGATGGCAATGCGCGGATGTCCGCCCCACGGCGGGCGTACCGCGACCCGGTTCATGGCGTCATGCAGCACGGCATGAAGCTCGCGCGGGTCAAGCTGCGCCCCTGTCGCCTCCGCCGCTTCGCGCAACTCCTCAAGGAATGTAGCCAGCGCCCGGCCATCTGCCTCACCCCACAGCGCCTCACCGCAAAGGGCCTCTGCCGCAGTGGTCAGGGCATCGAGGGCCTGCGCCAGCGAAGCATCATGCGGTAGCGCGAACAGCGGGGCCAAAACGGCTTCGGCTTCTGCCCACCACTCGCCCAGCTTCTCTTCCGCGGCCAGCGCCCGCAGCGGTTCGAGCCCCGGCCCCGGACGCGGACCGCGCAAGGCAAGGTCAAAACGCCGCACCTGTTCGAGCCAGCGCGGCCGTTGCTCACCCGCCCGGACCAGCGGATGGGCGAGCAGCGCCATAAGCGGGACCGGCGCAGCATCATCGGCGAGCACTTGCGCGAGCAGCAGCACAACCCGGCCCGCGGCCATCTGCGGCAGCGGTTGTCCTGCGCTGTCGTCAGCCTTAATCCCCCAGCGCCCCAGATGCGCCACCACGCGCGCCGCGAGGCCCCGGTCTGGCGTGATCAGAGCAACCCGGCGCTCGGGCACTTCGAGAACCTGCCGTATAAGGATCGCGATGGTCTGCGCTTCCTCGCCGGGATGCGCGCTTTCCATCAGGCGAACGCCGCCAAGTCGCCGCTCGACTGCTGGAAGCTGCGCCCAGCGTGCCGATGCGGCAGGCGGCAGGAACAGGTTTGAAATCACCCGGCTACGCTCTGGAGCAGCAGCGCCAAGGCCGGAGCGGTGCCACGGGCGCACTTCGCCGCGCGCGATCCCCATGCGGTTGAGCAGCAGCTTGAGATGATACTGAGGATGGGTCACCGCATCGCTGCCGCCAAACGGCGGGTCGTCCGATTCCGCAGGCTTGCCTGCCGTGCCCAGCGCTCCCCATACCTCGTCATCCAGTGCGAGATCGAGATCGGGCAGGATCACCGCGCTTTGCGGCAAGTCCGCCACCACGCGCAGCAACCGTGCGAGCGATGGCGAAGCGCTGGTCACCCCGGCGGCGACAATCGGGCGCGACGGCGGCGATTCTTTCCAGCGCTGCGCCGTATGATCGAACAGCATGTTGCGCCGGGCGGGCGCATCCAGCTCGCCACGCGCGGCCAGCTCTGCCAGCCATTGCTGCTGAATCTCGGCAAACAGTGCACTTGCTTTTTGCCAATGCGCCGCATGTTCATCAACTATTCCGATCACACGGTCGCCGCGCATATCTTCCGGGCGGATCCCCTCGACCAGCAGGCGGTCCATTGTCCGGCCAATGTCAAAGGCGCGGCGTAACCGCGCGGCCCCGCTGGCAGGGGAACCCACATCAGGCGCTGCTTCAACCCCCGCCAGAATCTCCGCGATCCTCAGCCAGCGCCGCACCGGATTGACGGCTGGCGGGATTTCCGATCCCGCACCCAAGGTATCGAACAGCGCGCCCAGGCTCTCATCAAGGTCGAGATCGCCGACAATTGCCATGCGCGGCAAGAGGAGCCCGCCCTGCGACAGCCGGATAAATGCCTCGGTCACTGTCCGCGCGGCGCGGGTGCTGGGAAGCAGCAGCGTCAGGCGGGCCAGGCCGAATTCAGGCTCGGAGTATCGCGGTATCAGGCCAGCGACGAGCGCATCGGCAAAGCCACGGTGCGCGGCGATGGAGTATATATTCGGTCCAGACCGCTCAACCACGCGCTAGCGCTGCCTCTGTCATGCCGATTGCCGCCGGATAGCCGACATCGAACCACAGGCCGCCATGGACCAGCCCGAAACACCGCCCCGCCGCTATCGCGCGGTCCCAGAACACATTGGTTGAAAACACCGCACCGGGCGGATCGGTGATGATCCGCTTCGCCAGCAGCTGAATTCCCGTCCAGACATAGGGCTGCTCACGCTTTTCACCGCTGCGTGAAATGCGTCCGGTGGCGTCCAGATCGAAATCACCGCTGCCTTGCGTATTACCCGCGTTCGCCAGCGGCACCACCAGCATCAGCGCATCCATCCGCTCCCCGTCCCACGCAGCGGCCAGGCGCAGCAGCGCATTTTCCGCCCCGTCGGTCCACCAGTTGTCGGCATTGACGCAGAAAAACGGATCGTCCGGAATCAGCGCCTTTGCCTTGACCAGTCCGCCGCCGGTATCGAGCAGCAAGTCGCGCTCGTCCGACACCGTCACGGCAAAATCGCCTGCACTTTTCGCCAGATGCGCTTCGATCTGATCGGCGCGGTAGTGGACATTGACGACGATCCGCCCGACGCCCGCGCCCCGCAAATGGCCCAGCACATGATCGAGCAGGGTTGTGCCTGCGACTTCGACAAGCGGCTTGGGCCGGTCGGCGGTCAGGGGCATCATGCGCTTGCCGAGGCCGGCAGCCATGATCATCGCAGTGCCCGGCAAGGGCGGTTCAGCGCTCATACCTCGAAGCTGCCACCGCCCGCGTTGCGAAGTTCAGCCGGGATATTGGCATCGAACCACGCGGACACCTGTGCCAATGCCGGATGGCGCAAATCGCGCTCAAGCAGCGCCCAAACCCGGGGGATCAGATCGAGATAGCGCGGCTTGCCGTCACGCCGCCACAGCCGCACGAATATACCGACAATCTTGGCATTACGCTGCGCGCCCAGCGTTGCATAATCAGCAAGAAATTCCTCGGGCGAAGCGCCCCAATCCCTGACATAGCGGCACAGCATTTCACTCTCAAGCTCAGTGGAAACATCGCGGCGGGCGTCCTGTAGCAAGGAGACCAGATCATAGGCCGGGTGCCCATTGAGTGCGTCCTGAAAATCGAGCAGACCCTGATCGTGCAAGCCGCCAAGAAGCATGATATTTTCGGCATGATAGTCGCGTAGCACAGTCACTCCGGGGCGTTGGCGCGGAAGCAACTGGCCAAGCACCTTTTCCCATGCCGCAGTGTACCCCGCAGCATCGACATAGAGATTCTGCGCATGGCAATACCACTCGGTGAACAGCCGCGCTTCACGCAGATATTCGCTCATGCCGTAATCGAGAAAGGGGCCCGGCGGCAGGCGGTGCAGATCTGCCAGCGCGTCGACAGCAGCTTTGTAAACCTCGGTCTCGTCATTGGGCCACTGGTCAAGGTAATCGCGCATCCGCGCTTCGCCGAAGTCCTCAAGCAGCACCAGCCCTCGCGCAGTATCCTCGCCCAGAATATGCGGCGCGCGCATGCCATTGGCATCGAGCCATTTTGCGGCGCGCAGGAATGGCGCGGGATCCTCATTCGGCGGCGGTGCATCCATCAGCATCGCCGTCTTGTCGCCGCGTCGGATCCGGAAATAGCGACGAAACGACGCATCGCCCGCCAGCGGCTCGACAGCCGCGCCAGCCCAGCCCGCTGCGGCCAGAAATTGTTCTATGCCCTCAGGCAGAGTTACCGACATGGCATGCGCTCTAACCAATTGCTGCCCCCGTTAACAATGGCGATCCGACGCGAAGCGGATGTTTCCGGCAAAAAATCGAGTGTGACCGATAGGCAATCTGCCTCATCGGCAAAGCCACCAGCATTTTCGGGCCATTCAGCAATCAGCACGCGGCCATCGCGGTAATCGTCAAGGCCAAGTGTTTCTGCCTCTCGGGGATCGTTCAGGCGGTAAAAATCGGCGTGAACCACCGGCAGTCGGACCGACGGGGGATCGTAAATTTCAAAAATCGCGAAACTTGGCGAAGGCACCTCGCCGAGATGACCCAGCGCCGAAATAATCGCACGCGCCAGTGTCGTTTTTCCGGCACCAAGCCCTCCGGACAGGGCAACTACATCGCCGACGCGCAAGTTTTCGGCAATCGCCGCCCCCAAGCGCTCCATCGCGGCAAGGTCGGCAAGATCCAGCCTCACGGCAAATCGATGATCGCGGCAGTGCCCTGCCCCGGTTCGGAAAGGACTTCGAGCGATCCACCGTGCGCCTCAATCAATTGGCGGGCAAGCGGCAGGCCGATGCCTTGGCGCCGTTCGACCATCTTGCCGTCATTTGAGACCTTGAGGCCGCCAAGCGCGCGCGCAAGCGCGGCGCTGTCCATCCCCGGGCCATTGTCCGAGATTGTCAGCCGGACCCGTTTTTTGACGCGCTCAAGATCGACAACGATGCGCCCACCGCGCGGCGTAGCGGCTATGGCATTATCCAGCAGATGACCAATCGCCCGCGCAAGGCGGCGGCGATCACCAATTATCCGACCGGCGCGCTTGTCTCCGCGCAGATCAAGGGTCAGCCCCATGTCACGCAGTCGCTGACCGCGCTCCTCGACTACAGAAGTCACGAATGGCAACAGATCGATGTCCTCGTTTGCCAAGGGCAGCAATCCCGCCTCGCTTTGCGCGAGATCGAGTACGCTTTCGATCTGCTCGCCAAGACCGGCAACCGAGGTCAGGATATCGCTGACGTAATCTTGCCCCTGACGATCAAGCGTTCCGCCCAGCCCTGCCTGCAACAACTCGGCAAAGCCGCCGATTGACGTGAGCGGCGTGCGCAATTCGTAGCTCATGTTCGCAAGGAAA
>JANPPM010000145.1:0-5319 GCA_031428495.1 Novosphingobium sp.
CGAAGTCGAGACACCGTGCGCCAAGTGTCTCGACTTCGCTCGACACGAACGGGGGTTGGTTGGGGGACTTCACAGCGCTGCCCTCCGCACGCGTAGCAGGAGCGCCAGAAAAAATGGCGCGCCGAGCAGGCTGAGCGCGATTCCCAGCCGCAATTCGCCGCCTGCAAGCGGCAAAATGCGGCACAGGCAATCGGCCACAAGTAGCAGCAGCGCTCCTGCCAGCGCGCTCGGGAGAAGCAGTGAGCTTGGCCTGCGGTCGGTGAAGGGGCGCACCAGATGCGGCACCATCAGCCCTACGAAGCCAATAATCCCGGCCACGGCGACGCTCGCCCCGACCGTCAACCCGATCCCGGCAATCATCAGCCATTGGAGACGGCGCGGATCGACGCCGAGCGAGCGCGCCGCCATATCGCCCAGTGTCAGCGCATCGAGGCTGCGGCGCGTCAGAGCCAGCACGGCCAATCCGGCAAATGTCAGCGGCGCAGCTATCCAGACATCGCGCCAGGAGCGGTCGGCCAGCGCGCCCATCAGCCAGGTGACAATCTCGCTCAAGGCAAAGGGTGTGGGCGACAGGCTGATGGCCAGGCTCATCAGTGCGCCAGCAAGGCTGGCGATCATCATGCCCGCGAGCGTGAACAATGCCACGCCGCCAGATCGTCCGGCAATCAAGGCCAATAGAGCCATTGCCCCGCCCGCACCTATCAAGGCAAACAGCGGGAGCGCCCAAACACTCGCTGCACCCAGCCACATGCTGAGCACCGCGCCCAACGCCGCGCCGGGAGCGATGCCGAACAGTCCCGGATCGGCGAGCGGATTGCGCAGATATCCCTGCATCGCGGCACCCGCTGCACCGAGACCCGCGCCGACGATAAGCGCCAGAATCGCGCGCGGCAGGCGCAGCTCGAAAACGATCACAGCGGCGTTGGCGGTTTGCGGATCGAACGGATCAATCCACACGCGGCCAGCCAGCAGGCTCAGCGGCAGGGCGATTATCAGCGCTGCAATAAGTGTGACGACAGGCCGGATCATTTTGCGGCTCTTCGCACGGCCGCCAGCCGCTCCGCAGCGCGCGCAATTGTCGGTCCGCCGCACCAGACCAGTGCGGGATCGAGCCGCTCGCGCCGCGTAGTCTTGAGCGATGCCAAAGCGGGGTGCGACAGCAGCCGGTCTTCCTGCGACCGCGGGTTTCCCGCGGCGAGGATGACCTGCGGCGGATCGGCGAGCATCGCCTCCAACGGCAGCATATCGGCCTGCTTCATTCCCCGCGCGGCGCTGAGGCTGCGAAAGCCGGTGCGGTGCAGCAGCTCGCCGATCAGCGAATTGGGACCGGGAACAATGCCGCCTCCCTGCCACACCACTGCCGAAATCGGCAGCGCGCCCGGCTCTGGCGTAGCACGGGCAAGCGCAGCGTCGATCCGGGTGATCAGCGCACCGCCGCGCTCCGTGTGCCCGGCAAGCTGCGCTAGTTGGCGAACCTGCACGCGGCTCTCATCAATGGTTAAAGCAATCGGCAAGCGCACCAGTGAAATGCCCTGCGCCCGCATCGCCTCGGCGCTGCCCGGCGCAAGGAACTGGTCGGCAATCACCATATCGGGGTGCAGCGCCAGCACTTCCTCAAGCGATCCTGAGGTCACGCGAAACCGGCGCGCAACGGCAAGGTCCATCGAACTCGACGCCGGATTATGGCTGAAGTGCGAAATCGCGAGCACCTGTGCAGGGTCGGCAACTTCGGCGAGCACCGCATCACTGCACGGATTGAGGCTGACCAGCGTGGGGCGCGAGCCTTGCCCAACAGCAATGGGCGCACGCGAACAGGCAGCGAGTGCCAGTCCTGCCGCGAGCGCCCAGAGTTTCATCCTATGCGCGCCGGATCAAAACCGCGCCCGCGCGCCAAAGGCGGCGGTGCGGCCATAGGTGCCGTAGCCAGCGACGGTCTGATAGCGGTTGTCCGTCACATTCTCGATCCGCCCGAACAGTTCGAACATGTCATTGACCGGCACGCTGGCGCGCAGGGTCAGCAATTCATAGCCGCCCAGCCGGGTGAAATTGCCGCCATCATCGAAGCTCGCCGATACCACGCGCAGATCTGCGCCCACGGTCAGATCGGCCAGCGGCGTGCGCCAGTCTGTGCTCAGCGTCAGCGCGTGGCGCGGACGGCGGGCAAGGTCTTTGGCAGATGCCTGGTTTACGGCTTTCACATAGCTGTAAACAGCGCTGGCTCTCAGGCGTTCGGTCACCCGCGCGCCCAGTTCCGCTTCGACGCCCTCAGCGCGTGCCTTGCCAACATTGTTGTAGGTGCCGAACGGGCGCCCTGTGCAAATGCCGCCAGACACGCCAAAGCACGAAACGAAATCGATGAGATTGCGGCTGTCGCGGCGGAACAGCGTTAGTGCGGCGTGGAACGCGCCGTTGCGATCACCCTTTTCGATGCCAAAATCATAGCTGCGGCTGCGCTCGGGGACGAGGACAGCGTTGCCATAGTCAGAGAACAGCTGGAACAACGTCGGGGCCTTGAAGCCCTCGCCATAGGAAGCGCGGACACGCCAGCCATTGGCGAATGCAAAGCTGCCGTTCGCGCCGAAGGTCCATGCTGAACCGAACCGGCTGTGATCGTCGATCCGCACGCCAGCGGCGAGATTGAGCGCGCCAGCAGAATAGCCCAGCAGAGCGTGTCCGCTGGCCAACCGCGCCTTCTTCTCGCTGTCATAGGTGGTGGCATAGCTACTCCACTCACTGTCCGCACCGAAGGTCAGCGACAGGCCGGTTGCCAGTTTGGCCTGACCTGACAGATCGACCCTCTCGCTGCGGCCCTTGGAATCAAACCCCGGCGCGCTGCCAAAGGTGGGGTCATAGTTGGCGCGGCGAATGTCCGTTATCGAATATCCGCCTGCCAACCGCAGCGCCTCGCCTTCCCAGCCGAGCCCGGCGCGGCCCGAAGCTTCGCGGGTGGTCTGGTACTCGGGGGTATCGGCGAAGTTATACAAGGGAGCCGGGAAGCCATCGATATCGAGATGGCTGTCGGCATAGCGACCAACCAGTGTAGCCGAGAAGCCACCACCAAGATCGGCGCGCGCCCTGCCGCCGATGCGTGATTGGCGATAGCCGTCAGGCTCAGTGCCGGTTGCGACGGCTGAAATGCCGTCTGTGAGCGAATGTCCGGCGGTGATCGTGACATTGTAGCTTTCGCTGCCGATACCCGCGCTGGCTTCGGCATTCAGGCTGTCGTTGGAACCATATTCAACCGAACCTTCCACGCCCGCCACCTCACGGCTGGTCAGCGCCAGCACGCCACCGATCGCCCGGCTGCCCCAGACGACGGAGTTCGAGCCGCGCAGCAGCTCGACCTTGCCGATCCCGCCGGTCAGCATGTTGCCAAGGTCATAGCCGCCGCCCGGCGAAGCGACATCGGACATGCGCACCCCGTCAAGCAGCACCAGCGCCTGCTCGGACGCTGCCCCGCGGACGAACAGCCCGGTGAAGCCGCCCTGCCCGCCGTTACGCACAAAGGTGACGCCGGGCAGTCGCTCAAGGGTGCGGGTCAGATCGGCGCCCTGAACCGATTGCAGTTCGCCGATCCCCGCGATGGAGATCGACTGGCCCGTATCTTCGATGCGCTGGCGCTGTCCTGAGCCAACCACGGTAATCGCGGTGTCGGACACGCGGCCCTGCAGGGTAACAGACTTGTCATCCGCAACTGCACCGGCATCCTGCGCCAGTGCGGGCACGGCGACAGCAAACGAACAACCCAGCAAAAACAGATATTTCATAGATAAACCTCCGGCATGAACGAAAAGCCGTCCATGGCGAGAGGCCCCGCAGAATCGCGGGTCCACGCTGCATCCGGTACACTCCGCCCGGCTGCGGAACGACCGTCATCGGCAGGTCTCCTGGCTCCCGGATCAATGCTCTCCGCCCGTCTTCCCAGCCAAATGGCCAGTGACATGTGGGACGGATCGCTCCCCGGTCACAGTTGCGGAGGCAGCGCAGGAATTGAACCTGCTTCCCTCTTAGGCCCGTTTCCGGACAACCAATGACGTGGCAGCGCCCCTAGCCGCGAAGCTCGCCCGAAGCAAATTACTTAACCGCTTTACGCTATTCGCCCCATCTGTGCCGCTTCGGCACGCCCCGAATTCGCTGGATGCGCGGCCCGGCATGTCCCGTTACGCGCAAAGCGCGCGGCCAGATGAGAGATTACGTGACCCCCAATAGCCTGCCACAAAGCGACTCAATGCCAAGGGCCCGGACAAGCGATTTCGTCGCCCGGCTGGCGCTGCGTCGCGCTGCGCAACTGCACCGCAGGCTGGTGTGGCGCCGCGCACTGGTGCTGCTGGCGGCCGTAGGGGTACCTGCCTTCGCCGCTCCGCATGCCTGGTCACAGCTTGAAATTGGCGATGCGGGAGACGCACCGGTCGCGGTAGAGCCGATGCCGTTTGAAAAACCTGGCGACAGTTTTCCGGGATCTGCCTTCTATTACCTCGCCGCCGCGGATGATCGGCTGACATGGTCCCCCACACTGGGTGAGGGAATTCATTCGGACTCCGAACCAGCACCGGGCAGTCTAGGAGCGAGCGTTGGTCCGACGGCGCGCGGGATGCTCGTCGACAACAGCGGTATAGATCGCACCCGCGCCGAACAGTGCCTTACCGCAGCAATTTATTATGAGGCCGCGAGTGAGCCAGACGGCGGCCAGCGCGCAGTAGCGCAGGTTGTGCTGAACCGGGTGGCGCACAAGAGCTATCCCAACACCGTTTGCGGCGTGGTCTATCAGGGGTCCGAGCGGCGCACCGGCTGCCAGTTCTCCTTCACCTGTGACGGCTCGCTGGCACGTGTGCCCAGCCGCCAGTTCTGGGACCGGGCGGCGCGGGTCGCGCGCGATGCGCTGGCGGGCTATGTCTATGGACCGGTCGGTCTGGCAACGCACTACCATACCTTTGCGGTGCATCCCTACTGGAGCCCCAAGCTGGTCAATGTCGCCAACATCGGCGCGCACCGCTTTTTCCGCTTTCCCGGGCATGCTGGCGAACTCTCTGCGTTCCGCTTCGCCTATGCGGGCGGAGAGCCGATTGCCGCGCCCAATGCGCGCAGCCTTGCTGCCGATGCCCGGCCTGACACCGTGCTCGATCCGCTGGCCGTAGAACGGGCCTATGAGGCTGGGTTCAAAACTGCGCAGACGGCAGGAGTCATGCCAGCCGCAGCGATTGCCTCACCGTCAGGGTTCGGCACCGCCCGCGCTACGCCGCCACCTGCCTATTCTCCTGAAGCCCAGCAGCGCGGCGGCGATACAGCCTATCGTGCAGGCAATCTGCCGCAATCGACGGT
>JANPPM010000146.1:0-13970 GCA_031428495.1 Novosphingobium sp.
TCAGGCTGGATCAGAAACAGTTTGGCCAGCTCGGGCGGGTGGCGCGTGATGTTCCACTGGGTATGGATGACAGCCTTGGGCAAGGCCGTGCTGCCAGAAGTATAGACGATCACCGCATCATCGCCGGGCGTAACCTGCGCCTCGGCGGCAGCGAGCAGCGCGGCTGGATATTCGGCGGCACGCGCCAGCAGATCGCTTTGTGGCGCTGCCCACGGAAGACCTTCGGCATCATCGAACCAGACCGCGCGCAGGAACGGCGCGCCTTCGACACGCAGCGCGCCTGCCTTGCCGTTCGCAAGGTCCGGAAAGGCCGCGAGCAGTTTCTGACCATAGTCGTGACCGAGAAAACGCCGCGCCGAAAGCAGGAACTGGGTGTCGCTATGGCGCAGCATATGCGCCAGCTCCTTGGGTGTGCACAGGGTCGAACAGCAGGTCACCAGCGCGCCGATGCGCAGCGCCGCCAGAAATGCGGTGACCCAGAATATCCCGTCTGGTGCGAGCAGCGCCAAACGCGCGCCCTTGCCTGCACCCGCCGCCAGCAGCGCGCGCGCCAGCTTGGCGCTGCGCCGGTCTAGCTCTGCATAAGTGATCGTCTCGGCGATTGTTGCCACGGCATCACAGCCCCCGCGCGCCGATACTGTGGCGGCAAATTGGGCCTGAATTGTCGCCGTAATGATATGGGGCGGCTCGGTTCCAGTCATCCACTCGCTTTCTTGTCGCTGGCGACTCGACCTGCGCTGTGCAAGGCTGCCGCAAAAGACGCATGAGGGAGAGTGCAATGACAGGCAAGGTGGCGTTTGTGACCGGCGCGGGTTCAGGGATTGGCCGGGCAACCGCGATACTGTTCGCAGCGCGCGGCTATGCAGTGGCGCTGGCGGACATATCGGAGGCCGGCCTTGCTGAGACTTCCGAGATGATTGCCGATACCGGCAAGAGCGCCTCGTTTACCTGCGACGTTGCCGATGATGCGTCAGTCAAGGCCGCTGTAACCGGCGCGGCGGCGCGCTTTGGCCGGATCGATGCAGCGTTCAACGCTGCCGGGATCGACGGCGAAGCTGGCAAGTTCACAGCCGACTGCTCCATGGAAAATTGGCACCGCATGATCGCCATCAACCTGACGGGCACCTTTCACGTCATGCGCCACCTGATACCCCAGATGCTTGCCCAGGGCGGCGGTGGGACCATCGTCAATTGCGCCTCCACCGCCGGGCTGCGCGGCGCGGCGACCTGTGGCGCCTACTCGGCCTCCAAGCACGGCGTGGTCGGGCTGACCAAGACTGCCGCGCTCGAATATGCGGCACAAGGCATTCGCATCAACGCGGTCTGCCCCGGCATGATCCGCACGCCGATGACCCAGAACGGCCCAATGAAAGCGCTGATCGACGAACTGGTCGTCACCACCCCGCTCGGCCGCCTTGGCGAGCCGCAGGAAATTGGGGCGGCCGTGCTCTGGCTGTCGGGCGAGGATGCCAGTTTCATGCACGGCCAGGCCATCGCAGTCGATGGTGCGATTACCAGCCGGTGACTCCGCTTCGCTTCGACGGGCGCACCGTGATCATCACCGGCGCCGGAGGCAATCCCAGCCTTGGCCGCGCGCATGCCCTGCTGCTGGCATCGCGCGGAGCCAATGTGGTGGTTAACGACATCGGCAAGAGCAAGGCTCCCCACTACGAAGGACAAGCCAGCGCCGAAGCCGTCGCAGCGGAAATCCGCAGCCTTGGCGGCAATGCGGTCGCCGACACACACTCCGTGGCCGACGAAGATCAGGCCGCAGCCATCGTCCAGACCGCACTCGACGCCTTCGGCAGTGTCGACATCGTGGTCAATAACGCCGGCGTCTCCATCGCCGCCGCCGTGGACGAAATGACCTCCGCCGACTTCCGCCTCCACATCGAAGTCAACCTGCTCGGGCCTTACTATCTCTCCCGCGCTGCCTGGCCGCACATGAAGTCGGCGGGCTATGGCCGGATCGTCAATATCACCTCAGGCGCAATGGCGGGATACGCGCGGCAGGCCGCCTATGCATCAAGCAAGGGCGGCCTGTGGTCACTTACCCGCACCCTCGCCACCGAAGGCGCGCCGCTGGGGATCAAAGCCAATGCGCTGAACCCTGGCGCATTTACCCGGATGGTTTCGGCAACCTTGCAGGACGATTCTCCGCTGCTCGAATTCTCGCGCGAAAACCTGCCGCCGGAACTGTCCTCACCCGCCGTCGCCCTGCTCGCCCATGAGAGCTGCGCGGTCACCGGTGAATGTATCGAATCAGTCGGCGGCGAGGTGTTTCGGCATTACATGGCGCGGACTCCGGGCATTGCAGACCGCGAGCATACAATCGAGACACTGGCCGAACGCTGGGACGAGATAATGGCGGGTGCATCAGGCGGGCTGATCGGTCTTGCCGAGCACGATACCAGCGGCTGGAAAGTGCGGCCCTATCAGTCCGGCTAACGCCTGCCGAACAGGGCGCTGCCGACGCGCACATGCGTCGCGCCCAACATGACCGCCGTTTCGAAATCATCGCTCATGCCCATGCTCAGGCCAGCCAAGCCATGGTCGCCCGCCAGTTTGGCGAGCAGCGCGAAATAGGGCGCGGGTTCGACATCCAGTGGGGGGACGCACATCAGGCCCAGCAGCGGTATCTCAGCCGCGCGCGCCTCCGCAAGCAAGCCCGGCAGATCGGCAATCGCACAACCACCCTTTTGCTCCTCCGCGCCGATATTGACCTGAACGAAGCAGGGAACCTGCCGTCCCGCCTTGTCCATGGCCCTCGCCAGCGCAGTGACCAGCGAGGGACGGTCAAGCGAATGGATGCAATCGAACAGGTGCACCGCATCCTCGGCCTTATTCGATTGCAATTGGCCGATCAGATGCAGGTCGATGCCGGGGTGCGTTTCGCGCAGGGCGGGCCATTTCTCCGCCGCTTCCTGCACCCGGTTTTCGCCGAAGGTGCGCTGTCCTGCTGCGATCAGCGGGGCGATGCTCTGCGCCGGATGCGTTTTGCTTACTGCGATCAGCGCGACATCACTGGCCTCTCGCCGGGCAAGAGTTGCGGCGGCAGCGATGCGCATGCGTATATCGTCAAGGCGAGTGGCTGGATGATCCATGGCGCGGTGCTATAGCGACGGCATGCGCCAGCGCCAGCCCGCCTTGCCCCGAATCTGGCTGATCAGCGATCTGCGCAATGACGCCCTGCTGGAACGCGCGCTTGAGCGCCTGCCGCGCGGATCGGGGTTGATCTTCCGGCACTATCACTTGCCGTCCACCGAGCGCCTCAAGCGCTTCGAAAGCCTGCTCAGGATCGCGCGGCGCAAGGGGCATAAGGTGGCACTGTCGGGTCACGCCGCCATGGCGCGGCGCTGGGGCGCTGATGCCGTCTATGGCCCGTCAAAACGGCTCACCAAAGGGCCGTCAGTCATACGTCTGGTCACCGTACATTCGCTCCGCGAGATTGCTGCTGCGAGGCGCGCCCGCGCCGATGCAATTCTGCTGTCGCCAGTCTTCGCCACGCGCTCGCACCCCGGCGGCGCAGCGCTTGGCCCGATCTGCTTTCGCCTGATTGCAGCGCAATCGCCAGTCCCGGTGATCGCGCTGGGCGGAATGAACGCCGCGCGCGCGCGCGCAATCGGCGCTCACACATGGGCCGCAGTGGACGGGCTTTGCGGGCGCGTCGTCCCGGACTTGATCCGGGACCGCTGACCGCACAAAAGCCTCGCTCCGTCTGGACGCCAGCGGTCCCCGATCAAGTCCTGGACGACGGATTCTTGACGCGGAGTCACCGGCAGGCGCATAACCTGCGCGAAACGGGGAATGACAATGGCCACACGTCCAATCGGGGCATCAAAGCAGCGGATCGGAACCGCGAACTGGAACGCGTTGGTCAAGCGCGCGCTTCGCCGCAGTGCAGAGCTGGGCGGCGCCGTGCTGTTGTTCGCCGCCATGCTGTTTCTGGCTACTTCGCTGGTAACCTACCACCAGACTGATGTCTCCTCTTCGACTGCCGCAGGCGGCGCAGTGCAGAACTGGATGGGCTCCCTGGGGGCGTGGACTGCCGATGCGGCGCTGACTCTGTTCGGGCTGGTCGCGGTGCTGCTGCTACCGCTGCTCTATGTTTTCGCGCGCAAGCTGTGGCGTTTTGCCGAAGAGGAGGACGGCATTGTGCCCCACGCTGACCAGCGCTGGTGGCAACCGCTGAGCATACTCCTCGTTGCCATGTTGCTGCTTGGCACCGTCCTGTCACTGGCCTTCACCCAGTCCGGAGGATCGCTGCCCGCGTCAAGTGGCGGGATTGCCGGACTTCTGGGGGCAAAGGCGGTGCGCAGTCTCGCGGCATTCCTGCCCGAGGCGGCACAAGGCTGGGCCATCCTTGCCACCGCGCTGGTCTGTCTGGTCAGCGGGGCAATTCTTGCGGGCCGGATTTTCGCCATCGATTGGGCGATGTTGCTGACCTTGCCGGGCGCGCTGCGCCGCAGTCCTGCGGCTGACGGCCAGACTTTCATCCCGTCGCGCGAGAAGAAGGTCAAGCAGGCGCGCGCCGTCATGACCCCGCTGGAAACCCCGCGCAAGCCGCCTGAAATCAGCGATCCGGCGCGTGCAGCCGTGCCTGCACAGCTTTCCGCGCAAAGCCGTCAGGGCGATCTGTTCGACAGTTACGAGCTACCACCGCTCGATCTGCTGAATGCGCCGCCGCCCAATTCCCAGCCCAAGATCGACAAGCTGAGCCTTGAGCGCAACGCCCGCCTGCTCGAAACCGTGCTCGACGACTTCAACGTCAAGGGCACGATCGAGGCCGTGCGCACCGGGCCGGTGGTGACGATGTACGAACTCGAACCCGCGCCGGGAATCAAGGCCAGCCGCGTGATCGGCCTGGCCGATGATATCGCCCGCAACATGAGCGCGATCTCTGCGCGCGTGTCCTCGATCCCGGGCCGCACCGTCATGGGCATCGAACTGCCCAATGCCGACCGCCAGATGGTCGCCCTGCGCGAACTGGTCGCCTGCGAAGCATTCGCCGCATCCAAAGCCATGCTGCCGATCATTCTGGGCAAGGACATCGCCGGTGAGCCGGTCGTCGCCGATCTGGCCGCCATGCCACATCTGCTGGTCGCAGGCACCACCGGATCGGGCAAGTCGGTGGGGCTCAATTGCATCCTGCTCTCGTTGCTCTACCGGCTCACGCCCGCGCAGTGCCGCCTGATCCTGATCGATCCCAAGGTGCTTGAGCTCAAGAGCTACGACGAAATCCCGCACCTGCTCTCGCCCGTCGTCACCGAACCCGCCAAGGCGATCCGCGCGCTGAAATGGGCGGTCGAGGAAATGGAGCGTCGCTACCGCCAGATGAGCGAGATTTCGGTGCGCAACCTTGCCGGTTTCAACGAAAAGGTGCGCGCTGCTGCCGCCAAGGGTAAACCGCTGGGCCGCCGCATCCAAATCGGCTTCGATCCCGATAGCGGCGAAGAGTTGTATGAGGACCGGCAGCTTGACTATCAAGCACTGCCGCAGATCGTGCTGATCGTTGACGAATTGGCCGATCTTATGGTCACTTGCGGCAAGGAAATCGAAGTACTGATCCAGCGGCTCAGCCAGAAAAGCCGCGCGGCGGGCATCCATCTGATCATGGCAACGCAGCGGCCTTCGGTCGACGTCATCACCGGGGTGATCAAGGCCAACTTGCCCACCCGCGTCAGCTTTGCCGTAACCAGCCGCATCGACAGCCGCACCATCCTGGGCGAACAGGGCGCCGAACAGCTGCTAGGCAAGGGCGACATGCTCTACAAGGCGAGCAGCGAACCGGTTAAGCGCGTCCACGGACCGTTCGTGAGCGACGAGGAGGTTGAAGGCATCGCCAACTTCTGGCGCGCGCAGGGCAAGCCTGAATATGTCGATTCAGTCACCGAGGAGCCCGAGGACGGCGGCTTCGGATTTGATGATCTCGACAGTGCATCAGACAGCCCGGAAGACCGCAAATACCGTCAGGTCTGCCAGCTGGTGTTCGAAAGCCAGAAGGCCTCAGCCTCATGGCTGCAACGCCAGATGGGGGTCGGCTATAACACCGCGTCGAAATGGATTGAGCGGATGGAGGCGGACGGCCTTGTCGGCCCGTCGAACCATGTCGGGCGGCGCGAGATTTACCGGGACCGGGATGGTAACGTGCTGTAGCGCGCGCGGATGCAGCTCAAAAACTTCGACTCCGTCAGCTTCCTGCGCGATACCTGGCAAAAGCGCCCGCTGCTGATCCGCAACCCGTGGGACCAGTGGCACAACCCGCTGGACGCGGATGAGCTGGCCGGTCTCGCCTGTGAGGACGGCGTTGAATCGCGGCTGATCTCGCGCAGCGATCTCAGCGAGGACGGACCCTTCCCTGAAGCCCGGTTCGGCGCGCTAGGCCGTGAACCGTGGACTCTGCTGGTGCAGGCCGTCGACCATTACGTGCCCGAAGTTGCCGCGCTGATCGAACCATTCCGCTTCATCCCCAATTGGCGGATCGACGATGTCATGGTCTCGGTGGCGAGCGACGGCGGCGGCGTCGGCGCGCATTTCGATCACTATGATGTGTTTCTGGTGCAGGGCCTTGGCCAGCGCCGCTGGCAGGTGGGCGCTCTGTGCGATGACACCACCCAACTGCTTCCGCACGACCACCTGCGCCTGCTCGCCAACTTCGAACCCACTGAGGAATGGCTGCTGAACCCCGGCGACATCCTCTACGTCCCCCCCGGCTACGCGCATAACGGCGTTGCGGTGGGCGATAACTGCATGACTTACTCGGTCGGCTTCCGCGCACCATCCAGCGCCGAACTGATTGGCGGCTGGTGCGATGAAGTGGTTGCCGACCTGCCCGACGACTTCCGCTACACCGATCCGGGCCTCACCGCGCAGGCCAACCCCGGTGAGATTTCCGCCGAAGCGCTGGCCGCATTGCACGCTCTGGTGACGGAAAAACTCGGCGACCGCGAGGCCTTCGCACGCTGGTTCGGTGCATACACGACGACGCCCAAATACCCCGAGGTGGACTGGGGACCGGAGGAGCCGGTGGACGCGGAGGAGATGCGCGCAATGCTGGCCGAGGGTCTGGCGCTGATCCGCAACCCGGCGAGCCGGTTTTCGTTCGTGCGCGGTGATGCGGGGGCGGTGACGCTGTTTGTCGATGGCGAGACCTATGCGTGCGAGGGAGAGCTTGCCACCTTTGCCGAGGCGCTGTGCGCGCAGACCCGCATCGCGCAAGTTCCGCCATCGGATGCTGTGAGTGACCTCGTGTTGACGCTGTTCAATCAGGGCAGTGTGGCGTTCGAGGGCGAGGATTGAACCACTTTCGATGCGCACCCGCCTCAGCATCTGCAACCGCAAGGCGCGCTACCGCAGCGAACAGGACGCATTGCTGGCCGCACAGCAGGCCAGCATTCCGCTGCGGCATTACCGCTGCGACCGCTGCCAGCAATTCCACCTTACCAGCCGCACGAAAGGCAAGCGGATCCCTAGGCCTGCGGACTGACGCGCCACTCCCCAACGCCCAGCCCTTCGACCGTCCACTCCCCGATCCCCCAGCGCACCAGCCGCAAGGTTGGATGGCCCACGGCGGCCGTCATCCGGCGCACCTGACGGTTGCGACCTTCGCGGATGGTCAGTTTGATCCAGCAGTCGGGCACGCTCTGGCGGACGCGGATGGGCGGGTCGCGGGGCCATAGGGCGGGGTCAGCGATCAATTCCGCCTCGGCCGGGCGGGTCGGGCCGTCTTTCAGATCAACTCCGCGCCGCAACGCCGCAAGCGCATCCTCCGCCACCTCCCCTTCAACCTGCACCAGATAGGTCTTGGCCAGCTTGAATTTCGGATCAGCAATCCGCGCCTGCAGCTTGCCATCGTCGGTCAGGAGCATCAGGCCTTCACTATCGAGATCAAGCCGGCCTGCAGGATAGACGCCAGGCACCTTGATGAAGTCCGACAGGGTCGGGCGGGCGGAGCCTTCGGTTCCGCGATCGGTGAACTGGCTCATCACACCATAGGGCTTGTTGAACAGGATCAGCCGCGCCATTGCTCCACTCCGCTTTCGCCCCCGCGATAGCCTACGATCCCGACGTTTGATAGGCTCGCCAATTTGCCCTAGCGTCGTGGCACCAAATCATCACCTTAACCGAAGGCCCAACCCCTGATGCCCGAACATGGCGCTGGCTCTATGCTCTATGATGCGCTGGTGCTGCTCGGCTTTGCGCTGGGCTTCGTGCTGCTGTTCCGCCGCCTTGGGCTGGGTGCAACCCTGGGCTATCTGGTCGCGGGCGCAGTGGTCGGCCCGCAGGTTCTGGGTCTGGTTGGCGGGGCGGAGAGCAAGCTCGATTTTGCCGAGCTGGGGATCACCTTCCTGCTGTTCATCGTCGGGCTGGAGCTTAATCCGGCGCGGCTGTGGCGCCTGAAGCGCGATATTTTCGCGCTGGGGCTGATGCAGGTGGTTCTGTGCGGGGCCGCGCTGGCGGGGATGATAGCGCTGTTCACCGAGTTCACGCCGGCCGCAGCGCTGGCACTGGGCCTGCCGCTGGCGCTGTCTTCGACCGCACAGGTGCTGCCGATGCTGCAATCGGCGGGCCGCCTGCGCACCCCATTTGGTGAGCGGGCCTTTTCGATCCTGCTGTTTCAGGACCTTTCACTGATCCCGCTGATCACCATCATCGCCGCGCTGAGCCGCAATCCGGAAGACGCAGGCGGCCCGCCGGGCTGGCAGCTGGCGATCCAGACCGTGCTCGCAGTCGCCGGGTTGATCCTGGCAGGCCGCTATCTCATCCGGCCACTTTTCCGTCTGATTGGCAATCTTGGTGAGCGCGAGATGTTCATCGTCGCCGCGCTGTTCACGATTATCGCGGCGGCAGCCGTCATGGAAATGCTCGGCATGTCGGCCGCGCTGGGCGCATTCATTGCCGGAGTCATGCTCGCCGATTCGCCTTACCGGCATGAGCTTGAGGCCGACGTCGAACCGTTCCGTTCGATCTTGCTCGGCCTGTTTTTCCTCGCGGTCGGCATGATGCTCGACCTGCGGGCCATCGCGGAAAATCCACTGTTCGTGGCCGCGATGGCCATTGCGGTGATCGCGGTCAAAACCGGCGTAATCATGGGCATTGCCTTGCTGTTCAGGATGCGCTGGCGCGAGGCGCTGGCGCTTGGCCTGCTGCTCAGTCAGGGCGGCGAATTTGGCTTTGTCCTGTTTGCGCAGGCGCAGGGCGCACTGCTGATCGATCCGGAAGCCGCCAGCCTGTTCGGCGCCATCGTCACCCTGTCGATGGCGACCACGCCGTTCCTGATGCGCTGGACCCGAACCATCCGCACCGAGCCTGAGGGGCAAAGCGAGGTGCGCGATGCGCCAAGCTCTGACGGGTCCAATGCGATCATCGTCGGCTACGGCCGCTTCGGGCAGACCGTCGCGCAAATGCTCAATGCCGCCGATGTGCCGGTGACCCTGATCGATACCGACACCGAAATGATCGACATCGCCAGCGGCTTTGGCGCCAAGGTCTATTTCGGCGACGGCACCCGGCTCGATCTGCTGCGCCAGGCAGGGGCAAGCGAGGCGCAACTGATCCTGTTCTGCATCGATGGCGATCAGATCAGCGCCGAGCTGGTCGAAGGCGTGCATGAAGCCTTCCCCGATGCCGCGATCTATGTGCGCGCCTATGACCGGCGCGCGGTCCTGCGCCTCAAGGGCACGCCTGCGCAGTTCATCGTGCGCGAAGTCATCGAATCGGCGGCCAAGATGGCGCGGCTCGCGCTGGAGGAAATCGGCATCGATCTGGAGAACATCCAGCGCGCCGAGGACATGTACCGCGCCAGCGACCGCGAACGGCTCAAGCTCCAGTTCGAAAGCGGCGACATCCGCACCGCGCGTGACCGGATCATTACCGAGCCGGTCGGGCCGGAGGCCGGAGCCAGTGAAGCGGGATAGCCAATACAAGCCGCACCCGGCGATGGTTTTTCGCGCAAGCCACTATCTAGTGGTCATAGGCAAAGGAGCATCGCATGCGCGTCGGCACAGTCTGTGAGATCAAGGATAATGAATTCCGCGTCGGCCTGACCCCGGAAAGCGCGCGCGAACTGACCAGCCACGGGCATGAGGTCTGGGTGGAAAGCGGCGCGGGCTTGGGCATCGGTGCTGCGGACGCGGACTACCGGGCTGCGGGGGCCACGATCCAGCCGGACGCCGCAACCGTGTTCAAGGCCTGCGACATGGTGGTCAAGGTCAAGGAACCGCAGCCCGGCGAGCGCGCGATGCTGCGCGAGGGACAGGTGCTGTTCACCTATCTCCACCTTGCCCCCGATCCAGAGCAGACCGCCGATCTGGTCAAATCAGGCGTCACCGCGATTGCCTATGAGACGGTGACAGGCCCCGGAAATTCACTGCCACTGCTCAAGCCGATGAGCCAGGTTGCGGGGCGCTTGTCGATCCAGGCGGGAGCGACGGCGCTGCAAAAGGCCTATGGCGGGCGCGGCGTGCTGCTGGGCGGGGTGCCGGGCGTCTTGCCGGGGCGGGTGCTGATCATTGGTGGCGGCGTGGTCGGCTTCAACGCGGCGCAGATGGCGGTGGGCATGGGCGCGGATGTGACCGTGCTCGACCGCGACCCCGACGTGCTGGAGCGCCTTTCGACCCATTTCGGCAACCGCGCCAAAACCCGCTTTTCCAACCGATCAACACTGGCGCAGATGATTGCCGAGGCTGAACTGGTGATCGGCGCAGTGCTGGTCCCCGGGGCAGCCGCGCCCAAACTGGTCAGCCGGGACATGCTGGCAACGATGAAACCCGGCGCGGTGCTGGTTGATGTCGCCATTGATCAGGGCGGCTGTTTCGAAACCAGCCACGCCACCACCCATTCCGATCCGACCTACATCGTGGATGGCATCGTCCACTATTGCGTCGCCAACATGCCCGGCGCGGTTGCGCGCACCAGCACCTATGCGCTCAACAACGTCACCCTGCCGCATGTGCTGCGGATCGCCGATCTGGGCTGGAAAGAGGCGCTGAAAGCCAACCCACATCTGGCGGCGGGACTGAATGTGAGCGGTGGCAAGGTGACTTATGAGGCGGTGGCGAAGGAGTTGGGGTATCCGTTTGTGCCGGTGGGGGAGGTTTTGGGGTAGGGATTGGGTTTGCAAACGGTGAGAACTGTGATGATGTGGATATCGGAAACAGGATAGCTGCAGTTCTGCGCAACCGTGGCGAATCGAACTTCTGGAACTTTGGCAACAATTTCAGCCCATGCGCGGTCGCAGTTTAGAATTTTTCACCCAAACGTTCTTTGCAATTTAATCATGGATGTTTCGAACAGATCAACTGTCTTTCTAAACGTCCCAAATACCATTCCGCGACTTATATTATTATCAAATTTCAAATGTAAAATATTTCCCATCGAAACGAGAGGACTGATTTTCTCGTTATTATTCCAATTTATCAAATAATCATATGATATATCGCGCGATCGTTTGACTTCGCCTAAAAATTTGAGGGTTTCCCCGTCTCGTATTACGCCATACATAATGGGTTGTGACAGAGTTCCAATCAAGCATTGTGCTATCTCAAAATATCCGACCGGATGCCTGCTTGCAATTGCCTTCCGTCCACATTTAATTAGTACGTTGACAAGCGCATGTGTGTCGTAATTTTGGATTATTTCCATACTGTTCATACAGACAATCTTTCTAATTCATAATAAATATTTTATATTTATGTAATTTTCCCAGACAAGTAAAACTCTTTGTATAGACGAGGCCACGACTGGGGTTCCATTTGCCATCGTCATGGAGTGCTTTACAATAAGTGTGTGGCCTAAACTTCCATAGGTTAGCGTGAAGTAGTTATTTGTTCCGTGAAACTCTTGGTATTTCGCCACGTTAGGCGCGTTGGCAAGCTGATGCGTTTGCAAAAATGTCAACATTTCACCGTCCCATAGCGCCGTGAGTTCTAATCCCCCTCGCTTGGCCTTGCGCCGATTGAAAATGACATCGTTGATCGTGACATCGTCAATCATCTCAACTTCGAATCCAATAGCCTTTAGGCAAGGGTCGAGATCATATATAGTTGATATTAGATCAGTTTCTTTGTAGAGGAGTTTTGCAAACCAACCCATTTTGTAGCCCTTACGTCGTTTGATCCGCCTAGTTCTGCGTGCTACCCGCTATTCCTTCTGGAGTGCAGGTGCTACAGTCTGAAGGCGCTGAGCGCGACTGTAGGGCGCGAACTAGTCGGAGTGCCAGCTTTATCCCGTTTCATGTCATAGAATGGTTGAGGCATCCAACCTCCGTCAGCTGCCACCGCACAAATTCAAACTTGTTTACCGTCTCACGCAGGCTTTCGAACTGCCCCGCCATCACACAGCCTCAAGCACCGAAACCCGGGCGGAATCACAGCCGCGCGGAGGGCGGACGATGATTTCTACATCCCGGCCCAGCGCGACAATAAATTCCATCAGCTTTTCGACCGAGAAGCCATCGAGCCGGTAGTTGACCAGCGCCGACACCTTGGGCTGGGGCACGCCCAGAATCCGCGCGGCATCGACTTGCTTCAGCGCCCGGTCCTTGACGATCCGGTTCAATGCCAGCGCAAGGCGGGTCTTGGTCTGGCGTTCGGCGGCATCGGGCAGTCCGAGATCAGCGAAAACATTGCCGCTGCCGCGTTCGATGTTCACTTCGGTCATTTCGCCATTGTCCTTGCCTGATAGTCCGTCTGGGCCAATTTCAACCGCGCCTTGATCGTCGCGATGTCGGTTGCTGCCGTCGCAATGCCGCGTGTCGACTTCTTCTGAAATGCATGGAGCACATAAATCACCTCTGCAAAACGCACCGTGTAAACCGCACGATAGGTGTCGCCCGAAAAGTTCTCGACCAGCTCGAACACGCCGCCGCCTTCGCCCTTCCACGGCTTGGCATGGGGATGCTTGCCGCCGAGCTGCGCGAGGCCCAAAGCGTACCCCATCGCATCGATCACCGGTCCGGGGAACGCAAGCAGATCCTTCTTCGACGAACCGATCCAATCGACTGGAGTCTCGCCCGTCATTGCTTAAACCAAATATACCTGTTTAAGTATATTGTCAAGTACCCACTCCCAACTGCCACAGCACAAAGGCGAACTCCTCCGCCGTCTCGCGCAGGCTTTCGAACCGCCCCGACTTGCCCCCATGCCCCGCGCCCATGTTGGTCTTGAGCAGCAGCTCACTATCCCCCAGCTTCAGCTCGCGCAGTTTGGCGACCCATTTGGCGGGTTCCCAATAGGTGACGCGCGGGTCGTTCAGGCCTGCCGTCACCAAGATCGGCGGGTAGGCCTGCGCGCGGACCTGATCGTAGGGGCTGTAGCTGCGGATCAGCTCGAACGCGGCCTTGTCCTCAATCGGGTTGCCCCATTCGGGCCATTCGCCGGGCGTCAGTGGCAGGGTCTCGTCGAGCATCGTTGCCAGCACATCGACAAACGGCACGTGCGCGGCGACTGCGCCCCATAGTTCAGGATCGGAATTGACCACCGCGCCCATCAGCTCGCCGCCGGCCGAGCCGCCGGAGATGCTGATCCGCCCCGCCGCCGTGAAGCCGCGCGCGATCAGGCCGCGGGCGACATCGACGAAATCGGTGAAGGTGTTCGCGCGCCGTTCCAGCTTGCCCGCCTTGTACCAGGCGCGCCCCAGATCATCGCCGCCGCGGATGTGGGCAATGGCATAGGCAAAGCCGCGATCCACAAGGCTGAGCCGGGTGGTTGAAAAGCCCGGATCGATCGCGATGCCATAGGCGCCGTAGCCGTAGAGGTGCAGCGGGCCGCCTGCATCACGATCCTTGCGCATGACCACGCTGACCGGGATCAGGGTTCCGTCGCGCGCGGGGATTTTAAGCCGCTCGGTCTCGTAGAGCGCGGCATCATAGCCCGAGGGGATTTCCTGCACCTTGAGCGTTTCGAGCCGCCGCTCGGCAATGTGATAATCATAGACTGTCGCCGGGCTGACCATCGATTCATACGACAGCC
>JANPPM010000147.1:0-6628 GCA_031428495.1 Novosphingobium sp.
GCCACCCGATCTACAACTACCTTCGTCATTCCCGCGCAGGCGGGAATCCATCTCCAGACCTTGCATGTGGTGAAACGTCCGAGATGGATCCCCGCCTTCGCGGGGATGACGAAATTGGGGTCAGGGATGACGAGGCTTGGGAGAGGGCGCTCGCGTTTTTCGCCAAGCCCCGCCCGTTCCTCGATGGTTCGGAGTTCGTTACGACGGAAACCGGCACTGGCCTCGTCCACATGGCCCCGGACCACGGCGAGGACGATTTTGCGCTGTGCAAATCGGTCGGCATTGAGCCGGTTTTCGCCGTCGAGGCCGACGGCAAGTATCGCGCCGACTGGGCATGGCTCGGTGGGCTGGGCTCTGTCATCAATGCCAAGTTCAATTCGGGCGAAGGCCAGATTCTGCAAGACCTGACCGCTGCGGGCGCGCTGCTTGCGCATGGCGATTTCAAGCATAGCTACCCCCATTCCTGGCGTTCCAAGGCCAAGGTGATCTATCGCTGCACGCCGCAGTGGTTTGTGCCGATGGACGCTGCCTTTAAGCCCTCTCCCCTTCAGTGGAGAGGGTTGGGAGTGGGGGCTGTCGACGACAGCGCCAATGCTCAAACAGCCCCCGCCCCTAACCCCTCCCCTGAAGGGGAGGGGGATTCGACGCTGCGCCAAACCGCCCTCACCGCCATCACCGAGACCCGCTGGGTCCCCGAAAAGGGCGAAAACCGCATCCGCTCGATGGTCGAGGGCCGCCCGGACTGGGTGCTCAGCCGCCAGCGCGCTTGGGGCGTGCCGATCACGCTTTTCGTGGCCAAGGGCACCAACCAGTATCTCGACGATCCCAAGGTCAATGCGCGCATCGTCGCCGGTATCCGCGAGGGCGGTGTGGACGCATGGTCCGATGCGCGCGCGCAGGAATATCTCGGGCCGGACTACAAGGCAGAGGATTACGAGCGCGTCACCGACATTCTCGACGTCTGGTTTGACAGCGGCTGCACGCATGCCTTTGTGCTGGAAAGCGGGCGCTGGCCCGATCTGACCCGCCCGGCGGGCCATCAAGGCCCGTGGGCCGACCTCTATCTGGAGGGCAGCGACCAGCATCGCGGTTGGTTCCAGTCGTCACTGCTGGAAAGCTGTGGAACGCGCGGCCATGCGCCTTACAAGGCGGTGCTGACCCACGGCTTCACCATGGACCAAAAGGGCATGAAAATGTCCAAGTCGCTGGGCAATACCATCGATCCGATCAAGGTGATGGAGACGAATGGCGCGGACATCGTGCGGCTGTGGGCGTTGTCGGTCGATTACACCGAAGATCACCGGATTGGTGATGAGATCCTCAAGGGCGTGGCGGATCAGTATCGCAAGTTGCGTAATACGTTCCGGTATTTGCTGGGCGCGCTCGACGGGTATGATCCGAAGGTAGAGCATCTCGGTGTAAACGAGATGCCCGAGCTGGAGCGTTACATGCTTGCGCTGCTGGCCAAGCTGGACGCGACCTTGAAACAAGCCGTCGCCGACTTTGATTTCAACACCTACGTCCGCGCGCTGACCGACTTCTGCAACGAGGATTTGTCCGCGTTCTTCTTCGATATTCGCAAGGATTCGCTTTACTGCGACGCGGCGGATGATCCGAAGCGGATGGCCTACCGCACGGTGCTGGACACGCTGTTCCACGCGCTGGTGCGCTATTCCGCGCCGGTGCTGGTGTTCACGGCGGAGGAGGTCTGGGGGACGCGCTATCCCGAGGGTGGCTCGGTGCATTTGCTGGAGTGGCCGGAGGTTGAGACAGCATTCGAAGGATACCAGCTTGGCTCACTTTGGGAAAACGTACGCCAGCTGCGAAGAAGCGTCACGGAGGCAATAGAGCCACTTCGACGCGATAAGATAATAGGCTCTAGCCTTGAAGCCGAAGTCACCTTTCCAACATATATCGGAGGTTCGCTAGAGCAAGGGTTGCGTCGAATGGACCTTGCCGAGTTGGCAATCGTATCTTCACTGACTTTGGTCGATACTAGTGACCCAGAGGGCCAAGGTGATCCTGTCTCCGTCACCCGCACCACCCACCACAAATGCGCTCGCTGCTGGCGTCATCTCCCCGACGTTTTCGAAGACGGCGCACTGTGTTCACGTTGCGATCATGTCGTTGCGGCAATGGACGCGGCGGTATGACTATTTCCCGTTCCTCGCTACGTTGGCTAGGCCCCACCCCTCTCCCGGAGGGGAGAGGATACGCAGGCTTGAGAGCGGAGCGAACTAGCTGCAGTTGGAGAGGGGGTTCTGCCCTCGCAGCGTCGAGCGCCCCTCTCCCAGCTACGCTAGCTGCTGAAGCAGCAAGCTTCGCTAGCCTCTCCCCGCACGGGGAGAGGGGTTAGTATGACCCTCAGCCCGCCCCACAAATTAGGCCTTGGCTTTGCCGCACTCGTCTATGCCGCCGACCAGTTGGTCAAATGGCTGATGATCGGGCCGCTGATGCTGCGCGAAGTGGGCGTGATCGAGGTGCTGCCGTTCTTTGACCTGCGCTGGACCGAGAATTACGGCGTATCGCTCGGCCTGTTCACTGCCGACAGCAATATGGGCCGCTGGATTCTCGTCGCGGTCACCGCACTGATCGCCGTCATCGTCGCTGTGTGGATGCTGCGCGAGAAAGCGCGCGGCGACATCCTCGCGCTCGCGCTCGTGCTCGGCGGCGCATTGGGCAATATCACCGATCGGGCGCGGTTTGGCCATGTCGTTGACTATGCCGATCTGCATTTCGGCACGTTCCGCCCCTTCCTGATTTTCAATATCGCCGATGCCGCTATCACCATCGGCGTTCTGATTATCCTTGCCCGTTCGCTGCTAATCCGCGAAAAGCCCGCAGCCAAATTGGAAACCTGAAGCCATGCGCAAGACACCCGCCCTGATCCTCGCAATCGCGACCACTGCCATGCTTGCCGCTTGCGGCGGCGGCGGCGGCCTGTTCAACCGGGATCGGCCCGATGAGTTCGCGGTGCAGCGCCAGATGCCATTGGCCGTCCCGCCAGATTTCGCACTGACCCCGCCCCAGCCCGGCGCGCCGCGTCCGGCCAATACCAACACGCAGAGCCAGACGCTGGAGGCGCTGTTCGGCGGCCAGTCGCAGCGCAGCGATCTGGAGCGCAACACTACCAGCCGCGCGGGCAGCCCCGCCACGGGCATTCGTTCAGGTGTTGGCGATCCGGATACCAACACGGTGGCCAAGGGCGAAGTGACGCGCGATATTCTCGCGGCACCGCAGGGTGACAACCGCGAGGCGCAAGCTAACGCGGGGAGCTAATCCGCTCCGGCAGATGTCGAACTGTCCGCGCTGACCAGCAGCTTGTCGATCTTCAGACCGTCCATGTCGATAACCTCGAACCGCCAGCCTTGCTCGTGGAAGTACTCGCCTTCCTTGGGCAGGCGCTTGAGCACCGAGAGAACATAGCCCGCAGCAGTGGCGAACTCGCGGTCGTCGTCCAGCTCGATCCCCAACCGGTCGGCCATGGCATCGGCAGGCAGTCCGCCCGCGATGAGCAATGACTTGTCCTCGCGCTCGACCACCATCGGCTCGTCGCCGTCGTCGAGATGGCTGACGAAATTGCCGACAATTGCGGTGAGCAGATCGGCGGGGGTGACCACGCCTTCGAGGTGGCCATATTCGTCATGCACCAAGGCCATGGCGACATCGGACTGCTGGAGGATGCGCAGCGCGTCCATCGCGTCGATCTGGTCCGGGATAACCTCGGCCTTCCTCATAAGCCGCGTTATGTTGAGCTTGCGTCCGGCGATCAGCGCGGCTAATACATCGCGCACCTTTAGAACGCCGACTATATTGTCGGCCGATCCATCCGCGACGGGCAACAGCGAATGCGGGCTTTCCTTGATCTTGGCGCGCAATTCGATTTCGCTGGCGCGGCGGTCGATCCAGTCGATTTCAATCCGCGGGGTCATCAGCTCGCGCACCGGGCGGTCGGCCAGCCGCATGATGCCAGACATGATGGCCCGCTCGTCTTCCTCGATAACGCCAGAGCGGGTCGCCTCGACGAAGATCATGTGCAGCTCTTCGGCGGTCACTTCAGGCTCGCCGGCGTGACGAACACCGGTGAGGCGCAGCAGCATCGCTGATGAGCGATCAAGCAGCCAGACCACGGGCGCGGCAGCGCGTGCAATGACCTGCATAGGCAGTGCGGCAGCAATCGCAATCGGTTCGGCCACCCTGAGGGCCACTTGCTTGGGAACCAGTTCACCGATTACCAGGCTGAAATAGGTCGTCGCCAGGATTACCAAGGCAAACCCAGCGTCGTCAGAATAGCGCAGGGGCAGTCCCAGCAGCGCCAGCCGATCACCCACCGGCCCGCCCAGGCTTGATCCCGAATAGGCACCGGCAATGATGCCAACCAAAGTGATGCCGATCTGCACGGTCGAGAGGAATTTGCCCGGTTCGGTGGCCAGTTTAAGCGCCGCCGCCGCGCCTTTGCTGCCGCGCTCTGCGGCGACACGCAGCCGCGCCGGACGCGCCGAGACGATGGCGAGTTCGGACATGGCGAACAGGCCGTTGAGGAGGATCAGACCTGCGATAATCAGGACATCGGACCAGGGAAAAGGTGTCACGGGAGTTTCGCTAGCAGTTTTGCAGGGAAAGGCGAAGGGGGCAGGTCATGCTGGTAAAACTGACCTAGGGAACTACTTCGGGAATTGCGCGTTGTGAACTGCGGGGGAACACCGATTGATGTGCTGGTTGTCCATTGGCCATTCAGGTCATGCACGGCAAGGCCGCTTCCGCACCCCGGGAAGTTGCCGGTAAAAACAAACACAGGAAGGTAAACCGATGATGAAATCCCGCCTCGCCATATCCAGTCTCGCCGCCGTTTCGCTGCTTGCGGTTTCGGCCTGCGTTACCGATCCCAATACCGGGGAGAAAAAAGTTTCGCGCACGGCCATCGGCGGCGCGGGTGGCGCGCTGGCGGGCTTGTTGATCGGCGGGCTGATTGGCGGACGTACCGGGCGAATCGTCGGCGCGGGGATCGGCGGCGTTGCCGGCGGCGTGATTGGCTACAAAATGGACCAGCAGATCAAGGAGCTGAAGGAACAGACGGCGGGCAGCGGCGTCGATGTGACCGAGACCGACAATGGCCAGGCAATTCTGGTCAACCTGCCCGACGGGGTGACCTTCGATGTCGCCAGCTTTAGCCTCAAGCCGCAATTCCGCGAAACGCTCGACCGGATCGCGTCTAGCATGACCCAGTATCCCAGCAGCCTGATCGACGTTTACGGCCACACCGATTCGACGGGTTCGGACACCTATAACCAGACGCTTTCTGAAAACCGGGCGCGCACGGTTGCGGGCTATCTCGCCTCGCGTGGGGTTTCGGCATCGCGCATCCGCAGTCAGGGTTTTGGTGAGACTATGCCGGTGGCGGACAATATGACCGACGCAGGCCGGTCAAGAAACCGCCGGGTTGAAATCAAGATCGTGCCGATCAGCGAAGAAGAAGCCCGCGCTGCTCGCAACGCCGCGCCTTAAATCGGGCGTCCCGGGCTTGTCCCGGGACCGCTGGCGTTGTGGCTCCAAGCTTGGACCCCACCTCCACCGGTCCCGGATCAGGTCCGGGACGACGCTAGAGCGGCATACGTTTAATCTGAATCACCGTTCGTGGTGAGGAGGGACTGACCCCGGATTGATCCGGGGAAGGTCCGTCTCGAACCACCAGGCACCGCGCGGGTCCTTCGAGATGGCCTTTCAGCCTGCCGCGATGCGGCAGTTTATCCTGAGCGGCCGGCCTACCGGCCAGCCGAAGGGGCTTCACGGCCTCCTCAGGACAAAGGGATTTGAGTCAGATTAAGCGCTATTTGCTCTAGCCTGCTTGCTCGCGCGCCCGTTCAGCCAGCCGTGCTACCGCTGCACCATGGATTGCCGGTGCGGTGACCAGCACGCCAAAGGCGCGCGGATCGCGTTTGTTGTAATTGAGCGGCTGACCGAAGGCATCCGTCGCCACTGCTCCTGCTTCGCGCGCGATCAGCGCGGCGGCGCCAATATCCCATTCATAGCCCCAGCGCAGCGTTGCCACCATATCGGCTATATCCGCCGCAACCATGGCGATGCGCAGGGCAATGGAGTAGGGCTGCTCGACTAACACCAGATCGTTGTCCTCCGCGCTGGTGATTCGCGCAGGCACGCGGGCGCCGGACAGCTCGAGCCGCTTGCTTGCCGCCAGCCGATCCCCATTGCGCCAACCGCCTTTGCCGGCCTCGCCGTGCCAGAATTCATTGCGCGCAGGCGCGGCGAGCATGCCCAGCAGCGGCCGCCCCGAACTGATCAGCGCCACCGAGACCGCCCAGCCCTTGCGACCGCGAATATAATCGCGCGTCCCGTCAATTGGATCGACCAGCCACAGCAAACCGCCGCCAAGGCGATCGGGCGCATCGACGGTTTCCTCGGAAAGCCAGCCAGCCGAGGGAAGCAGCGCATTAAGCTCGCGCTTCAAAAACGAATCGACGGCAAGGTCAGCCGCAGAAACGGGATCGCCCGGGCTTTTTTCCCAGACATCGGGCGCATGACCGAGGCCCGGCCAGCTGGCCATGGCGATGCGTCCCGCTTCGCGGACAATCGCCTCGAGTCGTGCGCGATCAATCATGCCGGGTGAGGG
>JANPPM010000148.1:0-3955 GCA_031428495.1 Novosphingobium sp.
CTGGGGCAAGCGCTGGGCATGTCGTGGCCGGTGCTTGAAAAGATCCTGTGGGCCTTGGCCGCTCTGGGAATATTGTTCCTGCTATGGCGGCTGGTGATCGAACCGATGCTGGCCCTGCGCCGCCGCCCGAAACTTGAAGCCGCCCCCGAATGGGCACCCGAACGTGCCCATGCAGTCGCCCTGCTTGCCGATGCAGACCGGCTTGCGAGCGAAGGCCGCTATGGCGAAGCCGCGCACCTCCTCCTCCAGCGCTCTGTGCATCACATCGAAGTGGCGCAGCCCGCCTGGCTGCATCCCGCAACCACCGCGCGCGAAATCGCCACGCTGCCGAACCTGCCCGAACGCGCCCGCCAGGCCTTTGGCGTAATTGCAGCACGGGTCGAGCGCAGCCTGTTTGCCCTGCGCGATCTCACTGCCGATGACTGGCAGGCCGCGCGCACTGCCTATGCCGACTTTGCGCTGCAACAGTTCCGTGAGCCCGCCGGATGAGCGATAGCGGGACCAATCCGTTCAGTCCGCGCGGCGTACTCGCGCTGGTCGGCATTGGCGCGGCGCTGTTTGTCGCGCTGCTGTGGATGATCGGCTCGGGCATGAGTTCGGGATCGACCAACGATGGCGGCGCGCATGTCGGCGGCAAGGGGCTGAACGGCTATGCCGCGCTTGCCGACCTGCTCGAGCGGCGCGGCCATCTCATCACCCGCGCACGCAGCGAGGCGCGGCTTGATGATCCCGGCCTGCTGGTGCTCACCCCGCCGCATTTTTCCGATGCCGCCAAATTGAGCGAACTCATCGCCAAACGCCGCCGCGAAGGGCCGACGCTGTTGATCCTGCCGAAATGGCAGGCCACGCCGGGTACTGGCCAGAGCGGCGCACGCAAGGGCTGGGTCTATCTGGGCGACGCCAAATCACCGAACTGGGGTGCCGCGCTAGAGGCTACCGGCAGCCTCGACCTCAAGATCGATGCACTGACGGGCGAATCGCGGCGCTGGCGCGGGCTGGGACACTTGGGCACGCTGGCTGCACCGCAACTGGCGCAGACAATGTCCAGCGGCAGCTTGGTGGCGCTGGTACGCGCGGGCAATGGCCAGATGCTCGCAGGCTATCTCGACGACAGGGGCATCTATCCCGAAATCGATGCGCTTGCCGATGTTTCACCGGGTAACGCGGACGATAGCGGCCTGCATCCGCTGCTCATCGTCGCCGAGCCTGATCTGCTCAACAATTACGGGTTTGCCGACAAGGACCGCGCGATGCTGGCGCTCGCGCTGGTCGATGCGGCAATGCAGGGTGAAAAACTGCCGGTAAGCTTTGACCTGACGCTCAATGGTTTTGCGCGTTCGGCCAATCTGCTCACGCTGGCCTTCACCCCGCCCTTCCTTGCCGCGACTCTCTGTCTGCTGATTGCCGCGCTGGCGGTTGGCTGGCGCGCATTCCTGCGGTTTGGTCCGCCGCGAGCCAGCGTGCGCGCCATTGCATTCGGCAAGGCGGCACTGATTTCCAATGCCGCCGGGCTGATCCGCCGCACCAAGCGCTATCATCTGGTTGCCGCGCCCTATGCCGACCACGCACGTGAGCGGCTGGCCCGCCAGTTGGCCCTGCCCCGGCTTGCCGATACCGCAGCCACCGACGCCGCGATCGATCGCGCCATGGCCTCGCGCGCGGGCACCCCCGCTGCATTTTCCACGATTACTGCGCGTCTGCGCAGCGCTCGCCGTCCGCATGACATCGTCAAGGCAGCGCGCGAAATCCATGCACTCGAAAGGATGCTCAAGACATGAGTGATGTACAAACGAAGACGGCGGAAATGACACTGCCAGAAGTCAGCCAGCTCGCTGCCGCGATTCGCGGGCAGGTCGCCAAGGCCATCGTCGGTCAGACCGAGACTATCGACCATCTGCTGATCGCGCTATTGGCACAGGGGCATGTCCTGCTCGAAGGCCCGCCGGGCACCGCCAAGACCTTTCTTGCCCAATGCTTCGCCGCCAGCCTCGGCCTCGATTTCGGGCGGATCCAGTTCACGCCTGACCTGCTGCCGGGCGATATTCTGGGATCGAGCCTGTTCAACTTCCAGACCAGCCAGTTCACCCTGACGCGCGGTCCGATATTTTGCGATCTGCTGCTCGCTGATGAGATCAACCGCACCCCGCCCAAGACCCAGGCCGCGCTACTTGAGGCGATGCAGGAGCGCCGGGTGACGCTGGACGGCGATGTCCATGCCCTCGCCGATCATTTCATGGTGGTGGCAACGCAAAATCCTATCGAAAGTCAGGGCGTCTATCCCCTGCCCGAGGCGCAGCTTGACCGGTTCCTGTTCAAGCTGCTGGTGGCCTATCCCAGCCTTGAAGAAGAGGCACGGATCGTCGCGCGCTTTGGCGAGATGAGCGGGCCGCCGCGCGCCGCCGCGCATGGCATATTACCAGTCGCCGATCCGGCGCGGATCAACGCCGCTGCCAAAGCGGTAAAGGGCATCAAACTGGCGGAGAGCGTGATCGACTATATCGTGCGGCTGGTCCGCGCGACACGCGACAGCGCCGATCTGGCCAGCGGGGCCAGCCCGCGCGCTGCCGTATTGCTCGCCAATGCTGCCCGCGCGCGCGCTGCGCTTGAAGCGCGTGACTATGTCGTGCCAGACGATGTCAAGGCGCTCGCCACATCGGTACTGCGTCACCGCCTGCTGCTCAGTCCGACAGCGGAAATCGAAGGCAAGCAGGTCGAGGCGCTGGTCGCCGAGCTGGTCGAGCAGACCGAGGCACCGCGCTAGCGCCTGATGAAGCTTGCTTTCCTTCGCATTGGCATTGTCCCCACCAGCCGCGCCGCCGTGCTGATCGCGCTTGCCGCGCCATTTGCCCTGCTGATCGCCGCGCTCGCGCCTGCTGCCTGGGTTCTGGCACCGGCGCTGGGGCTCGCGCTGCTGCTGCTGGTGCTGGTCGATGCCGCGCTCGCCGGCAGGCTGGCCGATTTGCGCGTGGTCGCCCCGGCCGATTGCGAAGTGGGCGATGTGTTCGAGCTTGCCGTGCTCGCCGACATCTCCGGCGGCCGGCCCGGCCTAGTTGCGGCCTCCTTGGCGCTCGATCCGCGCCTCGCGCCCGGCGGCCGCTGCGAGCTGGCGCTGCGCTTCGACGCTGTCACGGCGAGCTGGCAGGGCACGGCGCGGCTGGTGCCAGCGCGGCGCGGCGAGGGCGCACTGGATACCGTCTGGCTGCGCTGGACGGGTCCGCTGGGGCTTGGCGCGCGGCTGCACCGGCAGGACCTGGGCCAGGCCGTGCGCGTCTGGCCCAACATCGCCGCAGTGCGCTCGCCGGCCTTGCAGACCTTCCTGCGCGATGCCCAGATCGGCCTGATTGCCCGGCGGATTCGCGGCGCGGGCACCCAGTTCGAGGCGCTGAGCGAATTTCGCCCGGGCATGGAGCGGCGGCGGATCGACTGGAAGAGCTCGGCCCGCCATGTCAGCCTCTACGCCCGCGAATACGAAGTCGAGCGCAACAACCAGATCGTCTTTGCCATCGATTGCGGCCAGGCGATGTGCGAGCCGATTGCCGGCATGCCGCGCATCGACCGCGCGGTCTCCGCTGCCCTGCTCACGGCTTATGTCGCGCTCAAGAGCGGCGACCGGGTGGCGCTGTTCGGCTTTGCCGCCCGGCCTCAGGCGATGACCCCTTTCGTCACCGATACCCGCCACTTTCACCGCCTGCAAAGCGATGCGGCGCGGCTCGACTATCAGGCGCAGGAGCCCAATTTCACCTTGGCTATGGCCAGTTTGACCGCGCGCTTGCAGCGCCGCTCTCTGATCGTCGTATTCTCGGACTTCACCGACCCGACCAGCGCCGAACTGATGATCGAAAGCATCGCCCGGCTCGCCGCGCGTCATCTCGTGCTGTTCGTGACACTGGAAGACGCCGAACTTCAAGGCCTGGCAGATGCCGAACCCAGCGATATGCAGGCGCTCGCCATGGCG
>JANPPM010000149.1:0-6003 GCA_031428495.1 Novosphingobium sp.
GCCGACCGGCGGCGACACCGAGTTTGCCAACACCTATGCCGCGTGGGAAGCGCTTCCCGAAAGTGACAAGGCGCTGATCGAAGACCTCACGGTGATTCACAAGGTCGAGAGTTCGTTTCGGTTCGTGCCAAACTTGAGCGAGGAACAAGTGGCCGCCTTCCGCGCGCATGAGCCGAAGGCGCACCCACTCGTCTGGCGGCACCGGAATGGGCGAAAGTCGCTGATCACCAGCACCTCTGCGGCTGAGATAGTCGGGATGGCCCCATCCGCGAGCGAGGCTCTGCTCCAGCGAATGATGGACTGGGCCACCCAGCCGCAATTCGTCTATCGCCACCAGTGGCAGCTGGGCGACATCGTCATGTGGGACAACACCGGCACCATGCACAAGGCGCAGCCCTATGCCGAGGACAGCGGGAGGCTGCTCCATCGCACGACTGTTCTGGGCGATGAGCCGTTCGATCCGGAACGCGCGCTGGCGGCTTAGCGCGCAAAGCCTGCTACAACCCATAAGGCAATGACCAGCCAAATTGCAGCCACCACAATTGCGGCTTTCCGCGCCGGGCCGGGCCATTCTGTCCGCTCTGCAACCTGCCGCAAATCCTCGCGCAAATCCGCTGGGATCAAGCGCAGCGCCAACCAGATACCTGCGGGCACCAGCAGTAGGTCATCGAGCAAGCCCAGGACCGGCACGAAATCGGGGATCAGGTCAATCGGGCTGAGCGCATAGGCGGCAACAAAACCTGCGAGCAGCTTTGCCATGATGGGCGTGCGGGGATCGCGCGCGGCGAGCCACAGCAGCGTGATATTGCGCTTCAGCACCCGCGCCCATTGCCGCAAGCGCTCCATCATCCGCCGCGCAGCAGTTGCACGCCCCAGTCGCGCTCGAACAGGTAGAGCAGCAACCGCGCCGCCTCGCCGCGTGGCCCGGTCAGGCCGCCGTCCCGCTCGATCAGCAGGCGCGCATCATCATGCGCCAGCGGCAGCAGCCGGGTGATCTGCTCAAGGCTGGCGATACGAAACGGTGTGTCACCGGACTGCCGCGTCCCCAACAATTCACCGCCACCGCGCAGCCGCAAATCTTCTTCGGCGAGGCGAAAGCCGTCCTGCGTCTCGCGCATCAGGGCCAATCGGTCGCGCGCGGTTTCGGACAGCGCGGCCCCGCGCAGCAACAGGCAGGTCGATTTGCCCTCGCCGCGCCCCACCCGCCCGCGCAACTGGTGGAGCTGGGCGAGGCCAAAACGCTCTGCCTGCTCGATCACCATCAGCGTGGCATTGGACACATCCACGCCGACTTCGATCACTGTGGTGGCAACCAGCAGTTTCGCTTCGCCGCGCACGAACCGCTCCATTGCGGCGTCCTTGGCTTCGGGTCGCAGCTGGCCGTGGACCAGCTCTGCCGTATCGCCGAACCGTGCCTTCAGCTCGGCATGGCGGGCTTCGGCGGCGGCGATATCGTCGGTTTCGCTCTCGCGCACCATCGGGCAGACCCAATAGGCCTGCTGGCCTGATTCGAGATGCCGCGCCAGTGCGCCAACCACATCGCCCATCCGCTCGACCGCCACAACGCGCGTATCAATCGGCTGGCGGCCGGGCGGCATTTCGTCAAGGCGACTCACATCCATCTCGCCATATTGCGCCAGCGTCAGCGTGCGCGGGATCGGGGTTGCGGTCATTGCGAGGCAATGCGGAGTGCGTTTACCCTTTTGCGTCAGCATTAGCCGCTGGCCGACCCCAAAGCGGTGCTGTTCATCGATCACGACCATCGCAAGGTTCTTGTAGGCCACGCTGTCCTGAAAGATCGCGTGGGTGCCCACGACAATATCGATGCTGCCATCCAGCAGCCCCATCAGGATCGATTCCCGCGCGCGGCCTTTATCCCGCCCGGTGAACAGCGCGATCTCAACGCCGGTCCCGGCCAGCATCCCGCTCAGCGTCGCAAAATGTTGGCGCACCAGGATTTCGGTTGGCGCGAGCAAGGCCGCCTGCGCCCCGGCCTCCACCGCGATCATCATGGCTTCAAGCGCCACCACAGTCTTGCCCGAACCGACATCGCCCTGCAGCAGCCGCAGCATCGGCGCGCCCTGCGCCAGATCGCCCTCAATCTCGCCAATCGAGCGCTGCTGCGCGCCTGTGAGCGCGAAGGGCAAGTGCAGCTTCCCGCGCAAGACGCCATCGCCTGCAAGCGGCGTGCCGATCTTCGCACGGTTGGCATTGCGCACCAGCATCAGCGCCAGACTGTTTGCCAGCAATTCGTCATAGGCCAGCCGGTCACGCGCCTCGGCGTGCTCGTCCTTGTGCGCCAGAAACAACGCGTCGCGCCACCCAGGCCAGCGCATTTTGTCCCGCAATCCTGGCTCGATCCACTCGGGCAATTCAGGAAGCACGGCCAGCGACTGCTGCACAAGCGCCGTCAGTCGTCCCTGTGTCAGCCCTTCGGAGAGCGGATAGACAGGCTCGGTCAGTTGTCCGGTCAGGCCCGCACTGTCGTCGCTCACGTGGTCGGGATGAACGATCTGGAGCATCTGGCCGTATTGGTCGAGCCGCCCTGCGATCCAGCGCTTCTCACCCAGCGGTAACTGCTTCTTCGCCCAACCCGAATTGCGCCCGAAATAGGTTACCGCGCAGATGTTTCCCGGTGCATCCGCCGCCAGCACGCGAAACGGCCCGCGCCCCGGAGTTCCGCGATATTCAACCGGGGTCAGCGCGACGACAATGTTCTCACCGGGACTGGCCGCATCGAGATCGGCCACCGCCCGGCGCTGAACAAAACGGTCCGGCAGGTGATAGGCGAGATCTTTCACGCGGGTCAGTGTGAGCTTGTCCAGCGGCTTGGCCAGCTGCGGGCCAACACCCTTGAGCGAGCCGGCTTCGGCAAACAGGGGGTTGAGCCGTTCGGGACGCATTGCCCCTCATAGCCGGGCAAAAGGTATTTTCGCCACAAATTGATGCAGCGCATGGCCGAAAGCGCTTCTCGTGCGTTTAGGCCTCATTGCGAACGCACGCAGGTCAATCAATCAGGAGACTGGAATGTCACTTCCCACCGGTACCGTCATCGCCATCGTCGATGGCAAGAATTTCGAGCTTTACCGCAACGACGGCACCGAAGGTGAGCCGGAACTTGCCTCCATGACTTCACCCCAGCTCGACAGCAGCAACCACAGCGGCGGCAGCCACCGGTCAAGCTCGGGCAATCCGGGCGGGCATCAGGATGAGGAAGACGCGCATGCCATCGCTGCGGTAAACTGGCTCAACCGCGAAGTGCTGGATCACAGGATCGAGCATCTGGTGATCATCGCGCCGCCGCGCACACTTGGCGAAGTGCGGCCGCATTATCACAAGCAGACCGAGCAGGCGCTGGTGCAGGATGTTTCCAAGGACATGATCGGCAAGCAACCTAGCGAGATTCTCGCGGCCCTGCGCGACGAGGAATAAGTCAAAGTCTTGCCATGCCCGCCGCCGTAACCTAGCGGCGGCGGGCATGGCAGATGAAGCCCCCCCCCTTAGCGACCGCCTTCGCCGCGCGCGCTTCCGCGCCTGGCACCGAGGCACGCGCGAGGCGGACTATATGATCGGCGGTTTCTTCGATCGCTACTCCGCGCAATGGGCCCCCGCGGAGCTCGACTGGTTCGAAGCGTTGATCGAAGAAGACGATGTCGATGTCATGGCATGGGCGCTGGGAACCTTGGCGGTGCCCGATGCCTTTGCAGGCGCGCAGATGACTTTGATGCAACGGTTGGATTATGTGGAGATTGGGGGGGATTGATCACTTGTGCTTAAATGTCCAACTTCGCGCTTCTGCCTCCTCGCCGTTTATAAGATATTGAATTTCATAAGTACTGCTGTTAGGCTACACGACAAGTTCACGCTCATTTATGAAGTTGACCTGCACGGAATCGTCGCATTCAGTAGCATCCCAGATAAGCGTCAGTTCCTATCCCGGCTCTAACTCGAAACACTCTGGCCAAGGCTCAACCGACACGTAGATCGGGCTATCCCTCTTGTTTGCGAATGTGTGCTGAGTTCTGGCCATACGCAGAATGTATGTCGCTACTCGTAAGGGAGCAAGGTCAGCTCGTTTAACCCTCACCCATTCTCCAACCCCTTTCAACTTCGTCATCCTGAACTGGTTTCAGGACCCATTTCTCGGCTCACCCGGAGCAAGTGGGGGAAGGCCCAGCCCCACAGCAAGGTCCGCCCAATGCGGGTTGGCCTCGTTGATCAGGTTGATCTTCCACTGTCGGTGCCAGTTCTTGAGCAGCTTCTCACGGGCTATCGCGCGTTCCATGTCACCGAACATCTCGAAGTGAACGAGACGGTGAACCGCGTAGCACGAGGTAGCCGGGTGCGGCGTTATTGCGGTGTTGCCACATTCGGCCGAGCAGGTCTGAGGTGACGCCGATATATAACGTCCCGTAGTGCTTGCTTGTGAGGATGTAGACGCAGGGGTTTCGCTCTTCTTGCATGAACCTGAGTTTGTGGCGAAATGGGTCCTGAAACAAGTTCAGGATGACGATAAAGGATAGATCGGCTTCAGGTTCGACAGGGCTGCAATCCCCCGCTAGGGGCATCCCTCCCCATGCCCGACATCAACCGCATCCTTTCCGCCAAAGCTCCGCTAACCCTCGCCGCACTCGCACGCGGGGCACAGCCTCTGGTGCTGGCCGATCTGGCGCGCGCCGCCAAAGGCCGTGCCGTTTTTATCGCGCCCGATGAGGCGGCCATGCGCGCGATCAGCGAAACGGCCGGTTTCTTCGCCCCTGAACTCGATGTTATCGAATTTCCCGCGTGGGACTGCCTCCCCTATGACCGCGCCAGCCCGGCACTTTCGGTCAGTGCGCGGCGGCTTTCGGCGCTGCACCGGTTGCAAAATGAGGGCAGCAGCCCGCAATTGCTGGTCACCACGATCAATGCCATCACCCAGCGCGTCCTCACGCCGTTCCGCATCCGCGAATCGGTGCGGCTGCTCAAAACGGGCATGGAAATCAGCCGCGAGAGCCTGACCCAGCTGCTCCAGCGGCAGGGCTATTCGCGCACCGACACCGTCGCTGACGCTGGCGAATTTGCGGTGCGCGGGTCGATTTTCGACATTTTCCCCTCGGGCCTCGAACAGGGCCTGCGGCTCGATTTCTTTGGCGACGAATTGGAAACGCTGCGGCTGTTCGATCCGAACAGTCAGCGTTCGACCGGCAGCATTGACCAGCACCTGCTGCTCCCTGCGAGCGAGGCGCTGCTTGATGAGGAAAGCGTCAAACGCTTCCGCTCGCACTACCGCGAGAAATTCGGCGCAAACGCTACATCAGACCCGCTCTATGCATCCGTCAGCGAGGGTCGTCGGCTGGCTGGCATGGAACATTGGCTACCGCTGTTCGAGGACCGCATGGTCACGCTGTTCGATCATCTGTCCAGCAACGACCTGATCCTCATCGACAATGGTGCATTGGGCGCCGCAGAGGAGCGGCTCACCGACATTGCCGACTATTACGCCAACCGCGGCGAGACTTCAGGCAAACGAGCGGGCAGCTATCGCCCGCTGGAACCCGCCACGCTCTATCTTTCGCGCGAAGAACTCGACACGCGGCTGGCACAATGGCCGGTCCACCGCGCCGATATCTTTGCCCAGCCCGAAAGCGCGGGCGTCATCGACTTTGCCTTTGCCAGTGGCCGCGATTTCGCCCCCGAACGCGCGCGCGGCGACAATGTCTATGAGGCCGCCGCGAAGCACCTTCACACCGTAGCAAAGTCAGGCCGCAAGGCGATCATCGCCGCCTATTCCACCGGCAGCCGCGCCCGCATCGTCTCGATCCTTGGCGAGGCGCAAGGCCCTGCGCCCGCGTTGGCGGAAACCTGGCAGGAAGCGCTGGGCATTGCCGCCAAAGGGTTGCCCGCCGCGCTGGTTCTGCCGCTCGAATCTGGCTTTTCTAGCGCTGATATCGATCTGGTTACCGAACAGGACATTCTCGGCGACCGGCTGGTGCGCCGCAAGAAAAAGCGCAAGGATGCCGA
>JANPPM010000150.1:0-10924 GCA_031428495.1 Novosphingobium sp.
CTGAACCGGCCTCGCGTTTTGAGGCCAGCGGTCCCGGGTCAACCCGGGACGACGGCAACTAGGCAGGCGACCGTCCCTGCCAGGACAGGGCTACCTGATACGGGCCCTGTACGAACGGAGTAGAAAAAATGCGTCATAAAATTGGTCATCGCAAGCTTCAACGCACCTCGTCGCACCGCAAGGCGCTGCTGCGCAATATGGCGGCGGCTCTCATCAAGCATGAGCAGATCACCACCACCACGCCAAAGGCGCGTGAACTCGCCCCTTACCTCGAAAAGCTGATCACTCTGGGCAAGCGCGGCGGGCTGTCAAACCGCCGTCTGGCGCACGCCCGCCTGCTGGACGATGCGCAGCTGATCAAATTGTTTGACGTGCTCGCACCGCGCTATGCCGACCGTGCTGGCGGCTACACCCGCGTCATCAAGGCCGGCTTCCGCGCCTCTGACGCAGCGCCGATCGCGATTATCGAACTGGTCGAGCGTGATGTGTCGGCCAAGGGTCAGGATTCCGGCCCGGTGATGACCGACGACGAATAAGGCTTGCGCGCCACTCTTATTCATAACGATGAATTGCAAAGGCGGCCCCGAATGATAGGTTCGGGGTCGCCTTTCTGCATTTTGGGAATGAATGGATGCCGCGATTTATTCTGGCGATCTTCGCCGTTGCCGCTGCTGTCTTCCCGGCGCTTGCCCAAACCATGAACCCCATCACTTATCCCGAAACTCGCCGCGAGGCTGTTGTCGAACCCCAATTCGGGGAGGCCGTGGCCGATCCCTATCGCTGGCTTGAAAACGATGTGCGCACCGACGCGCAAGTCGCTGCATGGGTTGAGGCGCAGAATAGAGCCTCGCGTGCCTATCTCGATGCGCTGCCGCAGCGGCCATGGTTCGAGGATAGGCTGCGCAGCCTGTTCAACTATGAACGGTTCGGTCTGCCTACCAAGGCTGGCGGACGCTATTTCTACACCCGCAACACCGGCCTGCAGAATCAGGCACAGCTGTTTGTGCGGCAGGGGCTGAACGGCAAGCCGCGCCTGCTGCTTGATCCCAATGCCTGGTCAGGAGATGCGGCCACCGCACTGGACGACTGGAAGCCATCGCCTGACGGGCGCTTTTTGCTCTACAGTGTGCAGGACGGCGGCAGCGACTGGCGCATCATCAAGGTGCTCGATGTCGCAACCGGCAAGGTAATGGCCGATGAAGTGCGCTGGGCCAAGTTTACGGATCTTGCCTGGGTGGGCAGCGAAGGATTTCTCTATTCGCGCTTTCCCGCGCCCGAGGCGGGCCGGGATTTCCAGGCGCTCAATTACAACCAGACGCTGAACTTCCATCGGATCGGCACAGCGCAACAGGCCGACGAACAGGTTTTCGCAACCCCAGATCACCGCGAACGCAGCCACACCGCGCAGATCACCCACGATGGCCGCTGGGCCGTGGTGACCAGCGCCGTGGGCACCGATTCGCGCTATGCGGTACATGTCATCGATCTGGCCCGGCGCACACGGGATGGATGGAAGGCCCGCGCGCTGATTACCGGATTCGAGCATGACTGGAAGCTGGTCGAGGGCATGGGATCGACCTTGTGGTTCGTCACCAACAAGGAGGCCCCGCGCTATCGTCTGGTTGCGATCAATCTGGCCGCACCGGATGCCCAGTGGCGCGAACTGGTGAGCCAGAGCGATGAGACGCTGCAACAGGGCACGATTATCGGTGACAAACTGGTGCTCAATTACCTGAAGGACGCGGCCAGCCGTGCGCTGGTGCTCGATCTCAGAGGTCGCGGGGCCAAGGCGCTGTCGCTTTCGGGGCTTGGCACGGCGGCGGGCTTCAAAGGGAAGCCGGGTGACCCCGAGACGTTCTACAGCTTCACCAGCTTCAACCAACCTGCCGCGATTTACCGGCTTAACCTGTCGACCGGCGTGACCAAGCCCTTCGCAGAGCCGAAGCTGACCTTTGATCCCAAGAACTACAGCGTCCAGCAGCAGTTCTACACTTCGAAAGATGGCACCCGCGTGCCGATGTTCGTCGTGCGTAAGACATCGATTGCGGCGGCCAATCGCGCGGTGCCCACCTTGCTCTATGGCTACGGCGGCTTCGATGTCTCCTTGACGCCCGGCTATTCCTCGCAGCGCATGGCCTGGCTTGAGGCAGGCGGCGCATTCGCACTCGCCAACCTGCGTGGTGGCGGTGAATACGGCAAGGACTGGCATGATGCCGGGCGGCTTGCGCGCAAGCAAAACGTTTTAGATGATTTCATCGCGGCGGGGGAGTATATGATCGCCCAGGGCCTTACGCCCAAAGGCGGCCTGGCGATTCAGGGCGGATCGAACGGTGGGCTACTTGTCGGCGCGGTGGTCAATCAGCGGCCAGACCTCTTCGCTGCGGCCAATCCTGCCGTGGGCGTAATGGATATGCTGCGCTTCAACCGCTTCACCGCCGGGCGCTACTGGGTCGATGACTATGGCGATCCCGCAAAAGAAGCCGATTTCCGCGTGCTGCGCGCCTACTCTCCCTATCACAACATCAAGCCGGGTGCGGACTATCCGGCGATACTGGTGACGACTGCGGACACCGATGACCGTGTCGTCCCCGGCCACAGCTTTAAATATGCCGCCGCGCTGCAAGCAGCACGTGCGGGCACCAAGCCGCACCTGATCCGCATCGAAACCCGAGCCGGGCATGGCTCAGGAAAACCGACCGACAAGCTTATCGAGGAAAACGCCGATATTCTGGCATTTCTGGCGCAATGGAGTGGATTGCAGGTTCCGCAGGCGGTTACCCTGCCGAAGCCGTAACCTCGAGTTCGGTCGCGCGGCGATCCTGGCGCACTGGCCAAGCCAGCACATCGATCAGCGATTCGGGCTTGCTCTCCAGCCCGGTCGGCGGCCAGCCGTGGGGGCGGTTGTATGAGCGGAATATTACGTCGAAAATCGGGAACAGCGCGGCGTAGTTGCTGTTGTAGTGCTCGGGCAGGCTCGAATGATGGCGACGGTGATAGGCGGGGCTGTTGAGCAGCCACGACAGCGGCCCGAAGCTGACCGGCAGCCGCGCGTGGACGACATAATTCCATAGGCTGATGAGGGTATAGAGCCCGATCATCGTCGGTGTCGGCGCGATGATAAGCATGGCCAGCGGCCATATCGTCACATTCTTGATCACCTGATCGCCCCAGAAGTGGCGCCCGGTGGTCAGCGCAGACATATCCGGGTCTGAATGGTGCAACGAATGCATCGACCACAGCAGTGGCACGCTGTGCTGCGCGCGGTGGAAAGCGAATTCGAGAAAATCGCGGACCAGCAGGAACAGGACTGCGCCGAGCCAATAGGGCATGGCCCTGCCATCGAGCAGCGAGGGCAGCTGCAATCCGGCAAACAGCGACAGCATCGCCAAGCCCGCAAGCGTGTTGACCAGCCAGATCTGGATATTCCGCCACCAGTCAGCGCGGGCAGGGCGCACCAACATTTCCACCGCAGACAGCAGCAAAACGAGAACAATTGTCGGCAGCATTAGAAAGAAAAAATCCATAGACAGATCCTAACCTCTGACTGGTTAATCAGCTCTTAGTCGATCTCAGTGTTCATAAACTAGACGACAATTATGAATATTTTCTGTCGGTCCAGTTCAGCGATGTCTCACCGCGCAAGATCTACAAGAGCGTCATAGCCGGTCATTCCGCCCGGCAGATGAGAGGTTAAGATCATGTTTAGTAAGACGAAAACAATCCTTGCCACACTCGCTACGGGCGCCGCAATGGTTGCTGCTGCCAGCCCAGCGATGGCACAGCACGGTTATGGCCATAACGGTGGTTGGAACAACGGTGGCAATTCACGCCAGGCGATCAACGCTTGCAGCCGCGTTGCTGAACGTTCGGCAGAGCGCAACGGCTATCGGCGCGCCACCGTCTCAGACATCCGCGACGTGCGCGATACCCGCCGTGGCTTCGAAGTGCGCGGGCGGCTCAATGTTAGCGCGCAGCATGGCGGTTGGCGTGACGGTGGGCGCCATTGGGATGATCGCGGATATAACAACTATGGCAATCGTTACGGACGCGACCGTGGCGCATTCACTTGCCGCTTTGAGCGAGGCCGTGTCGTAGCGCTTGATATAGATGGCATTCGCGGACTGTAACGCGGAGGTTTAACAGGAGCGGGCGGTTCAGGCTGTTGAATGCCTGGGCCGCCCAATCCTTGGTTCCTGATAATCGGGGGGACTGACCAACTCGCGGTTGCCCGAGTGATCAGTGTCGCCACGCTTCTCCGCGCTTATAGGCAGGCAAATCAATTCCCCAGTGGATTGCCGCGCCACGTAAAGCAAAACCGGCGATCGCCGCAATGGCCCAGACCGGGCGCGCAGCCATATCCAGCGCATAACCCGCCGCGCATAGTGCCGACGACAGCGCCGCCGCGCTGACATAAACCTCAGGCCGCATCAGGATAGAGGGACGTCCCGCCAGCACATCGCGGATGATCCCGCCCGCGCAGCCGGTTATCACGCCCATCAGCACTGCAGGAATGGGCGCGACTCCAAATGCGAGTGCCTTTGCGGTGCCCAACACGGCATAGGCTGCAAGCCCGGCGGCATCTGCCCAATCGAGCAGTCTGCCCTCCCACCAGCGATGCGGCGTGAACCAGGTGATCAGCGCAACCCCGAGGCACACCGGTGCAACCCACGGATCACGTATCCAGAATACCGGCGCGCCAATCAGCAGATCGCGGACCGAGCCGCCGCCGACCCCGGCAACCAGCGCGAAAAAGGCAACGGTAACGAAAGTCTGGCGCAGCTGCACTGCGAGCAGCGCCCCGGTCAGTGCAAACACCGCGATAGCGGCAAGATCGAGCGCGCCAAGGATATCGGGCAGTGTGACGAGCGGGTCAGGCATGACCCGCTGACTAGCACAGGGCCGATCAGAAGTGGATCGGCCTAGAACAAATTGCGCTTAATCTGACTCAAATCCTTTCGTCCTGAGGAGGCCGTGAAGCCCCTTCGGCTGGCCGACAGGCCGGCTGCTCAGGATAAACTGCCGCATCGCGGCAGGCTGAAAGGCCGTCTTGAAGGACCCGGCGCGGTGCCTGGTGGTTCGAGACGGGCCTTCCCCCCGGATCAAGTCCGGGGTCAGTCCCTCCTCACCACGAACGGTGATTCAGATTAAACGAACGCTGCTCTAGATGTGGATTGCCCTAAATGTGTATCGGCTTGCCGCGCACGGCCATCGCTGCTTCCTTGATTGCTTCGGAATGGGTGGGATGGGCGTGGCAGGTGTAGGCGATGTCTTCTGACGTCGCGCCGAATTCCATGCCCAGCGCGGCCTCGGCAATCATCGTTCCCGCCAGGCTGGCGATGCACCAGACACCCAGCACACGGTCTGTGGCCGCATCGGCGATCACTTTGACGAAGCCGTCGCCCTCGCGGTTGGTCTTGGCGCGGCTATTGGCCATCATCGGGAACTTGCCGACCTTGATCTCGCCGCGTTCCTTGGCCTGCTCTTCAGTCAGGCCGACCCCGGCGATTTCGGGCATCGTGTAAACCACGCCGGGAATGACCGCGTGGTTGACGATACCGATCTGGCCCGCGATGAATTCGGCGACCGCGATGCCTTCATCCTCGGCCTTGTGCGCCAGCATCGGGCCGGGAATGACGTCGCCGATTGCCCAGACGCCGTCGACTGCGGTGCGGAAATCGTGACCGGTTTCGATCTGGCCGCGCTTGTTGAGCTCCAGCCCGATGGCCGCAAGATTTAGTCCTTCGGTATTGGGCCTGCGACCAATGGCGACGAGCACGCAATCGGCCTCAAGCGTTTCCGCCGCGCCGCCAGCTGAAGGTTCAAGCGTAAGCACTGCCTTCTTGTCCTTCACGGCCGCACCAGTGACCTTGGTCGAAAGCCGCAGTTCCATACCCTGCTTCTTGAATACCTTCGCCGCTTCCTTGCGCACCTCGCCGTCCATGCCGGGAAGCAGCGCATCAAGGAATTCGACAACCGTGACCTTGGAGCCGAGCCGCCGCCAGACCGAGCCCAGCTCAAGCCCGATTACCCCGCCGCCGATTACGACCAGATGTTGTGGAACCCGGTCGAGCGCCAGTCCGCCGGTGGAATCGACGATGATTCCTTTGTCATTATCGACGTCAACGCCGGGCAGCGGCGTGACCGATGAGCCGGTGGCGATGACAATGTTTTTTGCGGTAACGGTCTTGCCTGCGACTTCAACGCCGTGCGCATCGTGGAACGCCGCATGGCCCTTGAGCCAGTCGATCTTGTTCTTCTTGAACAGGAACTCGATCCCGCCAGTCAGTTCCTTGACCGCGCTCGCCTTCTCGCCCTGCATCACGCCCAGATCGAGTTCGACCTTGCCGGTCTTGACCCCGAACTTGGCGAGCGTGCCGTGTGCGGCCTCTTCGAACAACTCAGAGCCATGCAGCAGCGCCTTCGAAGGAATGCAGCCGACATTGAGGCAGGTTCCGCCCAGTGTATCGCGGCCTTCGGCGCAGGCGACTTTCAACCCGAGTTGCGCCGCGCGGATTGCCGCGACATAGCCGCCGGGTCCAGCACCGATGACGAGGAGGTCGTAGTCGTATTCAGGCATATCATCACTCCAACGTCGTCCCGGACCCGATCCGGGACGACGGATAAATCAAAGGTCAATCAGCAACCGCGTGGGGTCTTCAATCGCTTCCTTGATCGTCTTCAAGGCGGTCACGGCTTCGCGGCCATCGATCAGGCGGTGGTCATAGCTGAGTGCGAGATACATCATCGGGCGGATGACGATTTGGCCGTCGCGGACAACGGGCCGGTCCTCAATACGGTGGAGGCCCAGAACTGCGCTTTGCGGCGGGTTGATGATTGGCGTGGACATCAATCCGCCGAACACGCCGCCGTTCGAGATGGTGAAGGTGCCGCCTTTCATGTCGTCCATGGTCAGCGTGCCCTCGCGGGCGCGGCGGCCAAGATCGGCGATGGCTTTTTCAATGCCCGCGAACGAGAGGCTGTCCGCATCGCGCACCACCGGAACAACCAGGCCGCCCGGCGCAGAGACTGCGACGGAAATATCGACATAGTCGAAATAGACGATCTCATCCCCTTCGATCTGCGCGTTGACCGAGGGTATGTCCTTCAGTGCGAGGCAGGCGGCCTTGGCGAAGAAGCTCATGAAGCCGAGTTTGACCCCGTGCTTCTTCTCGAACTGATCCTTGAACTTGTCGCGCGCGGCGATCACTGCCGACATGTCGCAATCGTTGAACGTGGTCAGGAGGGCTGCCACTTCCTGCGCACTCTTCAGCCGCTTGGCGATGGTCTGGCGCATGCGGGTCATTTTGACGCGCTCTTCTGCCCGAGCACCGGTGGCGGGCGCGCGAGCTTCGGCAGGAGCGGCGGGTGGAGCCGCGGGCGCTGCCTGCTTGGCCTGCGCCGCGCTGACGACGTCTTCCTTGGTCAAGCGGCCGTGCTTGCCGGTGCCTTTGACCATCGCAGGGTCGATATGGTGTTCGAGCACTGCGCGGCGCACCGAGGGTGAGAGCACGGCGGCGGCATCGCTGGTGGGCGCGGTCTGCGTCGGCGCCGGGGAAGTTGAGGCTGGAGCGCTTGTTCCTGCACCTGCCTCGACAACTGCGATCACGGTGCCGACGGTGACTGTATCACCCTCTTTGACCAGTTGCGCGCCCATCACACCCGCCTCGGGTGCCATGACCTCAATCGCCACCTTGTCGGTTTCTAGACTGACAATCGGCTCATCGCGCGCGACTGCCTCGCCGGGCTGTTTGAGCCACTGGCCGATAGTCGCTTCGGCAACACTTTCACCCAGAACGGGAACTTTGACTTCAGTCGGCATGGATCAGGCCTTCTTCTGGCCCCTCGACTAGCTCGGGGCAGGCGTAGAATGAAGAATGCTATGCTTTCTTCATTCTACGGATTTCGGAACGGACGGACAGCCCCAACGCATCGGCGACCAGCGCGCCCTGCTCGGAAGCATGGCGCTTGGCGAGGCCTGTAGCGGGGGAGGCGGAGGCGGCGCGGCCGGCATAGCGCGCGCGGGTGGTGCGGCAATTTGCGGCCTTCAGCGTCTCTTCGATGAAGGGATCGACGAACGACCAGCCGCCATTGTTGCGCGGTTCTTCCTGACACCAGACGACATCTTCGAGCGCCGTCATCCGCTCGATACGGGTTCGCAGCGGATCGCCGGGGAAGGGATACAGCTGTTCGAGCCGGACAATGGCAGTGTCGGTCATTTCCGCTGCATCGCGTGCCTCGAACAGGTCATAGACGACTTTGCCTGAACACAGCACCAGCCGCTTGACCTTGTCATCTGCGGGGGGCGTGACATCGGAAAGGATGCGCATGAAGTGCCCCTCGCCAACGAAGTCCGAGGCCTTGCTCTTGGCCATCGGATGTCGGAGCAGCGATTTGGGCGTCATGATGATCAGCGGCTTGCGGAACGGCCGGTGCATCTGGCGGCGCAGCACATGAAAGTAATTCGCCGGAGTGGTGATGTTGCAGACCTGGATGTTGTCCTGCGCGCAAAGCTGCAAAAACCGCTCAAGCCGCGCCGAACTATGCTCCGGCCCCTGGCCTTCGTAGCCATGCGGCAATAGCAGGACGAGCCCGTTGGCGCGCAGCCACTTGGCTTCGGAGGCGGCAATATACTGGTCGATGATGATCTGCGCGCCATTGGCGAAATCGCCGAACTGCGCTTCCCACAGGACCAGTGTCTTGGGATCGGTCATCGCATAACCATATTCAAAGCCGAGCACGCCGTATTCGGACAGCGGACTGTCGAGCACTTCAAAACGGCCATGCGGCACGGTTTCGAGCGGAACATAGCGATGCTCGTCGTTCTGATCGACCCAGACGGCATGGCGCTGGCTGAAGGTGCCGCGGCCTGAATCCTGGCCGGACAGCCGCACGCCGTAACCTTCCGAGATCAGGCTGCCAAAGGCCAGTGCCTCGCCGGTCGCCCAGTCAAAACCTTCGCCACTGGCAAACATGCCGCGTTTGGCCTCTACTACCCGGCCAAGCGTCTTGTGGATTTCCAGTCCATCGGGAACGGTGACCAGCGTGCGCCCGAGGCTGTCAAGCAGCTTGCCCTCGATCCCGGTCGGCACATTGCGGCGCGCGGTTTCGGGATCGACCGGCTTGTTGAACCCGCTCCACCGGCCGGCGAACCAGTCAGCTTCGTTGGGGTTGTAGCTCTTGGAGGCTTCAAACTCGTTTTCCAGATGTGCAGTGAAACCGTTGATAACAACGTCGACAAAGCTCTGGTCGATCACGCCTTCGCTGATCAGCTTGGCGGCGTAGATTTCGCTGACGCGGGGATGCTGGCGAATTTTGGCGTACATCAGTGGTTGGGTGAAGCTGGGTTCGTCGCCTTCGTTGTGTCCGAAGCGGCGATAGCACCACATGTCGATCACCACGTCCTTGTCGAACTTCTGACGGAATTCGATGGCCAGCTTGCAGGCAAAGGTCACCGCTTCGGGATCATCGCCGTTGACGTGGAAGATCGGCGACTGGACGCCTTTGGCCACGTCTGAAGGATAGGGCGAATTGCGTGCGAATTGCGGGCTGGTGGTAAAGCCGATCTGGTTGTTGATGATAAAGTGGACGCAGCCGCCGGTGGCATAACCGCGGATGCCCTGAAACCCGAGCGTCTCCCACACGATGCCTTGCCCGGCAAAGGCGGCGTCGCCATGCAGCAGCACGGGCAGCACCTGATTCTTTTCGTCCAGATCATCACGCATGGTCAGGGTCGCTCGGACCTTGCCCAGCACCACGGGATCGACCGTTTCCAGATGGCTGGGATTGGGCACCAGGCTCATGTGGACCGACACGCCGTCAAACTCGCGGTCGGTCGAGGTGCCGAGGTGATATTTGACGTCGCCCGAGCCGCCGACATCGTCGGGGTTGGCGCTGCCACCGGAAAACTCGTGAAAGATCACCCGGTATGGCTTGGCCATGACATTGGCCAGCACGTTGAGCCTGCCCCGGTGGGACATGCCATAGACGATTTCCTTCACGCCCATCTGGCTGCCGTATTTAATCACGGCTTCCAGCGCGGGGATCATCGATTCGCCGCCATCCAGGCCAAAGCGCTTGGTGCCGACGTATTTCTTGCCGAGGAATGTCTCGTACTGTTCGCCGCGGATCACTGCGCCGAGGATGGCCTTCTTGCCTTCGGGCGAAAACAGGATCGATTTGTCAGCGCCTTCCATCCGCGACTGGAGGAAACGGCGCTCCTCGACATCGCTGATATGCATGTATTCCAGGCCGACCTTACCGCAATAGTTGGCCTGCAGGATCGCGACGATCTGATTTATCGTGCCCCATTCGAGACCCAAAGTGCCGCCGAGGAAAACCTTGCGGTCAAGGTCAGCCGGACCGAATCCATGGAATGCAGGCGATAGATCGGCGGGCAGTTCCTGCTTGGCGAGGCCCAGCGGATCGAGATCGGCGATAAGGTGTCCGCGCACCCGGTAGGTGCGGATCAGCGTCATCGCGCGGATGGCATCGGAGGAGGCTGCTTCGATCGATTGATCATTGAGCGCGCTACCTGCCTGCTTGACCGACGCCTTGATCGCGGCCTTCAGTGCGAGTGGATCGAGCGCCTGAGTGAGATCATCCTCATTGGCGCCGCCCGCCAGCGGCCAGCCGGCACGCTGCCAGCTGGGACCGGGCTGCGGGCCAAGGTCATCAGCGCCGGGGAGGAAATCGTGGCTTTCATTGCCCATGAGTTACACCCTTTCACACTGGCGGTGCGCCAGCGTCAGATAGTCTGCAATTCAGGGCTTCGCGGTTCCCGGGGAGGATCACCGTCACCCAAATTCTTGCTCAACGCCGTAACGCGGCTTGCTCAGACAAGTTCGCCGAGTAGCGCGGCCAATGTCGTTCCAAGCTCGGCAGGCGAGGGGGAAACGCGGATGCCCGCTGCTTCCATTGCCGCGAT
>JANPPM010000151.1:0-27891 GCA_031428495.1 Novosphingobium sp.
CCGAGCCGAACTGCGACGACATGGGGTTGAACAGGGCATTGAGATTGGCCGAGAAAAACCCGTAGCCCTCGCCGGGCACCAGGGCGCCCGCGAACGGATTGATAAAACCTGAAATGAGCAATGCGACAAATGCTGAGGCTACCGGGATGAAAGTCATCCAGAAATTCCTCAGATTCAATGTCTTGTCCATGATCCACTTGAGCAGCAGGCCGCAATAGAGCATCAAGGTCATGATCATCAGATAAGGGTTTATCGAGGCCGCAACGAACTCGAGCACCGCGTAGCCGCGCACTGTCCCGCGCAGACCGGCACGATTGCTGCGGGCGATCAGCCACAGGCTTGCGAGCAGCAGCCACTGGTGGGTCAGCGACATATGCGCCAGCTGGAACCGCACCAACAGGATGGGTGCGGTAGCGAAGAAAAGCGTGCCGATAAACAGCGAACTCCGGTAGGCCGCGCCCGAACGCCTGGGCGTCGCTTCGCGCAGCAGCAGCCAGGCGAACAGCGCCTGCAGCGCCACCCCGATCAAGAACAGGGGACCGAAAAACTGGATAGGTCCGCTCGCTGCCGGTGTGAGCAGCTTTAGGCCAAGCGCCGCCAGCGGAAAATTGTCGAACATCGCCAGCGGCATCGCCAGCGGCCAGGAATAGCGATCCGAAACTATCGGAAAATAATGGCCGGGATCGGTGCGATATTGCTCCCAGGCGAACTGTCCCGTCACCGCATCGACATCAATCCAGCTAAGATCGTGCGGATTGGCAATCCGCATCCCGAACACCGCAAGCGCGAGACCGACTGACAGCAGGGCTGCGAACAGCACATCGAACTTCGCGTGCTTCATTCAGCAGATGCCTATCCCGCTGGCGGCACAATTGCTCCAGCGACTGCCGCTAATGCCGCGCCTGCTGCTGACGATCATGGTGCGCTCTCACCGTCGAAGTGAACGGTGACCGAGACATCGCCAAAACCCGCGACTTGCAGCGGAATTGCGAGGTTCTGGCGCACAGCATCCTTCGCGGCGGCCCGGGCAAGGCCGAGCAAAACCGGATTGGCCGCCTCGTTGCTCGCCTGACTTTGCGCGGTCTGCGTATTTTCGCGGGTCAGCCGATCCTGCGTGGTGCGGCTGATCCACACGCCTTCGCGCAGGTATTGCGCGCGGGCTTCATCGAGGTTGGGCGGGCCGGGCAGCACTGCGGGCAGGCGCACGTCGAGCCGCTTGGATCCGGCATCCCACGTCAGCCGGTCCCGCGTCATGCCCGACAGGTCGACGCTATAATCCACCCGCGCCGGGATCACCGCCACCTGCTTGACCTTGATTATGCCCATCAGGCTTTCGCTATCGGCGGAAACCACCGGCGAGAGCTGCGCGCTGAATACAGTGAGCCGGTTCTGCTTTTCAAAGGCAGTGAGCGTGGTGACGAGTACATCGCCCTTTGCCGATGGCCACCATGACCATGCCGCAAGCGCAAGCGCGCCAGCGAACAGCGCCCAAGGAAGGATCACGCGGCGAGGGCTAGGATCAGGCTGGTTCATACATTTCCTAACGCATGCCCGGATCGGCAACGAGCGATGCTGCCACTTTCGCACGCTGCGACATTCCGGCTTTACCCCGGTCAGCGCGGCACAGGAACATATCTTCGGCAAAATCGCAGAAGTGCGTGGCAGCTATGTGCGCGCCGTATTCGTTGAACTTGCGCGGGCTGAGCAGATAGGCGCTACGCCGGTCCGCGGGCTGGCGTGGCAATGCGTCCAGCGCCGTGACGCAGTGATATTTCGCCTGCGCAACTGCGGTTCGCCCGGCGTAGAATGAATTGGTCCGCAAATGGCCTTCCATCACCAGGTTTGAAATCTGGATGAAATGAAGGTTGGGATAGTCGTTCTGCGGGGGCGTCCACAGACGGCATTGCCACGCGGGCAGTACGATCAGCGTATCATGCGCCTTGCCCAGCCCCCGGAACGCCGTGTCGGTAAATTGCGCAGAGCCGTTCAGTCGCGCGAACCGCCCATGCATTGCGGCCAGCGGCGCGGCCAGATCGGCGATCTGGACCAAAGCGGCCAGGCCAAGCACTGCCAGCGCGTGCCTCGGCTTGAGCCACAGGATCACTGCGGAAACCGCAATCAGGAGCAAGCCGTAGTTCACCACCCAGATGAACCGCCCCGATGAGCGGAAAACCTCCAGAACGCTGATAATTTGCGCGGGCAGGCTGATCTCGATGCTGTAGGCCCCGAATGTGATTCGCGCTGACAGCGCCATCAGCCAGGCAATGAGAATGACCACCACCAGCGGCGATAACAGTCCGTCGCTGCGCCTGATGTTCTTGACGGCGAGTAACACTCCTGCCGCGATCAACAGGATCGCGCCCAGCCCGAAATAGCCAAAACCTTCGTACTGCCCACCGGTCGCCAGCTTCTGATCGGGCAGGAATGACGATCCTAGGTAATAGGACATCGGATCAAAGGGGCTGAACAGATTGGCCGAATAGATTCCGTATCCCTCCCCCGGAAAAACCGGACCGATGAAGGGGTCGATGAAACCGGATATCAGCAGCGAGAACACAGAGAAAAGAGCGGGTATCAGGTAGATCACGATATTCTTGAGCGCGAACCGCGCGGCCTGCATATGGCGCAGGACGTATGCGCCATAGATCAGCAGGGTCATCGCCATGATGTAGGGATTTATCGCCGCAGCGACCAAACCCAGCAGCGAATAGTCCCGGATCGACCGCGAAAATCCCGCGCGAGGCCCGCGCACATAGAGCCACAGGCTGGCGATCAGCGGCCATTGCAGCGACAGCGACATATGGGTGAAGTAGAACCGCACCAGCAGGATCGGCGCAGTGGCGAAGAACAACGTGCCGATCAGGAGTGATATGCGGTGCGCCGCACCCGCCTTCCCCCGCGTCGCCTCGGCCAGCAGCAGCCAGGCAAACAAAGCCTGCAGCACCACCCCAATCAGGAACGCCGGGCCGAAATATTGCACTTGCGCCTGCGATGACCAGGTGAACAGTTTCACCAAAAACGCGAACGTCGGCAGTATGTCGAACATCGCAATCGGCATGGTCAGCGGAAAAGAGGCGCGGTCCGCCACGAAGGGGAACCAGTGCTTGGCGTCAGTGCGGTACTGCTCCCAGCCGAATTGGGCCGTCACGACATCGCCAGTGATCCAGCTGACATCGCGGGGATCGGCGATGCGAAAGCCGAAAATCGCCAATGCCACGGCGAGCGAAATCACCACCGCGAGGGCAGGCATCAGCAGCGGCCTTGCAATCCATGCGGCAGCCCGGCGGATCAAATCCAACGATCCCCCCACCGCGTGACCTTGCCGCGCTGCTCCAGATCAATCAAATGCGCGAGTACCGAGCGGCCTGCGGCCGGCCACAGCTGCTGATCAACGCTCTTGTACATCTGCGGCACCATTTGTTCGATCACTCCGGTGCCCTCGCCGATCAGCTTCAGGATCTGGTTCTCGCGCTGGCGGCGGTGGCCAATCATGCCGCGCACCAGCTGGCGCGGCTTTTCCACCGCCGGGCCATGCGCGGGATAATAGACGCGGTCCTCACGGCTCTGGAGCAATTGCAGGCTCTCCATATAGGCGGACATATCGCCATCGGGCGGCGAGACGACCGTGGTCGACCAGCCCATGACATGATCACCGGTGAACATAGCGCCGCTCTCTTCCAGCGCAAAGCACAGGTGGTTGGAGGTGTGGCCCGGCGTGGCTACCGTAGTCAGCGTCCAGCCATCCCCCGACAGCTGCTCGCCGTCGGCCAGTACGCGGTCCGGCGCATAGGTCGTATCGAAGGCTGCATCCGAGCGCGGCCCGTCATCATCGATCGCCAGCGCTGCGCAGCCGATCACCGGTGCGCCTGACAGCCTGGCCAATGGCGCGGCGGCCGGGGAATGGTCACGGTGGGTGTGGGTGCAGACGATGGCCGCGATCCGGGCCTCGCCGACAATTGCCAGCAGGCGGTCCACGTGTTCCGCCTCGTCCGGGCCGGGATCAATCACCGCCACATCGGCGCCATTGCCGACGATATAGCTCTGCGTGCCAGTGTAGCTGAAGGCAGACGGATTGCCCGCGAGCACCCGCCGGACGAGCGGCTCGGGAGTTTCGGCAAGCCCGGTGGGCCAGGGACGTTCGGGGAATTGCATGTCGGCGATATGGACGAGCGCTCGCGGTCCGCCAAGTCCAAACCCCCGTTCGTGTCGAGCGAAGTCGAGACACTGCGCGCGGTGTCTCGACTTCGCTCGACACGAACGGCAAAAGGTAGCGGGAGGACGAGGATATGAATTCAATCGGCGAACTGATCCTCGTGCTCGACGCCGGGACCACCTCGACCCGAGCAATGCTGTTTGATCGCGCCGGCGCCTTGCGCGCGCTCTCGCAGCAGGCGCTGGCGCAGCACTATCCGCAGGCGGGCTGGGCCGAGCACGACGCGAACGAGATATGGCACTCGACTCTCGCCTGCGCCCGTGATGCGATCACGCAGGTTGGCGGTGCAAACCGGATCGCCTGCATCGGTGTGACCAACCAGCGTGAGACTGTGGTTGCGTGGGACAAGGCAAGCGGCGAACCGCTCTACCCCGCGCTCGTATGGCAGGACCGGCGCACCGCCGATGCCTGTGCTGCGATGCGACGGGCCGGTCACGAAACAGAAGTGCAGGCCAAGACCGGCCTGCTGCTCGATCCCTATTTCTCTGCCACCAAAATGCGCTGGCTTATCGACAATGTTCCAGAGGTGGCGGAGGTGGCAGTGGCCGGGCGGCTGGCGCTGGGCACGGTCGAGAGCTGGCTGGCGTTCAAGCTGACCGGCGGCGCGCATATTACTGACGCCAGCAACGCCAGCCGCACCTGCCTGTTGCCACTGGCGGGAGAAAGCTGGGATCTGGCTCTGTGCGAACTGTTTGGCGTGCCGCCCAGCGCATTGCCTGAAGTGACCGACAGTGCCGGGCATTTCGGCAAGACTGTGCCCGCGCATTTCGGCGCAGCAATTCCCATCACCGCCCTGATCGGCGATCAGCAGTCGGCCACCATCGGTCAGGGCTGTCTTGTCCCCGGCGACACAAAGGCGACTTATGGCACCGGTGCTTTCGTGTTGGCCAACCATGGTGAGGCAGTGCCGCATTCGCGGCACAGGTTGCTGGGCACCGTGCTGACGCAAATCGCTGGCAAACGGACATACGCGCTTGAGGGCTCGGTGTTTGTCGCGGGCAGCCTGATCCAGTGGCTGCGTGATTCACTGGGGCTGATTGCCAGCGCCGAGGCGAGCGAGGCACTGGCCCGCTCGGTGGCGGATAGCGGCAGCGTGGTGATCGTGCCTGCTCTGTCGGGTCTTGGCGCGCCGCATTGGCGGCCCGATGCGCGTGCGGCCATGACCGGCATGACCTTTGCCACCACACGCGCTCATATCGTCAGGGCTGCGCTTGAGGCGATGGCCATGCAGACCCGCGATCTCGCCGCTGCCTTTGCAGCCGATGGCGCTGGCTGGACCACGCTGCGCATTGACGGCGGGATGAGCGCGAACGACTGGATAGCGCAGGACCTGGCCGACATGCTCGACCTGCCGGTTGAAGGGCCTGATTTTGTCGAGACAACCGCGCTGGGTGCGGCGATGCTGGCCGGACTTGGTGGCGAAATATTTTCTACGCTGGCTGAGGCCTGCACCGCAATGCGCGGTCCGGTTAGCAACTTTGCCCCCACTATGGCTGATACCGTTCGGGTGGTGAGAATAGAAAATTGGGAAAAGGCACTGGCCCGCGTCTAGCTGGCAGAGAAGCTATTTCACCAAGTTCGCACCCATCCGCTCGCGGAGCCGGGCTACTGCAGCGCCGGGCGCGGCCGGACCTGCAGTCTCGCTGCGCAAGCCTCGGTCGAGCCGAAGCAGGCGCGCATAAAAGCGTTCGGTCGCTCCAATCAATTCCCGCGTAGGTTGATCAAGAAGGCTGGCCTGCTCAGGGTCTGACCGCCCCGATTCGGGCGACAACCGACCATGGCGGAGCAGCTGGAATTCGGACAGTTCGCCCATGAAAAAGGCCCGGTAATTGAGCAACCATGCCAAGGCATGCATCATCCGCGTGGTGGTACGCAGCGCTTCGCAAGACAGCGCCACCCGCGCGAGATCCTCTTCCATTCCGGCTTGGCCAATTCGGCCCGAGAGCGCAAAAGCTCCACGCACCTCATCCGACAGCACCAGCGCTTCACAATAGAGCGCCTCGATGATGCGAGGATTGATGGTTGCGGTCTGTGCCATGGCAACAAGCGATAGGCCTCTGCGATCACGATGGGCAACTGCTGCAGGCATGATTCGCACAGGGAATTACATCTGTCCGAAAGCGGCACATTTCCACGTACCTTCAAGATTCCCGCTTTCAGGCGATAATATCGGGGATCAGATAGTCCGCAATCGTCGCGATCTGGTCCTTCAGGCGCAGTTTGCGTTTTTTGAGCCGGGCAATCTGAAGCTGGTCGGTAGCCCCCGATGCGGTCAGTGCATCAATTGCTGCATCGAGATCACGGTGCTCGGTCCGCATCAATTCGAGGCCCTTGCGCATTTCTTCGTCAGTCACACTTATTACCCCGGTATTGCCTCGCGCCGCGTCAAATCCGGCAAAAATTCCCCGAACCTCAACGATCCGCCTCACGTGCCGCAGTGTCCACCGTTCCGGTGCAATTAGACGCTTCGCAAGATAGGATGATTATGCTTATCTGACAATCGCGCTGGACCCGCTTTTTGCCGAGTCGGCCCGGGTCGGCCGCCATATGGAGGACCATTGATGGATACTTCGCACACCAGCTCCCTGCAGCTCAAGCATGCTGGCCTTGAGCGCCGCCTTGAAGAAGAAATGGGCAGGCCAATCCCTGACAGTGCGATGGTTCAGGAACTCAAGAAGCAGAAGCTACGGATCAAGGAAAAACTTCAGCCGCACTAGGCCTGACGCAGCATTCCCGGCGTTTGATTCCGGTCATTTGGGCTTAGTGTGAACCGCGCGTTCCCAAAGCCTCAGCTTTGGGTTAGGCTGCCCGAATGCAAACGTCTGCTGCCAGCGCCTCACGCACGATCCTGACCCGCCTGCATGATGTCATGGCATCGCGCACCAATGCGCAGGCCAAGCTCAATCAGGTGGTTGAGGTGATCGGCCTTGGCCTCGATAGCGAGGTCTGCTCAGTCTATCTGCGCCGTGATGGCATGCTGGAACTGTTTGCAACCCGGGGGCTGGAGCAAAGCGCGGTGCACATCACCCGTATGGCCATCGGCGAAGGTCTGGTCGGCACCATTGCCGACAATGTCGAGACACTCAACCTCGCCGAGGCAGCAGCACATCCCGACTTTTCCTATCGCCCCGAAACCGGCGAAGACCGCTTCCATTCATTTGCCGGCGTGCCGATCGTACGGCGCGAGCGCGCAGTGGGCGTGCTGTGCGTCCAGCATGTCGAGCCGCGCCGCTATGAAGAGGTCGAGGTTGAGACTTTGCAGACCGTGGCGATGGTTCTGTCGGAGCTAATCGACAACGCGGGGCTGGTCGATACCGAAAATTCAGCCGGACTGCCTGCGAGCATGAGCGGACCGCAGCGCCTCACCGGACTGCCGCTGGTCAAGGGGCTGGCAAGCGGCAATGCGGTCTATCACCAGCCGCGCGTCACCATCGAACATGTCATGGCTGATGATACCGAGGCCGAGCGCCAGCGCGTGCTGAGCGCGTTTGACCGGATGCGCGAACAGATCGACCGGATGGCCAGTCAGGCGGAATTCGGCGTCGGCGGCGAACACGAGGAAGTGCTCGAAACCTACAAGATGTTCGCCTACGACGAAGGCTGGGCGCGGCGGATCAATGAAGCAATCGACAGCGGGCTGACTGCCGAAGCCGCAATCGAACGCGTCCAGCAGCGCACCCGCATGCGCATGCGCCAGATCGACGACCCGCTGCTCGCCGACCGTATGCATGATCTGGAAGATCTCGCCAACCGGCTGCTGCGGACGGTTTCCGGGCAGATCGGCACGGCTGCCAGTCAGGGCCTGCGCGGCGACACAATCCTGATCGCGCGCAATCTTGGCCCGGCAGAGCTGCTCGAATACGATAAGCGGAGGCTCAAGGGCGTGCTGCTCGAGGAAGGCTCGCTCACTTCGCATGTCGTGATCGTCGCGCGGGCAATGGGTGTGCCCGTGCTGGGCCGCGTGCGCGGTCTGCGCGGGGTGGTCCGTGACGGTGATCCGCTTCTCCTTGATGCGTCAGAGGGAACTGCAACGATCCGCCCGGCCCAGCCCATGGTTGAGGCTTTCGAGGCGCGCTTCGCCAAAAGCAAGGAACGGGCCGCCGCCTATGCCGCATTGCGCGAAGTTGAGCCGCGTACAAAGGACGGCACCCGCATCACGGTGATGATCAACGCCGGACTGCGCGATGATGTGCCCAATCTCGCTCTCACGGGCGCAGACGGCATCGGCCTGTTCCGCACCGAGTTCCAGTTCCTCGTCTCCGCCTCACTGCCCGCGCGCGAGCGCCAGACACGGCTTTACCGCGATGTGCTGGAGGCCGCAGGCGACCGCCCGGTGGTCTTCCGCACGGTCGACATCGGCGGCGACAAGGTCTTGCCCTATCTGCGCCATGATGGCGGCGAGAATGAAGAAAATCCGGCCATGGGCTGGCGCGCCTTGCGGCTGGCGCTTGAGCGTGACGGTTTACTCAAGGTCCAGGCGCGCGCCTTGCTGGAAGCCGCAGCCGGGCGCACACTCAATGTGATGTTCCCGATGGTCTCCGAGCCGTGGGAGTTCGATGCTGCCAAGGCCGTTTTCGAGCGCCAGCGTGCATGGTTGCAATCGCAAAAGAAGCAGCTCCCTGACACCGTCCGCTATGGCGCAATGCTCGAAGTGCCGAGCCTCGCTGAACAGCTAGACGTGCTGGCGCCCAACCTCTCGTTCCTGTCGATCGGAACCAATGATCTCACCCAGTTCCTGTTCGCTGCTGACCGTTCGAATCCCAAGCTTGCAGAACGCTATGACTGGCTGAGCCCCTCGATCCTGCGCTTCCTGCGCCGGGTGCTGACCTCGCTGGATGGGCACAAGGTTGATGTCACGGTGTGCGGCGAAATGGGCGGACGGCAACTTGAGGCGCTGGCGCTGATCGGGCTGGGCATCCACCGTCTGTCGATCACCCCGGCATCGGTGGGTCCGATCAAGGAAATGGTCTGCAAGATCGACAGCCGCGAGATCGGCGCGGCCATGACAGGCTGGCTCGCCGCCCCGCCGCCCGATATGCGCAGCGCGCTGATTGCCTGGGCGGAAGCGCGCGGGCTGAATTTCGATTGAACGCCGCACCTGCACAATTTGCCGCAGGGCAGAGCGCAAAGCCGGACGTATCTGCGAAGAGCGTTGACTTTGGCCGCAAGCTCGCCTTGTTTCGCGGCGGATCGCCAATAATCACAAGTGAACTGGACTCGCATGGCCGAGAGGGATGAACAATTCAGCGAGCTGCCGCTCGATGGTGCCGGGACGCGTCTTCGCCGGGCACGTGAAGCTGCGGGCCTGAGCCTTGCAGACATCGCCGCGCGCACACGTATCGCCGAACGGCATCTGACCTCGATCGAGAGCGGCAATTTTGCCGCTATGGCCAGCCGCGCTTATGCCGTCGGCTTTTCGCGGAGCTATGCCCGCTCGGTCGGACTGGACGAGCTTGAAATCGCGCAGGCCGTGCGCGACGAATTGGCCGGGCAGGAACCCAGTTCGGATCGCTATCAGCCCTCCTCGTTCGAGCCGGGCGATCCCGCACGCGTGCCAAGTTCGCGCATCGCCTGGATCGCTGCGCTTGGCGCTCTGGCCGTGGTGATTGCTGGCTATGTGTTGTGGCGCAGTTTCTATGCGCCAGCCGCGACGCTGCCCGCAATTTCTGCCGATCCGGCAGCGAGTGAAAGCGCAGCGGCAATTGCGGCCCCGCCGCAAGGTGCCGCAACAGGCGCTGTAGTTTTTACCGCACTTGAATCTGGCGTCTGGGTCAAATTCTACGATGCAGGCGGCAACCAATTGTTGCAAAAGCAATTGGCGCTGGGCGAGACTTATACCGTTCCCGAAGGCGCATCGGGTCCAATGCTTCGCACGGCCCGGCCCGATGCCTTGCAGGTTTCGGTGGGCGGAAGCGTTGTCGCAAAGCTGTCTGAACGCCAGACGACGGTCGATGTGCCGGTCAGCGCCGCTGCCTTGCTGGCGCGCAGCTCGGTCGCTGCGCCAACGATCAGCTCTGCTGCGCCCGCGCCAACGAGCCGACCAACCGCGCAGGCGACCCCGCAGGTCCGCCGCGCCACACCTTCGGCGTCGCCAACACCTGCCGCTAGCCGGTCCGCTGCGACCGTCCGGCCGTCACCCGCGCCGACCTCGACCAGCCCCACCGCAACGCCCAGCGCAACCGCTGCGCCGCCTCAGTCTTCCACCGTTTCGCAATAGGTTAACCTCGACACGGGGCAAGGGCTGCGGCAATTACTGCAGCGGTTCATCTGCGGTTTGGCTGCTGTGAACCATAGGGGCGGGCCAAGGTCGCTAGAATGCAACCCGGCAGTTTGGAGCAGTAGGGCAATGACGAAATGGCTTGAGCGCAGCCGCCTCACCAAGGCTGCGACACTCACCGCAATGGTTCTGGTGCTTGCCGGTCCGGTAGTCCCGGCAGCCGCGCAGGATACGCTGATGGATGCGCGCATCCGCAGCCTTGAGGCACAGGTCCGCGCCGTACAGCGCAAGGTTTTCCCCGCCGGTGACGGCAAAATGTTCGGTCCCGAAATCGTTGCGCCCGGCACGGCGGCAACGCCAGCCGCTGGCCAGCCGGTGGGCAGTCCCGCAGGCGATCTTGCCGCACGGCTTGAATCCGTCGAAGCGCAACTCAGGCGGCTGACCGCGCAGGCCGAGGAAAACGGTAACAAGCTCGCCATGCTTGAAGCGCGCGTGGGCGGCACCAGCCCGCCTTCTGCAGCGAGCGCCAGTGCAGCAGCTGCGCCGAGCACAACTGCTGCTACCCCCGCCCCGTCACCCAGCCCGACGCCATCGACCCCAGACAGCAACCTTTCGGCGATGACTGCTGGCGCATCGACGCCCCGACCGGCTCCAACGCCGACACCAACCCCCACGCCAACCGCAACCCCGCGCCCGGCAGTTGCGGCCAGTGGGCCGACGGCGCAGCGGGTTGCAGCCGTACGCGCGATTGCCAAGCCGCAGACCGCAGATCCCGGCGACGATGAGTATTCCTATGGCTACCGTCTGTGGGAAGCGAAGTTTTTCCCCGAAGCGCAGCAGCAGCTCAAGATGATGATCGATCGCTATCCGCGCCACAGCAAGGTCAGCTATGCCCGCAACCTGCTGGGCCGCGCCTATCTCGACGATGCCAAGCCGCGTGAGGCGGCGACCTGGTTCCTGCAGAATTACAACGCCAGCAAGACCGGCGAACGTGCGCCCGACAGCCTGCTTTACCTCGCTGAATCAATGCGCCAGCTGCGCGACGTCAATCGTTCATGCATTGCGCTCGCCGAATTCGCCTCGAACTTTCCGCGCGAAGCGGGCGGACGGCTCAAGGCGCAGTATGATACGACCCGCAGCGGAGTGAAATGCAATTGATAGGTCGGCATCGCCCGATCTGATCGCACGCTTCTCTGGCGACCTAGCGGCGATCTGGCGCGAGGATGATGGCAAGGCCCGGTTGGGCCTAGCAGTTTCAGGCGGACCGGACAGTCTGGCGATGCTGCTGCTTGCCGTTGGCGCTTTGCCCGGCCGGATCGAAGCAGCAACCGTTGATCATGGCTTGCGCGCTGAGAGCGCCGCTGAGGTGGCGCTTGTCGCAGACATCTGCGCTGACCTTGGCGTGCCCCACGCCGCTCTGAGGGTGCAGGTAGAACCCGGCAACCTGCAAGCTCAGGCCCGCGAAGCGCGCTATGCCGCGCTGGCAGGATGGCTGGAGGCGTGCGGTCTGGCGGCGCTGGCCAGCGCGCATCATGCGGACGATCAGGTAGAAACGCTGCTGGCGAGACTCAACCGTGCGAGCGGCGTCGCCGGGCTTGCCGGGGTTCGGGCGCGCGGCCTTGTCGCCGGGACCAAGATCCCGCTGCTGCGGCCACTACTGGGATGGCGTCGCGCCGAACTGGCGGATGTCGTTGCGGCAGCCGGGGTGAAATGCGTTGACGATCCGAGCAACCGCGATGACCGCTTTGACCGGTCGCGCTTGCGCAAGGCGCTCGCCGCCGCCGACTGGATCGATGTTGCGGCGATTGCCCAAAGCGCGGCACACCTTGCCGATGCCGATCTGGCGCTTGATTGGGCGGCACGACGGGAATGGAGCGATTGCGTTACCCGCGAGGGGCTGGCGCTGGTTTATCGCCCGTCGGCCCCGCGCGCAGTTGCTTTGCGAGTGCTTGCCCGTATCGTCCGCGAGTTGGACGGCGAGGAAGTGCGCGGCAGTGCCTTGGCCCGGCTTTTCGACACCTTGATCGCCCGGCAGACGGCGTCAATCGGCACTCTGGTTGCACGGGTGACGCCTCAGGGCTGGTCTTTCACGCCCGCGCCCAAACGACGGGTTCAGTCCTAACGCTTGTTCAGGAATGAACCAGCGCGTCGCCGACACCAACCTGCTTGCCCCGCGTGATATAGACCGTGTCGCCCACCTGCGTGGTCTCGAACACCTTTTTGGCAAACGCCTCGGGCATGCCGATGCAGCCATGGCTCGCATAGCCCCACTCCACCTTGGTGGCATGCAGTGAGATGCCGTCATCGGTCAACCGCTGCATATAGGGCATCGGTGCGCCATAGATGCTTGAAACATGGTGTCGCCGCTTCTGAGTGATAGGGAACTTGCCGAGTGGTGTCGGCTTTTCCTCGGTCCCCAGCAGTACCGCTGCTGCGCCAATTTCAAAACCGCCGCGAAATACCGAGATTACCCGTGCGTCGAGATCGACTGTGACGACAATCGGCCCGGCAGGAACATCAGCTTCATTCCAGTGCCATTCGCCATATTTGATCGCGCCGGTAATCGGCAGCACGCGCTTGATCACAAAACGCTCGTCAGGCGTGGGAATGGGGGACGGCGCGACCACCGGTGCCTTTGCGGCACCGACTGGGTCCGCTGCTGCGACCATGCGTGGCGGCGCAGGGCGCGCGGGCGGATCGGCGGTCACCAGCGCCACTCCAGCCAGCACGGCTGCCAGCGCGGTCAGTCCCAGCGCCACAGCGCTCTTCATTTCGATAGCCATGCCGGTCTGTTAACCTCAAATGATGACGGCATGTATAACCTGAATGTCATCGCGCAGGAATGGCCTGTTGCGGTCATTTCACTGCCGCCCCGGAGCGGGACTTGGTCCAGTGTAAAGGTTAACCGGCGAGCGCTGCCGCGTTCCGCGCCGCATCGGTAATTGCGGCAGTATCCAACGGACCCTTGCCCACCAGCCAACTGCCGCCGACACAGAGCACTGCATCGAGCGCGAGCCAGGCAGGCGCGGTTGCCTGAGTAATTCCGCCAGTGGGGCAAAACCGCGCCATGCCGAAGGGCGCGGCAATCGCTTTCAGCGCGGCGATCCCGCCCGACGCCTCGGCAGGGAAAAACTTGAACCGGGTCAGGCCCAGGTCAAGCCCCAGCATGATGTCGCCTGCATTGGCCGTGCCCGGCAGGAAAGGCACGCCCGAGGCGACCGCCGCCTTGCCCAATGCTGGGGTAAGTCCCGGTGAAACAATGAATTCCGCCCCGGCGGCGAGCGCGGCGTCTAAATCCGCCGGGTTAAGGACGGTCCCTGCGCCAACAATCGCGCCAGGAACCGACTTCATCGCCCGGATCACATCGAGCGCCACTGCGGTGCGCAGGGTCACTTCCAATACCGGCAGCCCGCCCGCGACCAAGGCCTCGGCAATCGGCACGGCATGAGCGACATCGTCGATCACCAGCACCGGGATCACCGGGGCCTTCCGCATCAGTATATCGATTTGGCTCATGTGTGTTCCCTCGCAAAAGCAGCAGCAGCGCCGAATAGGCCGGGTTGGGGATGGGTGATCAATTTGACCGGTATATCTTCCATGCGCGTCCGATACCGCCCCTTGGCACAAAACCGCGCGTGAAAGCGGCTTTGCGGGATCAGTTCGCGCAGACGCGCGGTGAGGCCGCCGGTCAGGACCACGCCAAATGCGCCATGCGCCAGCGAAAGATCGCCCGCCACCGCGCCATAGCTCGCAAGGAACAGGTCAAGTGCACGGGGTTCACCCCCGGCAATTGCCGCCGCCCAGAGCGCCGCATCATCGCGGGCCTCAGCGGGATCGAATGCGCGGACAATGTGCCCCAGCCCCGGCCCCGAGACCACTCGCTCAACACCAGTTCGCCCTTTTATCGCAGCAATCGCTGCGCTGACTCGAGCTTCATCATCATCAAGCGGCGCGAAATGAATGTGCGAGCCTTCGGTTTCGAGCACGACGACACCTTGCACGCGGCGGTGCAGAATGGCGACGCCCAGCCCGGTTCCCGGGCCCAGCACCGAGATTGTGCCGCGATCAGGCAAAGGCACATCAGGCCCGGCGACATGCGCGAAATGCTCTCCCCCCAGCGCGTCGGCGGCATGGGCCATCGCGCCGAAATCATTGAGCAGCAGGGAACTGTCCAGTCCGAGCTCGCTATCCAGTAACGCCGGATCGACCACCCACGGCGAATTGATAAAGCGCACTGGCCCACCGGTGATCGGCCCTGCCAGGCCGAACGCGGCATGACGCGGCAAAGGTTCGCCCAGCTTCGCGCCAAATGCCCGCCATGCCTCGACCAATCCTGAATAGTCCCTGGCGGGCAGCACGACCGGCTCACCCAGCGAGAGCACCTTGCCCACGGCCACCTCTGCCAAGGCAAAACGCGCGTTGGTGCCGCCGATGTCAGCGACCGCTATGCGCACTGCTGCGCCATGTTCTGCTTGCCGGTCTGTTCGCGCATCGTGCATGGCATTAGCAGCGGGTTTTCGTGCATGCCAGCAGGAAGGGCAACCGGAAGTGACAAGCCGATACGACGCGCTGATCATCGGCGGCGGACACAATGGGCTGGTCTGTGCGTTTTACCTTGCCCGCGCCGGCCTGAAGGTCCGGGTGCTGGAACGACGGGCGATTGCCGGTGGCGCTGCGGTTACCGAGGAGTTCCACCCCGGTTTTCGCAATTCGACTGCGAGCTACACCGTCAGCCTGCTGCGCCCCAAGGTGATCGCCGACATGCAGCTTTATCAGCGCGGATTACGGATCGCCGAGCGGCCGCTGGCCAACTTTCTGCCTTTCGAAAATAACTACCTCAAGCTAGGTGGAGGTATGCAGCGGACGCAGACTGAATTCGCACGCTTCTCACCAAAAGATGCCGCGACCTATCCTGCCTATTCCGCTGCGCTCGAGAAAATTGCGCAACTGCTGCGCGAACTGGCATTGCAGGAACCGCCGCGCCCGGGCGGGGGATTGCGCGCGCTGGCCCGGTTGGCACGGCAAGGATGGCCGATGGCTCGGCTGGATCTGGCCGCACAGCAGGAACTGCTGAGCATTTTCACCCGATCAGCGCGCGAATTTCTCGATGGTTGGTTTGATCATGATTGGATCAAGGCGGCATTCGGCTTTGATGCGGTGGTGGGAAACTATGCCGGAGTTTCGACCCCGGGGTCAGCCTATGTGCTGCTGCATCATGTGTTTGGTGAGGTGAACGGCCAGAAGGGCGCATGGGGCCACGCAATCGGCGGCATGGGCGCGATCACCCAGGCCATGGTCAAGGCCTGCGAGGCGCAGGGTGTGGAGATCAGCCTTGAGGCACCGGTGTCCCGCGTGCTGGTCGACAGTGCGCGCGTGGTAGGCGTGGCGCTTGAAAGCGGCGAGGAATTGGCCGCGCCGATTGTCGCCGCCAACGTCGGCCCCGCGCTGCTCTATCGCCACATGGTCGATCCCGCCGACCTGCCCCCCGAATTCCGTCATCGCATGGCGCAATACAAGACTGGATCAGGCACATTCCGCATGAACGTGGCCCTGTCCGAACTACCGGACTTTACCGTTCTGCCTGGCAAGGCCCAGGCCGAGCATCATGGCTCCGGGATCGTCATCGCGCCCGGGCTCGATTACATGGACCGCGCTTTCGACGATGCCCGGACGCTTGGCTGGTCGCGCGCACCCGTTGTCGAGATGACCATCCCCTCCACCGTCGATGACAGCCTCGCCCCGCCCGGCTGCCATGTCGCCAGTCTGTTCTGCCAGCAGTTTGCGCCTGAATTGCCAGATGGGCGATCATGGGATGATAAGCGCGAAGCCGCCGCCGATTGCATCGTCGATACGGTGACCGCGCATGCCCCCAATTTTCGCAGCTCAATCATCGCGCGCCAGATCCACTCGCCGCTCGATCTCGAACGCAAGTTCGGCCTAACCGGCGGCGATATCTTCCACGGCCGCATGAGCCTCGACCAATTGTGGGCGGCGCGCCCTGTGCTGGGCCACGGCGATTACCGCGCGCCTATCAAGGGCTTGTATATGTGTGGCGCTGGCACCCATCCGGGCGGCGGCGTGACCGGCGCGCCGGGGCACAATGCCGCTCGCGCAATTCTTGCCGACTGTCGTGCGTGGTGGCGCATTTGATTGATCTGAAACAAAAAAGGGGCCGGTGGAAACCGGCCCCTAATTTGTAGATCGGATAGCAAATCTCAGTTGGCCGAGCCTGGACCATATGAGATTTCAACCCGGCGGTTCTGCAATTCGCGGACACCATCCGCAGTTGGAACCCGGTTGTTGCTCTCGCCGAAACCCTGAGTACTGATCGCCGTATCGGCAACACCATGCGATGAGAGATATCCGCGCACATTGGATGCCCGGCGCTCTGACAGGCCCTGGTTATAGCCCGGGCTGCCCGAACGGTCAGCATAACCGGCGATCATGACCGGAATACGCTCGCAGCTGCCATACGCGGTGGCCGCACTGTCAAGAATTGACGATGCTTCAGCCGTGATGTCCGACTTATCCCAGTCGAAGAACACGATGTAGGGACCCTTGTTGCACACTGCCACTGGTGGCGGGGGCGGTGGGGGCGGAGGAGGAGGCGGGGGTGGCGGAGGAGGAGGCGGTGCCATCGGTTCGACAGCGCGAGCGCCACTGAACTTGTAACCGATCGTTCCGCCGAAGCTCAGCGGTTCGCCGATGGGCGCGTAGGTGCCGGTGGCGTTGTTGGTATAATGCACACGGTATTTCTGATCGGTCAGGTTGTTGCCCCAAACGCGGACATAATAGCTGTCGGTCGAATCGGTCCAAGTAACCGAGGCGTTGACCAGCGCGAAAGCCGCCTGGCGATTGCGCTGCACGCTTGCGACATTGGCGAAGGGGGTTCCGGCCAGCGATTCGGTGTTGATCGGCGGCCCGTTGTTGCTCGGATCGGCATCGGCAAGTCGCGCGCTGTACGTGCGGTCGCCGCCAAACACCGCAGGATTGGTGACCACATAGCTCGTGGTATATTTGACGTTCGCCGCGAAGCGCAGCCCGCCGTCACCCATCGGCACAAGATAGTCAAAGCCGAGGAAGCCGGTGAACTCTGGCGCGCGGGCCATTTGAAGCCCGGACAGGTCCTGATCGACCGCGCGATTCGGGAAGACGCGCAGCGGATCGCTATTGGTGTTGAACCCGGTCCCGAGCGGATTGACTCCTTGCGCGTTAATGTAGAACCCTTGACCATACTTCGCATCGAGCCAGGTGGCACCGCCACGCAGTGTGAAATTATCATTCACCTTGAAATCAAAGCTGCCTTCGATGCCATAAATGCGGGCCTTGGGCGCATTGACCAGAATAACCAACGGAACCGCCGGCGTGCCCACCACCTGAGTATTGCTGACCTGCAGATCGCGGTAGTCATAATAGAAGCCGGCCATTTCCAGCCGCAGCCGCGAGCCTGCGGTCTTGAAGCCGACTTCATAGGCATTCACCGTTTCCTGCTGGACATCGAACCAGCGCGCCGGGTTGTCGCCCGGAAGCACCGAATTCCATTCGCCGCCGCGGAAGCCCTTAGAATAACTCGCGTAAATGTTGGTTCCGGGCGACAGCTCGAACCGGATCGAGGCGCGCGGGGTGAACTTGCTATACTTCGAGCGCTTGGCCGAGGCACCGTTGGTGCAGGTAAAGCCCGCGCGCGTCTCCCCGGAAACCGAATAGGCGCACGAAGTCGCGGCCCCCGTCACCGTGCTGAACCCAAGTTTATAGCCTGAGACGTCCTGCGTTTCTTCGCTGTAACGTCCGCCGACATTAATGCTCAGCTGATCGGTTGCCTGAAATGTGGCATCAGCAAAGGCCGCCCATGCCTGCTTGGTGCGGAAAAAATAGGTCTCGGTGAACTTGCGGTAGTCAGCGATCGGCACGGTCACCAACGCCGGATCAGACGTCGGGTTTGGACTGAGGTATACCGTGTTGGCCAGTGGGTCGAAATCGGATTTGATTTTGTAGTAGTTGCCGCCGACTATGAAATTCAAGCGGTCGATCGTGTCAATGTTGAAATCGATCGACTGCTGCAATGTGCGCTCACGAAGCGAGCTGCCCGAATAGTTGTCGGAGGCATAAGAGCCGCCGAAATCGAAAACGCTGCGCGACCTCGCCACGGTGTAGCCGGTAATCGACCGCAGTTTGCCGATGCCGCTATCGAGTTCGAGCTTGAGCGAGCCTTCGTGCATCCTGAGGTTGACCTCGAACACGTCGCCTGCCGCTTCGCCCAGGTTGCGCGGTCGGGTGGCATTGCCGGTGCCGGGCGTATAAGGCGCAGAAACGTTTTCGATGTAGGCAAAAACGACTCCGCGCGGATCGTCGGCATGGAGATAATTGTAGGCCAGAGTTGCGCTGAAGGCCTCGCTAACGTTGAATTTTAGCTTGGCGCGAACCGCTTCCTGCTTCAGGCCGAGGAAATTGCCGTCGAATGCGCCGGGAGTGGTACGGCTCGCGCGTTTGTAGTAGCCATCGGTGTGGCGCAAGGTGCCCGCAAGACTGACGCCGACATTTTCACTTAGCGGACCGGCGACGAAGGCCTTGGCGCGGTAATCATTGAACCGCCCATAGGTTGCCTCGACCGCACCGACGAACTCGTCGCCCGGATCAATCGTGTTGATGAGGATCGCGCCGCCGGTAGCATTGCGGCCATAGAGCGTGCCTTGTGGGCCTTTGAGGATCTGGATGTCCTGCACGTTCGGCAAGTCCATATTGAGCACTTGCGGCGTCGCCTGATACAGTCCGTCGACGAACAGCGCGACGTTGTTTTCATAAGAACCAGCATTGGTAGTGGTGATGCCGCGAATGGCCGGTTGAGGTGTGTTGCCCGAATTGTTCACCAGAAAACCGGTGGTGACATTCTGCAGATCGCGCACAGAATTGATGCCTGAATTGGCCAGCGATTCCTGCGTTACAACCGCCACCGTCATCGGTACGTCCTCAAGCCGCTCATTGCGCCGCTGTGCGGTGACGATGATGGTGTTGGTGTCCTCGGCTTCCGAAGCGCCCTCCTGCGCCAGCGCGGGAGCGGCCCACAGTGGCAAAGCCAAGGCTGCGCCGCAAAGCAGCGCTGCTCCGCGAAATCCCTTACCCCGATTGGTGCTCATCACTCTCTCCTCCACAATTTTTGAATGGTGCGACTGGTTCGCCGCTTTCCTTGGCTCGCCCAATAGCCGCCTGACTATTTACGAATGTTCAACCCCGCCAGTGCCCCCAATTGCGCAACTGTCTGACTAGACCGGAGTCTAGGCGGAGATACCAGCCTTCGCAATGGGCGAAGGCTGGTCCTGGCGCGTTAATGCAATTCACTATTGCTATTTTGCAACACTAACCCCGTTGATATCTGGTCAGATCAATAATCGAGTTTGACGCTGATCCCGAAAGTCCGCGGCGCTGCCTGGGTTGCCGCAGTGCCAGTCGCCGAAGTGATTTTCTGGGCATAGTAAACCGTGTCGGCGAGATTGTTGCCCCACACTTCAACCGCCAGGTTGGCATTATGGCGATATTCGATCGAGGCGTTGACCAGGCTGTAGCTGGGCTGCTTGAACACATTGTCCGGCTCGAAAACATAGCCATCGTTATAATTGTAAACCGCGTTCAGCCTGATTTCGCTGTCGCCTTCGAGCGGTATCTTGAGATTGGCACCGAGCGACAGCGCCAGCTTGGGGGCAAGCGCAGTACGCAGACCGGACACATCGCCAAAGCACGTAGTAGTGCCGCCAGTAAACGGACCCACTCCAACAACTCCCGGGTTAGCAGTTCCATTGGCCACACATCGCGTCCGCTGCAGGGGGTCGGGCGAGGAGTTTGCACTTTGATAGACGATCGGCGCCTGCGTCGTCGCGTTCGGACCGCCGAACTGGCTGTAACGGCTGTCGAGCCAGGTGAACCCGCCGAACAGGCGCAGATTGTCGGTCGGCGCGGCCTCGAATTCAGCCTCTATACCGTCGACCTTCACCTGCGCCGCATTGAGCAACACGGCAGCTCCCAGCGTGCCGGCAGCAGAGCGGATCTGCAGGTTGTCGATGTCATAGTGGAAATAGGCCAGGTTGAGCCGCAGCCGCCGGTCGAGCAGTTCGCTTTTCAGCCCAACTTCGTACGCCATGATGAATTGCGGCTGCACTGGTGGGTTGGTTGGCGATTGCAGCGTATAGAGCCCTGCCTTGAAACCGCGGTTGACCGAAGCGTAGACGTTGATGTCGTCGCTCAGCTCCTGCCGGATTGAGGCACGATAGGTCCATTCGCCATAGCTGAGGCGCGGGGTTGGCGGCAGTGACGGGGCAAGCGCCGTGCCGTTGAGCAAGATCGGCGTGTTGGTTGCATCAATCCGCCGGTTTTCTTTCGTATAGCGTGCTCCGACGGTGATATGGGTGGTAGGCGTGATCGAATAGGTGCCCTCGCCAAATCCCGAATAGGAATTGGTCACCACGGTCCCGGCGATGTTCTGGCCCAACAGGCCGCCAGCCGCAAAGGCGAGGCCGCGCTGGAGCTGCTCAATGGTGTTGACCACGCGCAGGTAATTGCCGCCGATCTGCCATTTGAACGGCCCGTCGCCGTTCGAGGCGAGGCGCAATTCCTGCTGATAGCTCTTGGTGCCCGAACGCGGCGCGATGCGGATCAATCCGACCCGCGCGGCATCGACGTCGATCTCACTATAGATCTTGCTGTTGCGATAGGCGCTGATGCTGGTCAGCGTGCCGATGCCGAGATCGCCTTCAACGGTCATGCTGACGCCGCCGTTCTGCTGATTGCTGAATGCGGGATCGTTGATCGTGGTGTCCTGGCCGCCTGGCCCCACCTGCCCGGCCGAGCCGATCGTGCCATCCTCAAGCCGCCAGGCGATGGCGAAGTCGTCGCTCGCCTTGTTGTAGTCGCCTGCCAGCGAGATCTTCCACAGGTCGCTGGGCTTGAACACCAGCTTTGAGCGCAGCCCCCAGTACCAGCCCTTGCGAACATCGCGATTGGTGACCGGATTGAAGCCCCAACCCTTGTGCTGCTTCATGCCGGTGAAGGCGAGATCGAGCCCGATCTTGTCCGACAAAGGCCCACCGATATAGGCCTGCGCCGATGGCGTATTGTAGCTGGCATAGCCAAGCTTGGCCTTGACGGTCAGCTCGTCGCCCGGATCGCGGGTAATGATATGCACCAGGCCGCCAGTGGCATTGCGCCCGAATAGCGTACCCTGCGGGCCTTTGAGCACTTCGATGCGCTCGATATTGTTGAAATTGCTGATCGTCTGGGCAAGATCGGCGATGTAAACGCCATCGACGTAAAAGGCGTTCGCGCCTTCTTCGCCGCCGCTGGCATTCGTCGTGCCGACGCCGCGCACAAAAAACAGGCCGCTGGTTCCCGACCGGGTGAAGGTCACCGAGGGCACGACCTGCGAAATGTTGTTCGTCGAATTGACCCCGCCGTTCGCCAGCGTGTCGGATGAAATGGCCGAAACCGCGATCGGCACGTCCTGCTGATTTTCCGCGCGGCGCTGGGCCGTAACGACGATTTCGGAAAGGCCGCCCGAACTCTCGGCACTGTCATCAGCGCCTGAAGCAGTTTGCGCAGCAGCTGGGCCCGCGCTCAAGGCAGCGGCAAAGCTGATTGCTGCGGCAGATACAATAAGGCGATGCTTCAAAGTGCTCATGGTGGTACCCTCCCTGAATTACCAATGGCCCGGCTGCGCACGACTTTGTCATTAAGCGTGCCGAAACTCTGCCGCGCGATATCTCACGCTCCAACGCGGGTTGCAAGTGCACAGCTTGCACGAGCTTGATGGGCTGGGCATGACGGCGCCATGACAATTGCAGACGATTCTAAAGCGTGAACGCCCATGACGTAATCATCGCCGGTTCGGGCGCTGCCGGGTTGACCGCCGCGCTGGCACTGGCTGATCAGCTAAAGGTTCTGGTCCTCGCCAAGGGCAGCCTGACTGGCGGATCAACTGCGTGGGCACAAGGCGGCATCGCCGCAGTGCTCGCCGCCGGTGATACCTTCGAACAACATATCGGTGACACGATGGTTGCCGGGGCCGGGCTCAACCGTCAGGAAACCGTCGAATTCGTCATCGAGCGCGCGCCGCAAGCCATCGAGCGGCTGGTCGAGCTGGGCGTACCCTTCAACATGGCCAGTGATGCCGATGGGCAGCGGCTCCACCTGACGCGCGAGGGCGGGCATTCGCAGCGCCGGATCGTCCATGTTGATGATGCCACCGGCTGGGCGGTGCAGCAGGCGCTGGTCACTGCCGCCGAGGCCCATCCCAACATCACCTTGCTGCCGGGCCGCACCTGCATCGATCTGATCACCGGCCGCCATGAGCTGCGCTATTCCGGCTCGGGCCGGGTATGGGGCATCTATGCGCTCGATGAAGCGACCGGCCAGGTAGAGGCGCATGTCGCGCGCGCCACCATTCTGGCGACCGGCGGTGCGGGCCGGGTCTATCAGTTCAGCACAGCCCCGCGCGGCGCCACCGGCGACGGAATCGCCATGGCCTGGCGCGCCGGAGCGCGGGTCGCCAACATGGAAATGATGCAGTTCCACCCGACCTGTCTGTATAATCTGGAGGTCAAGAACTTCCTGATCACCGAGGCGGTGCGCGGCGAAGGCGGCAGGCTGAAAAACCCCAAGACCGGCAAGCGCTTCATGCCGAAGTATGACAAGCGCGAGGAACTGGCCCCGCGCGATGTTGTCGCCCGCGCAATCGATGCCGAGATCAAGCGTGACGGCCTCGATTTCGTCCACCTCGATATCAGTCACAAGCCTCCTGAATTCGTGCGTGAACATTTTCCCAACATTTATGAAAAGCTGATGACGCTGGGCATCGATATGACCAAGGAGCCGATCCCGGTGGTGCCAGCGCAGCACTATACCTGCGGCGGTGTGGTGATTGATCTGGCTGGCCGCACCGATCTTCCCGGGCTCTATGCAGCAGGCGAATGCAGCGAAAGCGGGCTGCACGGGGCCAACCGACTGGCTTCCAACAGTCTGCTAGAATGTTTTGTATTTGGCGAGGCGGCAGCCGCTGACATCCTCGATTGCTGGGACAGTTTCGACGAGCCGCCGCCGGTGCGTGGCTGGGATGAAAGCCGGGTCACCGATTCCGATGAAGAAGTGATCATCAAGCAGAACTGGACCGAGATCCGTCGCTTCATGTGGAACTATGTCGGCATCGTGCGCACCACCAAGCGGCTCGACCGCGCGGCGCACCGGATCGCGCTGCTATCGGGTGAGGTCGAGGAGTATTACGGGTCTTTCCGCGTCACCACCGATCTGATCGAACTGCGCAACCTGCTCCAGACCGCCGAACTGATCGTACGCTCGGCGCTCAAACGCAAGGAGAGCCGGGGGCTACATTACACGCTCGATTATCCGCAAACTGATGCGGTGGCGAAAGACACCGTGCTGGTGCCTTGAGCTGGCTTACTTGCTCCGCAGCGCCATGTAACTGCCATAGCTCGCAACCGCGAACGGCATGGCATAGGTCAGCGCCAGCTTCCAGATCACCGGCGCTTGCCCGGTGAGCAGTTCAGGCCCTTGATTGATCGCATTCAGCGCGGTGCCGACCACCAGCGCAAGGGTGAGCGTCTTGCGGACCGATTGTCTGCTGAAGGTTTGCCGCAAGGCTTCGCGAGGAGTCATTGCGGCGCTGTTCACACCCAGCCCATCTGCCGCCCGAGAAAGATCAGCGCCATTCCGCCGAGCACCGAAGCGAGGCACCCTGCGCGGCTGACCCCTTCACCGATCCCGCCCTGACTGCGCGAAGCCGTGAGCAGCCCCGCGAGCAGAGAACCACCGATCCCCAACGCTATGGTGATCAGCCAGTTGGCCTCCACCGCGCCGGGATAAAACCAGCGCGCAAGCATGCCGACAAAGAACCCGCTGATGACTGCGCCGATAAGATTGAGCATGCCGTGCATAGTCCTTTGCTGCTGAAGCTGGCCGACAGTTTCGCCGCAATTCCAGCGCAAGGCAATCGCTAGCGGGGCGAGCGCTTCACACACAGATATTTTTTCACAGATTCACTTTAACTCTTGCGCCCGGGACAAGCCCTGCAAACCCGGCGCGTCGCTGCACTGCAAGATGGACTGCCCTATGCCCGGCAGCGCCTCCTCAGGGTAAATCGCACATTTACCCTCTTGCGCCAGAATCAGGATGAGGCACTATCAGTGGTGGTGCGGTTGTCGGGGGCACCTCTAGACCTAGTTTCATGCAAAGGCAGTGCGACTCGCGCTGCCGGGCAGGAGTCAAGGCTGAGGCGGGCCGAAGGACACTCTCCTGCGGGGAACAAATGGGGGATAAATTGTTCCGCATCTGTAAGCCGTTGTGGTAGGATGGGCGCTTGCCCGCCGAATCGAACGAATGCGGAACATAAACGGTGTGAAAGCGCCGGGCCAGTAGAGAAGTTAGGGGCAGTTAAGTGGATTTCAGAAACGGGGATGAGCCGGAATTGCCGGCCGGAGAGACTGGTCTGTTTGAGACAGCGCTCGCTGACAGGCAGGCTGAAAAGCCGATAGCGAAGGAGGCGGGCACAGGCCCGGCAGTGACCATGGCTGACAAGACCGATATCGGCAGCGATGCCCTGGTGGCACAGCTTGGCGCAGACATGCTGGCCAACGTGGCTGTGGCGGCAGCAGAGACGCGAGCCCTGCCCGCCGATTCCAAGGAAATCATGGCGCGGCGCTTCACCATCGTCACTGACCATTCGCGCGATGCGCTGTTGACGCTGTTTGGCAAGGACACGCTCGACGACCGCTATCTGCTGCCTGATGAGACCTATCAGGATCTGTTCGCGCGGGTAGCCGATGCCTATGCCGACGATCAGGCCCATGCCCAGCGGCTCTATGACTATATCTCGAAGCTGTGGTTCATGCCCGCTACGCCCGTGCTGTCAAACGGTGGCACCGGGCGCGGCCTGCCGATCAGCTGCTATCTCAATTCGGTGTCAGACAGCCTTGAAGGCATCGTCAGCACCTGGAACGAGAATGTCTGGCTGGCCAGCCGCGGCGGCGGCATCGGCACCTATTGGGGCCATGTGCGCGGCATCGGCGAGCCGGTTGGCCTCAACGGCAAGACCAGCGGGATCATTCCGTTTGTGCGCGTCATGGACTCGCTCACTCTCGCGATCAGCCAAGGCTCGCTGCGGCGCGGCTCGGCGGCCTGCTATCTCGATGTCTCCCACCCGGAGATTGAGGAATTCCTTGAAATCCGCAAACCCTCGGGCGATTTCAACCGCAAGGCCCTCAACCTGCATCACGGCGTGCTGCTGACCGACGAATTCATGGAAGCGGTTGGCGCGGGCGCGGAGTTTCACCTGCGCAGCCCCAAGGACGGCTCGGTCCGCGCCACGGTCGATGCGCGTTCGCTGTTCCAGAAGCTGGTCGAAACCCGGCTGGCAACGGGTGAACCCTACATCGTCTTTTCCGACACGGTGAACCGGATGATGCCCAAGCATCACCGCGAGCTGGGGCTCAAGGTTTCGACCTCGAACCTGTGCTCGGAAATCACCTTGCCGACGGGGATCGATCACCTCGGCAATGACCGCACCGCCGTGTGCTGCCTCTCCAGCCTCAATCTTGAGACCTGGGAAGAGTGGCACGGCGACAAGACCTTCATCGAAGACGTCATGCGCTTCCTCGACAATGTGCTGCAGGATTATATCGACCGGGCGCCGCCTGAAATGGCGCGTGCCAAATACAGCGCCGGGCGTGAGCGCAGCGTCGGCATGGGGGTGATGGGCTTCCATTCCTTCCTGCAGATGAAGGGCATCGGCTTTGAGACTGCCATGGCCAAGGCGTGGAACCTCAAGATGTTCAAGCACATCTCCGCCAAGGCGGACGAGGCTTCGATGCTGCTCGCGCAGGAACGCGGTGCCTGCCCCGACGCCGAAGAACGCGGCGTGATGCAGCGCTTCTCATGCAAGATGGCCATCGCGCCGACCGCCTCGATCAGCATCATCTGCGGTGGCACCAGCGCCTGCATCGAACCGATCCCGGCGAACATCTATACCCACAAGACCCTGTCGGGCAGCTTCGTGGTCAAGAACCCGTACCTTGAAAAGCTGTTCGCCGCGAAGAGCAAGGATTCCACCAACGTGTGGAATTCGATCCTCGAACACGGCGGGTCGGTGCAGCATCTCGATTTCCTCAGCCCCGAGGAAAAGGCGGTCTACAAGACCAGCTTCGAAATCGACCAGCGCTGGCTGCTTGAATTCGCGGCGGACCGCACGCCCTATATCGATCAGGCGCAGAGCCTGAACCTCTATATCCCCGCCGATGTCGACAAGTGGGATCTGATGATGCTGCACTATCAGGCGTGGGAGCGCGGCATCAAATCACTCTATTATCTGCGCTCGAAATCAGTGCAGCGCGCGGGCTTTGCCGGCGGGGTCGAGGCGGATAACACCGCCGATGCGCCCGTCATCGAGCTGGCCGCGCAGACCGATTACGAGGAATGTCTGGCCTGTCAGTGATGGGCCGGACTGATGTCTGATCTCGGCCACCGCCGCGTTGTCACGGGCCTTAATCAGGCCGGGCAGAGCTGTGTCGTGATCGACGGTCCGATCCCGCAGCATAATGCAATGACCGCCGCGCTGGCATGGCGCTCGGCTATTCCGGCGGACAATGCGGGGGTTGAGGACGCCGCCGTACCCTATGCAATCGATGTGCTGCACTCAGGCCACGCCAACTTCGCGATTTGCCGCTTTCCGCCGAACACGCCCGAGCTGATGCATGCGACCGATACGATTGACTATCTGGTGATCCTGTCGGGGCAGGTAACTTTGGTCCTCGAAGAGGGCGAGGCAGAGCTTGGTCCGGGTGATTTCGTGGTGGATCGCGGTGTGGTGCACGGCTGGCGCAATCCGCATGATGAGGCCTGTGTGGCAGCAGTGGTGAACTTGCCTGCGCTGCCAGTTAGCAAGGGACGCACGATATGACTGGACGCCGTATCGTTGCCGCTACCGGAGCGGACGGCCTTAGCCAAGTCGTCTCCAATGAGGCGATCCCGCTTGATGGCAATCCGCAGGTCATGGCCATTGCCAACCTGTGGAACGGCGCCTGCGCCCGGGTCGATAATGCCGCACCTTTCGCGGGCGGCTTCGCGCCGTTCGGCATGCACCAGCTCACCGATCCGCTCTATAGCGTGATGATCGCCGAATATGCGCCGGGCTTGGGCAAAGACGATCCCGGTATGCATTTCACCGAAACCGCCGATCACTTTTATGTGATCGCGGGCGAGGTGGTGCTGGTGCTCGAACAGGGCGAAGCACTGCTGCGCGCAGGCGACATGGGGATCATTCGCGGCGCGGCGCATGGCTGGCGCAATGACGGATCGCAAGTCGCCCGGCTGCTCACCTTCGTGCTTCCCGCCCAGCCGCTGGACCGCGGATAATGGCCGAAAAACTCATCCTCCACGGCATGGGCAGCCCCAATGTCACCAAATGCGT
>JANPPM010000152.1:0-15256 GCA_031428495.1 Novosphingobium sp.
GCACCCTGATCGACTTTTCCCGGTCGATCCTGCGACACGCGAAATAGCGCGTGCGCTCTATGCGTCGGTTGCCGATCTGCCGATCATCAGCCCGCATGGCCATACGGACCCTGCATGGTTTGCAACCAATGACTGCTTCGGGGATGCCACCAGCCTGTTGCTGCAACCCGATCATTACCTGTTCCGGATGCTCTATTCGCAGTGCATCGCGCTTGAAGCGCTCGGGATCGGCAACCCCGACGCTGATCCGCGCGCGGCCTGGCGGTTGCTTGCCGAAAACTACCACCTGTTTCACGCGACGCCCTCGCGGCTGTGGCTGGACTGGGTTTTCGCCGAAGTATTCGGTATCATCGTGCGTCTGGATGCCGAGACGGCGGACTATCATTTCGACACGATAACCGCAGCGCTAGCCACAGATGCCTATCGTCCGCGCGCCCTGTTTGATCGCTTCGGGATCGAGGTGATTGCGACTACGGAAAGCCCGGTTGACCCGCTTGTCCATCATCAGGTGATCCGGGATAGCGGCTGGCAAGGCCGGGTGATCACGGCATACCGGCCCGATCCAGTGGTCGACCCCGAGTTCGAGGGGTTTCGCGCTCGCCTCCAGTTGTTTGGCGATCTTACTGGCGAAGACACGATGAGCTGGCAGGGCTATCTCGCTGCGCATCGCCAACGTCGGGCTTTTTTCGCCAGCATGGGCGCGACCAGCACCGATCACGGACACCCGACTGCGCAGACCGCCGATCTGCCTTTAGCTGATGCAGAGGCCCTGTTCGGCAGGGTCAGCAGCGGCAGTTTTACGCCGGCTGAGGCCGAATTGTTCCGGGCGCAGATGCTCACCGAAATGGCGGCTATGAGCCTTGACGACGGGCTGGTCATGCAGATCCATCCGGGGAGTTTTCGCAACCACAATGCGGCGCTGTTTGGCCGCTTCGGGCGCGACAAGGGCGCAGACATGCCGATGCGCACGGATTATGTGCATGCGCTCAAGCCGCTGCTAGACCGTTTCGGCAACGAGACCGCCCTGTCGATCATCCTCTTCACGCTGGATGAGAGCGCCTATGCGCGCGAACTGGCCCCGCTTGCCGGGCATTACCCTTGTCTGAAACTCGGCCCGGCGTGGTGGTTTCATGACAGCCCGGAAGGTATGCGCCGCTTTCGCCACATGACCACCGAGACGGCGGGCTTTGCCAATACGGTCGGGTTCAACGATGATACCCGCGCTTTCCTATCCATCCCGGCACGTCACGATGTGGCGCGGCGGGTTGACTGCGGCTTTCTTGCCGAGCTGGTGGCGGAGCACCGGCTTGAGGATTGGGAAGCCGCCGAACTGGCGCAGGAGCTGGCCTATGGTCTCGCCAAGCGGGCTTACCGGCTTTGAGGCTTTCCGAAGCGAGGCTCGCCAGTCTCCCCGCCGGGATCACGCAGTTCGGCTACGATCGCTCTGCACAGAAAATCGGCATCGTCCACTTCGGCATTGGTGCGTTCCACCGCGCGCATCAGGCCTGGTACACCGATGCCGCGATGAATGCTGGTGATCGGGACTGGATGATTGCCGGCGTGTCGCTGCGATCAGGCGATGTTGCCGCGCAGATGAACCCGCAGGACGGGCTGTTTACGCTGACCGAGCGTTCCGCAGGCATGGCATCTGTGCGGTTGATCGGGTCTGTGCGTGAGGTGCTGGTTGCGGCGCAGGATCGGGCGCGGGTCATCGCATTGCTGGCTGAGCCCGCTACCCAGATTGCCAGCTTCACGATCACCGAGAAGGGCTATGGGCGCGCATCCGATGGCTCGCTTGATCCTGCACTGGCAGGCACGGGGACAATCTATCCGCTGCTTGCTGAAGGGTTGCGCCGCCGCCGCGAGGCAGGGCAGGGCGGATTAACGCTGCTCTCCTGCGATAATTTGGCCAACAATGGCGGCCAGCTGGCCTGCTTGATGGAGCAATACTGCGACCTGTACGAACCCGGGCTAGGCAAATGGATCGCAGCACATTGCGCATTTCCGTCGACGATGATCGACCGGATTGTGCCTGCCACGACCCTGGAGGATCGTGCCGAAGCCGAGGCTGCGCTTGGCGCTAGGGACGAGGCAGCGGTGTTTACCGAACCGTTCAACCAGTGGGTTATCGAGGATCACTTTGCCGGTCTGCGTCCGCGTTGGGAGGCTGTTGGCGCGCAGCTCGTTACCGATGTTGCGCCTTTTGAGACGGCCAAGCTGCGCATGCTCAACGGCGCGCATTCGGCGCTCGCTTATCTCGGAATCGAGCGCGGGCATACGTTCGTTCATCAGGCGATCGTCGACGCTGAAATTCGGCCGGTAGTCGAGCAGCTGATACGCCGCGAGGCCGCGACCAGCATGACTCCTGCGCCAGGGCAGAGCCTTGAAAGGTATGCCGACGCCTTGCTTGCCCGGTTCGCCAACCCTGCAATGCAACACCGGCTTATCCAAATCGCCATGGATGGTAGTCAGAAAATCCCGCAGCGCTGGCTTGAAACGCTGGCGCACCACCAGCAAGAAGGCCGTGAATGCCCGGCGATCATGACCTCGCTGCGCGCGTGGCTGCGGCATGTGCGGGGCGATAATGTTGCGATCCACGGACCAGTCGATGACCCATTGGCTGGGGTGCTTAAGGAAGCGTGGGACCATACGGACGAGGGCGGGATCTTCGCTGCGCTGTTTGGCCCGGACGGTTTGATTCCTTCGCCTTGGCAGCCACCGACGCGATACGCTTGATCGAATATGATTGATTTGCAGTGCTTGTGATCAATTTACAACAAAAATCCAAAAACTGCAATTTTTCCGCCAAAGGTAGCGCAAACATCATTGCCAAAAGCTCCGCATGAAGCCAATGCACAAAGTTGGTAAGGCCAAATCGAATTGGTGAAGGGGAGAGACATGAAGGTTCGCAACGCATTCGTACTCGCGTCAGTCAGCTTGCTGGCGATGGCGGTTCCAGCTTACGCGCAGGACACTGCTCCAGCGGATGACGCTCAGTCGGCAGAAGACATTGTCGTTGTCGGCACATCTCTGCGCAAGGTTGCGCCTGCAGGCGCTCAGGAGTTCACCCTTTCGGCGGCGGCTATCGCAGGGAAGAGCGTCCAGACGACCGGCGCACTGCTAGCGACGATCCCGCAGCTCAGTTCCTTCGGCAATCTCCAGACGGTCAGTGCGGGCGGCACCCAACTCACGGTCAATCGGACCAACTTGCGCAGCCTGCCGCAAAGCATTGGCGGAAGCTCGCCGACCCTGGTGTTGCTCGACGGTCATCGTATCGTCGGCGCAGGCGTCAGGCAGAGCTACCCCGACCCGGACGTTATTCCTCCGGCACTGATTGAGCGCGTCGAAATTCTTACGGATGGCGGCTCGGCAATCTACGGATCCGACGCGATTGGCGGCGTCATCAATTTTGTGACCAAGCGCAATTTCGACGGCATTCAGGCGGGTGCCCGGCAGAGCCTCGGTGATGACTACCGCGCTACCGACCTCAATCTGGCAGTGGGCAAGACTTGGGCTACCGGCTCGGCCTACGTCGCCTACAACTTCGCCTATCACAACGCTGTTTACGGCGCGTCGCGGGACTTCATCAAGAATATTGACTGGACGACCGGCCTGCCGAGCAGCAAGAACTGCAGCCCGGCGAATGCGACTATAGGCACCGCGACCTATGCGGTGGTTGGCGGAAATTCGTTGGTGCTGGGCAACCAGAACCTGTGCGACCGTTCCAAGACCTCGACCTTCTACCCCAAGGAAACGCGGCACTCGGTGATGGCCGGATTCCGGCAGGAATTGTCGGATTCAGTTGAATTCGAGGTCAAGGGATATTTCTCGGATCGCAGGAACGTCGGCGACGGCGGGCCGCTCCAAGGCAACGGAACTGTGCTGGGGGCCAATGTCCCTGCGAATCCGGGATTTCCGCCGTTCGTTGCGCCCACGCCAGCGCAATTTGCCAATCCGAACTACATCAGCATTGGTGGCGGAAGCACGGCCACGCAGGCGGTGGCGTTCGATTTCGGTCCTGTCGGCGGCAGGGCGATATCAACCACCAAGCTCTGGTCTTATGGCATCACGCCTACTGTGACCTGGAAAATTGGTGGCGACTGGCAGATGAAGGCGTTCTTCAACTACGGTGAAAGCAAAACAGTTGCCACTTTGCCGGAAACCAACACTGCATTCATCGGTACTGCCATCACTGCTGGCACAATAAATCCCTACAATGTCTCCCGGTCCAATAGCGCGGTGATCGCCCAGGCTCTCGATTTCGTAAACTACGGCATCGGCAAAAGCGGTTTGACCAATGCCAAGGCCACTGTCGATGGGCCGTTGTTCAACCTCCCTGCCGGCGAACTCCGCGTGGCTGTGGGTGCCGAATATCTCCATGAAAAATATGAGGGAACGGCGCTTACCGACACCAACCAGAATGTCCTTGCCGCCCCGCTGGCCAAAGCCAGCCGCAATGTTAAGTCAGCCTTTGTCGAAGCCAGCATTCCGGTCATCGGCCCCGATATGAATTGGCCAATTCACAGCCTCAACCTGTCGGCTTCAGTTCGCTATGATAACTACAGCGATTTTGGCAATAACTGGGCACCCAACCTTGGCGTATCGCTGAAACCGGTCGAGTGGATCAACCTTCGCGCCCGCTGGAACAAGTCGTTCCAGGCTCCCAGCGTCGTCAATCTCGCTCAGGCATCGTCACCCATTGTTGGGGTAAACCCCGGGTTCCTCGTCAACTTCGTCCCGTTGCTGAGAAATACCACGCCCGGCGCTCCGGCATTCAACGGCGGACCAATCGTTTCGGTGCAAGGCACCCTTTCGCCGTTGCAACCCCAGCGTGCCCGCGATTACAATCTGGGTGTCGATATCAGTCCGCCCTTCATCGAAGGTCTTGGCCTGCACCTGACCTATTTCAACATCGACTACCGGGGCACAATCGGTTCGCCGCCGCTAGGCTTTGGTCGGTTCTACGAGGTCGCATCCTTCCAGAACCTGTTCATCATGTTGCCTAATAGTACGCAGTTACAGCAGTTTCTGGCGGCTAGCGGCGCTCCCGCAGCGGCAATCGCCAACGCTGTCGCGGCGGTCAATGGTCAGGGCGGCACGGCCTATGTCGTCGCCGATGTTCGGCAACGAAATCTGGGCGTCACCAAGATCAACGGATTCGACATTTCCTTCGAATATCTGCGTCCTGTTTCGTTCGGAACTATCTACGCGAACTTCAACAGCACTCTGGTCAATAGCGCGCTAACGGCGAACGACGGGATCAATTTCAACCCTGACGATGCAGGGCTCAACAGTAGCGCGTTCAATCACACGCTGACTGTTGGTGCCACTGTTGGCGACGAATTCCGCGGTCAGGTGACCTGGAGCCGCCGGAATGGCTATCGGCTCAACCCGGCGCAACAGTTGAACCAGACGACAGTGGGCGCGTTCAACACGTTCGACCTGTTCCTGCAATACGATTTGAAGCAGGGCAGCCTGCCGCCGATCACCCTGTCGCTCGGCGTTGACAATGTGTTCAACAAGGCTCCTCCAATTTTCAGAGGCGCTGATGCCGCAGGCAATGCCGGTTATGCCAACGGAAATCCGCTGGGTCGGGTGTTTCATCTGGGTGCCAGCGTTAAGTTCTGATCGATTGGTATCGCGCTGTCCTGCATCGCAGGCGGCTTGAAAACAAAACAGGGTCTGCCGCTTGCGGTGGGCCCTGTTTCAATTGGTCTGGGGCAATCCGTATTGTTCGAGCGCCAGCTCGGCTGCCAGGTGCAGTACCGGGCTATCTGGTTTCAGGCGGATAAGTGGCAGGGCACAGCCAGCCAACTGGACTGTCTCTGTGGCCTCAACATAGCGCGGGGCGTCTTCATCCAACCGCAACACCAGCGCGACTGGTGCGCCCTCGCAAATATCAAAAGGCAGTAGGCCAAGCCCGCGCACTTCGAGCAATCCTCGCGTGTTGGGGTGTGGGTGTGCCACCACGCGGCCAGCCTCAGACGTCAGTATCAGCGAATCGTCGCCGATCAGCAGCGCACCCCGGTCAATGAGTGCCAGCGCGAGGCTCGATTTTCCGCTGCCTGGCGATCCTTCGATAAGCAAGGCCCGGCCTGCGATGGCGACGGCAGTGGCCTGATAAGATTGCGTCACACTTCGATCCACACCGGCAAAGTGACCTCGAGGCACGCACCCGCGCCCTTGGTATCAAGCACGGTCAGAGTACCGTCGTGCGCCTCGATAATGGTGCGGGCGATGGCCAGGCCGAGGCCGCTGTGATTGCCGAAATCTTCAGCGGCAGGGCGCAGCGAATGGAATCGTTCAAACACCGCTTCGCGAGCACTGAGCGGAATCCCGGGGCCCTCGTCGCAGACGGTTACCGAGATTGCCTCGTCCTCGTCTTCGACCTCCCCGCCGCTGCGCTCAAGCGCCACCGTGATTTTCCCGCCGGCAGGGGAGAACGATACCGCATTGTCGAACAGGTTCTGCAGCACACGTTCAAGTTTGGATGCGTCGCCCGGAACCAGCCAGGAGCCGCTGCCCTTGCGCATTACACTGACCTCGCAGTCGCCATTGACCCCGCGTTGCCGCCGGGCTTCGGCAAGTGCCTCGACCAAGGCCAGCACATCGACCGGCTCGAAGGCGGTGCGGCTCAGCTCGGCATCGATCCGGCTGGCTTCGGCAATCTCTGTCACCAGCCGGTCAATTCGCTTGACGTCGTGCGCGGCGATATCGGCGAGCTGGCGGCGCAGTTCGGGTTGCTCGACCCGCTCAAGCGATTCAAGCGCGCTGCGCAGACTGGCGAGCGGATTCTTGAGCTCATGGGCAACATCTGCGGCAAAACTCTCGACCGCGTCGATGCGACTGCGCAGCGCCGCCGTCATGTCGGAAATCGCGCGGGCAAGCAGTCCGATCTCATCGCGCCGTTCGGGCAGGCGCGGCACCACAACCTGACGTTCGCGCCCCAGCCGCACGCGCACGGCCGCGCGCACCAGCAGCCGCATCGGCTGGACAATCGTGCGCGCGAGGAACAGCGAAAGCAGCACCGATATGATCAGCGCCGCACCTACGACAATCGCCAGTGTCTGCCGCGCATCGCGTACGTTCTCGGTGATATCGGTGGCGTTGCGCGTGGTTAGCAGCATTTGCCCCTGCGCGCCCACCGGGGTCGCAGCGCTGATCACCGGGGTGCGGTCGGGTGCGAGCCGCTGGCGAATGACCGTGGCATTGGTGCTGCGCGATTCGGACAGTTCAGGCCATGCATCTGCGGTCTGCTTGACTGGTTCCAGATATTCCGGGACCGGTGCCGCGTCGAGCAGGTAGTCCATGCCCCGGTCAAGCGCACGCGCGGTGTGCAAATACCAGGGATCGAGCGATGGGTCGCCGAAAGTGAAGGACGGCTCAGCCAGCTTGAAGCTGTCGGCTATCAGCGAGCCATCGCGGTTGAACAGCCGCAGGCGGAGCTTTTGCGCCGTGCCTATACTCGGGATCAGTGCGCGGCGCTGCCAGCGGTTGGTGACCGCCAAGGCGCTCGCGGCGACTTCGGCCTCTGACCGCGCGAGAAGATAGCGTTCAGCGAGCAGCCGGTTGCGATAGGAATCGAGATAGAACAGGCTACCCGCCAGCAAGCCCAATGCGATTATGTTTACCGCCAGAATGCGCGAGGTTAGCGAGACACCAAGGCTCCAGCGAAGCCGCGCAAGTCTCCCGGGAAATCTTGGCTCGCGGCGCGGCATCAGTCGCCTGCGAACGAATAGCCCGCGCCGTAGAGCGTATCGATGGCGGCAAAGGCAGGGTCGACGGCGCGGAATTTTCGGCGCAGGCGTTTGATATGGCTGTCGATGGTACGATCATCGACGAAGATGTCGTCGCTATACGCCGCGTCCATCAACTGGTTGCGGCTTTTGACCACGCCTTGGCGGCCAGCCAGCGCCTCAAGAATAAGAAATTCGGTAACGGTCAAACCCACAGGCTTGTCGTCCCAGGTTACTGCGTGGCGCGCAGGGTCCATGCTCAGCCGCCCGCGTAAAATGGGTTCCGGTAGTTCTTCGGACGAATCCTCACCTGTCCCGCCGCGAACCAGTTCGGCCCGGCGCAGGATCGCCCGGATCCGCGCGACAAGGAGCCGCAGGCTGAACGGCTTGGCGATATAGTCGTCCGCCCCCAACGCGAGCCCCAGTGCCTCGTCCGGCTCCTCGTCTTTCGACGTCAGAAAAATCACCGGGAGAGCACTTTGCTCACGCAGGCGCTGGAGCAGCTCGAGCCCGTCCATGCGGGGCATCTTGATATCGAAAATGGCAAGGTCAGGTGGGTTTTCGAGCAGCGCCTTGAGCGCGCTCTGTCCATCGGCGTAAATGCGGGTGTCAAAACCTTCGGCTTGCAGCGCGATGGAAACCGTCGTCAGAATATTGCGGTCGTCATCGACCAGCGCAATCGAAGGCCGCGGCACGGCGCCGGGAGTTGAAGGGGCAGGGACATCGGCCATTGAAGTTGCGGGTTAGCGGTTCGCGGCCCCGGTGGAAAGGCTGCACCTCCCGACCGATTTGACGCATGTTTGCTGCATCGCTATGCGCGCATCGAATCTTGAAAATTCCATACCAAACCAGCGCCGAGTTTCTCGCTCGCGCTTTTGCTGCCCAACACCGGGAGACTTCGTTGACCGCCGCTTCGCTCAGCTATCCGCTAGACCTTCAGGGGATCACCACCAGTGCGGTGATTTTTGCCAATCTGGGCACCGCACCACTGGTCGAACATGCCGTGCGCAACGGTGAAGGCGTGCTTGCTGCCGATGGCCCGCTGGTGGTCCAGACCGGCAAACATACTGGACGTTCGGCCAAGGACAAATTCATCGTCCGCGATGCCGAGACGGAAAACAGCGTCTGGTGGGGCAAGACCAATGTGGGCATGACACCCGCGCACTTCGTCGCGCTCAAGGCTGATTTTTATGCCGCGCTGGCAGCGAAGGACAAGCTTTACGTCGCCGATCTGTTCGGCGGTTCACAGCCTGAGCACCGCGTGAATGTTCGCGTGATCAACGAATTTGCCTGGCACAATCTGTTCATCCGAACTCTGCTGGTTCGCCCGGAAGCCGCTGAACTTACTAATTTTTCTCCTGAATATACTATCATTGATCTGCCGAGCTTTCGCGCCGATCCCGCACGCCACGGTACGCGCGGAGAGACAGTGATCGCGGTCAATTTTACCGAGAAGCTGATCCTGATTGGCGGCACGGCCTATGCCGGCGAGATGAAGAAGAGCGTTTTCGGCATTTTGAACTACCTGCTGCCGACTGCGGGCGTTATGCCGATGCATTGTTCGGCCAATGTCGGGCCTGACGGCAAGACGGCAGTGTTCTTTGGACTGTCAGGCACCGGTAAAACCACTCTCTCGGCCGATGCCAGCCGCACCCTGATCGGTGATGACGAGCATGGCTGGTCGGATACGGCGGTGTTTAACTTCGAAGGCGGCTGCTACGCCAAGATGATCCGGCTCTCTGCCGAGGCAGAGCCTGAAATATTTGCGACGACCAAGCGTTTCGGCACGGTGCTGGAAAACGTGGTGATCGACCCGGTGACCCGCCAGCTCGATTTTGACGACAATTCGCTCGCCGAGAACAGCCGCGGTTCCTACCCGATCGACTTCATCCCGAATGCGTCGAAAGAAAACCTTGGGCCGGTTCCGGCAAACATCATCTTCCTGACCGCCGACGCTTACGGCGTTCTGCCCCCGATTGCGCGGCTGACTGCCGATCAGGCGATGTATCACTTCCTCTCCGGCTACACCGCGCGCGTTGCAGGCACCGAAATCGGCGTGACCGAGCCCGAGGCGACCTTCTCAACCTGCTTTGGTGCGCCTTTTATGCCGCGCCACCCTTCGGTCTATGGCAACCTGCTGAAAGAGCGGATTGCCCGCGGCGGAGTCAAGTGCTGGCTAGTCAACACCGGCTGGACGGGCGGTCTTGCCACCACGCCGGGGATCAGCCGCATGCCGATCAAGGCAACCCGCGCATTGCTCAATGCGGCACTCGATGGCAGCCTGAACGATGCTACGTTCTGCAAGGATCCCAACTTTGGCTTCGAAGTGCCGGTTACGGTGCCCGGTGTTGACAGCAAATTGCTCGATCCACGCGGGGCTTGGGCTGATGCCGAGGCGTACGACCGGACAGCGCACGATCTGGTGCGCAAATTCGTGGCGAATTTTGAAGAATTTGCCGCGCATGTCGATGAAGGCGTGCGCCAGTCCGCCCCCACAGCTGCCTGATCCGACAAATTACTTTGCCAGTGTTGCTGGCGCGAGCATGGTGTGCCTTCCTTGGAGGGAGTCGCAAATCATGGGTTTATTTGATGGAATTTCGCAGTCGCTTGAGCAGCAGGCTGCAGCAATGGTCGCTAGCAAGCTGGGGATAGATCCCTCGCTGGCGCAGATTGCTATTGGCTCATTGACCAAAAATTACCCCGTTTCGGGCGATACTATCCAGCAAAGCGCCCAGGAGACCGGCATTCCAACCGACATTCTGGGCACTATCGTCAGCCAGATCGGCGGCGAAGGCGGGCTGGGCGCTCTGGTTGGTGCAATTGGCAGCGCGGGCGGGCAGTCCCAGTCGCAAGCTGCACCTGAAGGCGGACTGGGCGGTATTCTTTCCGGACTTGGCGGGCTGGGCGGCATAGCCGCGATGCTTGACCGCGACGGCGACGGCAATCCGCTTAATGATCTGGCCGGAATGCTCGGCAAGAAATGACAAACCGGCCCCCTGCCAGATCGGCAGGGGGCTGATGTTTTGCGGTTAGCGCAACCTTACCGGCACGTAAGTCGCAGGCTGACCGCGGCGCTGAATGCGCAGCAGTACTGCAACCCGGTTGCCCGCTTTTGCTGACCGGATAGCCTCTTCGAGCGCGGCCGGAGTGCTGATCGGACGATAGTTCGCCGAAAGCACGATATCGCCGCGTTGCAGGCCCTTGGTCCCGGCATCGGACGAGGGATCGACCACGGTGATCACCAGCCCTTGGGTGTCCTCGCTCGCACCGAGCTGACGCGCGACTTCCGGCGTCATCGGGATCACCGAGACGCCCATGGCTTTCTCCGCCAGACCTTCACCCTGCTGCTTGGGTGTGCGGTTAAGCGGATCGTTGTCCTGAGGCTGGCTGGGATCGAAGGTCTGCTGAGCAAGCTCTTCCTCACTTGGGCGTTTGCCTACCGTCGCGGTCAAAGTCATGCGGCGACCATCGCGGACCAATTCGATCGGAATACGGCTACCCGGCGCGATATTGGCGACGATATAGGACAGCGTCTGGTCCGGCCCGACTTCCTTGCCCGCCACCTTGAGCACGACATCGCCGGCCAGAATGCCCGCGGCTGCGGCGGGTTTGCCCGGCTCGGTCGCCTGCACGAATTCACCCTTGCGGTGGGGAATGCCAAGAGAATCGGCGAGGTCTTCGTTTAGCGGCTGGATGCGGACGCCCAGATAGCCGCGTTCGATCGCCTGCCCCTTCATCAAGCGGTCGACAATCGGAGCGGCGGTTTCCGCCGGAATGGCAAAGCCGATGCCGACGCTGCCGCCGGTGGGCGAGAAGATCGCATTGTTGATGCCGATAACCTGGCCCTTCATGTCAAACATCGGGCCGCCCGAGTTGCCGCGGTTGATCGCCGCGTCAGTCTGCAGATAGCGGTCATAGGCCGAACCTGAACCGGTGTTGCGATAGACCGCCGAAATGATCCCCGAGGTCACCGATCCGCCAAGGCCGAAGGGGTTGCCGATGGCAATCACCCAGTCACCGACGCGAGCCGAGCGCGAATCGCCGAATTTCACGAAAGGCAGCGCTTTGCCTGGCGTGATCTTGAGTACGGCCAGATCAGACGCCGCATCGCGGCCGATCAACCTGGCTGCATATTCAGTGCCATCGGGCATGGTCACGGTGATCGATTCAACCTGACCTTTGCCGTCAGCAACGATCACATGGTTGTTGGTGACCACATAACCATCGGCGGAAATGATGAATCCTGAACCCAGCGATTGCGCCTCGCGGGTTTGCGGACCCTGCTGGCCCTGCTGTCCGCCGCCGAACATGTCTTCAAACGGCGTTCCCGCGAAAGGATTGGTATTGGCCACGCGCACCCGCTGGCGGGTTGAGATATTGACCACGGCAGGGGCGAGCTGCTGGGTGAGATCAGCAAAGCTGTTCGGTGCACCGGCGCGTGGCACGACCGATTGCATCTGCTGGCTATCGTTCTGCGCAACCTGCGCGCCAGCGGGATAGCCTGTGGCAAGGCTGAGGGTTGCTCCGCCGAGCAGCAGGGCAGTGGTAACTCCATAAGCATATCGCACAGTCGTCACGTCCTTCATTTTCGTTCGGTCGCAGCGCAGGGATGCGCCGCAAACCTGTTACCGATACAACCCCGCGCGGCTGAACCGGAATTGAATGGCGCGGGCTCTTCGCCGATCACTTACCTCTGAACTGGCGCAGATAATCGTTGTTGGGTGACAGGATCAGCGTGCTGGCCGACTTGTTTTCGGGATCAGCAAAGGTCGCATCATAGCTCTTCATCGCACGGTAGAAATCGTAGAAGTTCGCGTCCTTGTTGAACGCCTCGGCATAGATCTTCGCGGCTTGTGCCTCGGCTTCTGCGCGGATGATCTGGGCATTTTTCTGACCCTCGGCGCGGATTGTCGTGGCTTCCTGCTCGCGCGCTGCCTGCATCCGCGCGAAGGTGCTTTCGAGTGCACCCTCAGGCAAATCGGCACGCTTGATCCGAACGTCGATCACCTGCGCACCGTATTCGCGCGCCTGCTGATCGAGGTTCTGCCTGATCTGGACCATCGCCGCGCCGCGATCAGCGTTGAGCAGCGACTGGAATGTCCGCTTGCCCAGCTCCTGTCGCAGCACAGAGGTGAAAATTGGCTGTAATTGTTCGCCGACACGTTCGGTGGTGCCAGCTGTGCGAACCATGCGCACCGGATCAATGATCCGGTAGCGGGCATAGGCATCGACCTGGAGCCGAAGCTGATCGGTCGAGAGCACTTCCTGCGACTGCATGTCGACCGAGAGAATGCGCCGGTCGATCCGGACCATGCGTTCCATGAACGGAATGCGCCAGGTCAGGCCTGCACCAGTCTCGCCGAATTCGGTGTTGGGGCGAAAACGGTTGATCACCCGGTTGGGCTCACCCAGCCGGATCACAACTGCCTGTTCGGTTTCGGGCACGACGACGACGCTCGACAGCGCTGCCAACAGCGCAGCGCCTACGGCGAGGACCGCGACGCGATGGGTATCCCAGATATCGCGCAGCATCACTGGGCTCCTGTTGGTGTAGCAGCCGGTGCGGCTTCGACCGGGGCTGGCCTGCGGCGAATTTCAGATAGCGGCAGATACGGCGTTACGCCGTTCGCTTCGACCACGACCTTGTCATTGTTGCGCAGCACGCGCTCCATGGTTTCATAATAGAGCCGCCGCCGAGTCACTTCGGGTGCCAGCTTGTATTGGGCATAGACCTTGTCGAAGGCGGTGGCCTCACCCTGCGCGATTGCCATGACCTGTCCAGCCCATGCGCGGGCCTGCGACTGATCGCGTTCGGCCTGCTGCTGCGCGACGTTGACGTTCTGGAACGCGGTGACGACCTTTGCCGGCGGGTCGGTTTTCTTGAGTTCAACGCCCTGGATCAGCACTCCCGCCTTGTAGGCATCGAGGACGGCTTGCATCCGTGCGCGGACATTCTGTTCGATCTTGCCGCGTCCAGCGCCGCCGATCACATCATTGAGCGGGACTTCAGCCACCGTCGCGCGCATCGCTGCTTCGGCGACTTCCTTGACCGTGTTTTCCGGATCATCAAGCCGGAACTTGAACAGCTCCAAATCCTTTATGTTCCAGCGCACCAGATAGGACAGGTCGACCAGATTTTTGTCGCTGGTCAGCATCAGCTTCTCAACGTCGCTGTCAGGTATCGTATCACGGCGGATCGAGGTGACATCGGTGACGTCGACATTCTGGATCGGCCACGGCAGGGTCAACGAAACACCGGCCCCAACCGTGTGACTATAACTGCCGAAGGTCGTGACGATCCCCTGATCTTTTGGCCCAAGCATGTGGACCGTGCTGGAAAACAGCCAAACCACCACCAGCGCGCCAGCAGCGATCGAAGCCCAGCTCTTGCCATCGGGGCGCTGAGGAATGCGGGGAAAGCCGCCGCCAAAGCCGCCGCCCCCACCGCCACCGGTGCGCTTTGCGCCATCCTTGGTGCGGAAAAGATCCTCGATATTGGCGGAGCGGCGCGGAGGAGTACTGCCTCCGGGCGGCAACCACGGGTTGCGCGGTCCTTCTGATTTGCCTGGAGGCTCGTCTCCGCCCCCGCCACTGCCAGCGCCGTCCGCGCCTGACGGTTCGTCCTTGCCGCCGCCCCAAGGGCTCTTGCGCCCAGCCATGGCCAGAATGCCGCGTGTGATCGATGTGCCCAATGTTCTCATGTCCCATCTTATAGGAACGCCCGTGCAACAAAAACAGTGCCTGCCACTCGTTTTTCCCGCTAGGGCTGCGCAAAATCGCATTCGGGGCAGTAATGAGCGGCAGTGACGACGAAAATTCGATGAAATCCGTACTGCCGCCGCTCGCGCAAAGTCGCCTGCAGTCGCTGCGCCTTGCTGATGGTGTCGTGACACTGGTGATTGATGTTGCGGGCATGGACGCGCTGGAGCGTGAGCGGCTCGAGGAGGCCTGTCAGGTTGCCTTGCGCGCGCAGCACGGCGTATCCGAGGTGCGGGTCGCCATGACTGCCGAGCGGGGTGCTGGCGCAAGTGCCAAACCGCGCATCATCGCGGTCGGATCGGGCAAGGGCGGGGTCGGCAAGTCGACGCTGTCGGCCAATCTCGCGGTGGCAATGGCGCGTGTCGGCCGCAAGGTCGGGCTGGTTGACGCCGATATTTATGGCCCCTCGCAATCGCGCCTGCTGGCAACCGAAGGCATGAAGCCTGAAGCACATGCGAAAAAGCTGTTCCCGGTGATGAGCCCGTTGGGCTTGCCGATGTTGTCGATGGGCCAGTTGATTGAGCCGGGCCGCGCCATCGCCTGGCGCGGGCCAATGGCGGGCAATGCCCTGTCGCAGCTGATCGACGCCGAATGGGGCGAGGTCGACACGCTGATTGTCGATCTGCCGCCGGGCACCGGTGATGTTCAGCTGACTATGGTCCAGCGCTTCAAGCCCGATGGCGCAGTGATCATCTCGACCCCGCAGGATCTTGCGCTGATGGACGCGACGCGCGCGATTCAGTTGTTCGAGCAGACCGGGG
>JANPPM010000153.1:0-1652 GCA_031428495.1 Novosphingobium sp.
GCCCGCCCGCCGCAGACCGCGCCGTTCCGCCGGTCCGATTGCGGCTTCCTCGGGCATCGGCTCCGCGCGCGCCTGCGCCGCACCGTTCCACGGCCCCAGCCGCGGCTCGATCACCTTGTCGGTAAGGAACCAGATCAAGGGCACGAAAATTACCGTCGCGGTCAGGGTGTACCACCAGTTGCCCACCGGGTTCATCGTCCAGCCCGGCTCGACGATCCGCGCTGCCTCCTGGGTGAAGCCGAACAGCAGGACATCAAGCTGGCCCGGTGTCAGATTGGCCGCCAGCCCGCCCGAAACCGCAGCGAATGCAGCGGCAAGGCCTGCGAGCGGATGCCGCCCCGCGCTGGCGAAAACTATCGCAGCAAGCGGGATGAACACAACATAGGCCGCATCAGAGGCATAGTGCGAAGCGATGCCGATCAGCGCGATGATCGGCGTGAGCACCGCCCGCGACGCATTGCGCAAGGCCGCACGGATCAGCGCGGAAAACAGCCCGGTTCGCTCAGCCACTGCCGCACCCAGAATGATCGTCAGGATCAGGCCCAGCGGGGCAAAGCCGGTGAAGGTCTTGGGCATTTCAGTGAACAGCCGCGTGACGTTTTCCTCGGTCAGCAGGCTTGTCGCCCGGTAGGTCAGCAAACCGTCCTTAAGCTCGCCCCAGTGCGGCGCTTCCTTGCCCCCATAGGGCAGCGAGGCTGACCAGCCGAGCCACGAGCCCAGCACCGAGAGCACGACCAGCGCGAGGATCAGCCAGACGAAGATCATCGCCGGATCGGGCAGCATGTTGCCGATGCGCTCCACCATGGCGAGGAACCCGCGCTGCGGCCTCTCCGATTGCGCCAGTTCCGCCTGCTCCGCCATATTCATCCCGCCCCGATCAGTTCACGCCCGATAAGCATCCGCCGGATTTCGTTGGTTCCCGCACCGATGTCGAGCAGCTTGGCATCGCGCAGATAGCGTTCGACCGGCCAGTCCTTGGTATAGCCCGCCCCGCCCAGCGCCTGCACTGCCTCGCCGCCCGCGCGGAAGGCGCTCTCGCTGGCCAGCAGGATCGCACCTGCGGCATCGAAGCGGGTGGTCTGCCCGGCATCGCAGGCGCCCGCCACGGCATAGACATAGCTGCGCGCCGATTGCAGCGCGACATACGTGTCTGCAACCTTGGCCTGCATCAGCTGAAAACTGCCAATCGCCTGGCCGAACTGCTTGCGTGTCCGAACATAGGGAATGACGCAATCGAGGCAGGCCTGCATGATGCCCAACGGAATGCCCGCGAGCACGACGCGCTCATAATCCAGCCCGGACATCAGCACGCCTACCCCGCCGTTCAGGGGGCCAATGACGTTTTCATCAGGCACCATGCAGTCATCGAATACCAGTTCGCTGGTCGGCGATCCGCGCATGCCCATTTTGTCGATCTTCTGACCGATGGAAAATCCGGCCATGCCTTTTTCTATCAGGAATGCCGTTAAGCCCCGGCTCCCCTCGCCCGTCCGCGCATAAACCACCAGCACATCCGCCTCGCTGCCATTGGTGATCCAGAACTTGGTGCCGTTCAGCTTGAAGCCGCCGGACACGGCTTCGGCCTTCAGCTTCATCGAGACCACGTCCGAACCCGCGCCCGCCTCGCTCATCGCCAGCGCGCCGACATGCTC
>JANPPM010000154.1:0-7371 GCA_031428495.1 Novosphingobium sp.
GGCCCGGGTAGCGCACTGTAATCGAACTGTCCCCAAGCCGTCACAGGCACGAAACCTGCTGCTGCTAGTTCTCTGACCAGAAATTGGACAGGGACCAAGCTTATGCCCTCCGCCACGGCCGAACTTCTCGCCAAGGCATTACCTCGGATCGCGGGAACAGACATTCCCGCGTGGCTCGATTTGCCCGATCCCAAGGGGTTTCGACCCAAGCGCCGCTATCGTACCATCTGGATTTCCGACATCCACCTTGGCACACGCGGTTGCAATGCCGAATTGCTGGTCGATTTCCTCAGCGCAATCGAATGTGAAACGCTCTATCTCGCTGGCGACATCGTCGATGGCTGGCGGCTCAAGAAGGGCTGGTACTGGCCGGATTCGCACAATGAAGTGGTGCGGCGTCTGCTTAAAATGGCGCATCGCGGCACTCGCGTGGTCTTCGTTGCGGGCAACCACGATGAAATGTTCCGTGACTATGCAGGCCTCAGCTTTGGCGGGATCGAGCTGGCACTCGAAGCCGTGCACGTCACCGCCGATCACCGCCGCTTGCTGGTGACGCATGGCGATAGTTTTGACGGCGTGGTGCTCTATGCGCGCTGGCTCGCGGTGCTGGGCGATCAGGCCTACGGCCTGCTTATGCGCGCCAATATCGTGTTCAACGCCGTGCGGAGGCGGTTCAAGCTGCCCTATTGGTCGCTATCAGCCCATATGAAGCGGCGGGTTAAGAACGCGGTTTCCTATGTGTGCAGCTTTGAGGACGCCGTCGCCCGCGAGGCGCGCGAACGCGGTTTCGACGGGGTCGTCTGCGGCCATATCCACACGGCTGAAATCCGCGAGATCGGCGGCGTCACCTATTACAACGATGGCGACTGGGTCGAAAGCTGCACCGCGCTGGCCGAAGATGCGGCGGGCCACATGACGATCATCGACTGGGCGGCCGAAACACGCCGCGCATTCGCTACGGACAAGGCTCGGGAGTTAGTCGCATGAGAATCGCAATCGCAACTGACGCCTGGTATCCGCAGGTCAACGGTGTCGTCCGCACGCTGGGCGCAACCGTTGTTGAGCTGGACCGGCGCGGTCACGAGGTTGAGCTGATCACCCCTGAGCGTTTCGTCACCATGGCGATGCCCGGTTATGCCTCGATCCGACTGGCGATGGCACCGCGTTTCAACGTGCGCAAAATGCTCGATCAATTCGCGCCAGAGATTGTCCATATCTCCACGGAAGGCCCGATCGGCTGGAGTGCACGCGGCTGGTGCCAATCGCGCAGCGTGCCGTTTACCACGGCCTTTCACACCCGCTTCCCCGATTATGCAGCGGTCCGCACTGGGATCAGCGCGGAACGCTTCTGGCCGATCATGCGACGCTTTCATGCAGCGAGCCGGGCGGTGCTGGTTGCCACGCCTAGCCTTCAGGCCGAGCTGACCACGCGGGGCATCGGCCCGGCGCGGCGCTGGAGCCGGGGCATCGATCACTGGCTGTTTCGTCCCGATGGTGAAAGCCACCCGGACCTGCGCGATCTGCCGCGCCCAATCCTGCTCAATGTTGGCCGGGTTTCGCTGGAGAAAAACCTGGGCGCATTTCTTGATGCCAAGGTCGCCGGGACCAAGGTAGTGGTCGGCGATGGCCCAGCACTTGAGCAGCTGCGCGCGCGCTATCCCGATGTCGTATTTACCGGGCCGATGGCGGGGGAGGATCTTGCTTCTGCCTATCGCACGGCTGATTGCTTCGTATTCCCCAGTCGCACCGACACCTTCGGGCTGGTGGTGATCGAGGCGCTGGCGTGCGGATTGCCGGTTGCAGCACTTCCGGTTCCTGGACCCCTCGACATTCTGGGCGCTGACGGCCGCGGTCCCGACCGTGAGATGCCCGCGACGTTTGCCGCGCTGGACAACAATCTGGAGATCGCGATTGGCCGGGCCTTGCGGCTTGACCGGCGGGCTGCGGCGGTCTTTGGCGCGCGCTTCTCTTGGCAACGCGCCACCGATCAGTTCGTCTCCGCGCTTAGCGAGGCGATGCGGCCAACCATGGCACCGAGAGTTTCAGAACCAGCTTGAGGTCAATGGACGAACCGAGCCACTACGTCGCGGTAAGACCGACTGACTTTCACGCGCGCACCTGAATCGAGCACCAGGAAGCATTCGCCATTGGTGTGCGGCTTGACCTCGCGGACCTGATTGAGATTGACGATGGTCGAGCGGTGGACGCGCTGGAACACGCGCGGATCAAGGCGGCGCTCAAGATCCTTCATCGTCTCGCGCAGGATCAGCGAATTGTCGGCGGTCCGGATGCACATGTAATCGCCCGCCGCTTCGATATGTTCGATGGAATCGACGTCGATGCGGAAAATCTGGCCGCGATCCTTGATGTTGATCAGTTTTTCAAACCGGCCCGCGCCGATGGTCCCGGCACCATCGGGCTCCTCAGGCATGGCCTCGATCGCATCGGGGGCAACTTCGGCGAGCACAACCTTGAGCTTCTCTGCCTCTTCGGACGAACGCTTTTCCGCCAGCCGGGTTTTTACGCGGTCGAGGGTATCGGCAAGTTTGTCCTCGTCGACTGGCTTCATCAGGTAATTGACTGCGTTGGCCTCGAAGGCACGCACTGCGTGCTCCTGATAGGCGGTGACGAAGACGAACAAGGGCGGCTCGATTTCCATCACGCCTTTGACCACCGAAAAGCCATCGAAGCCGGGCATCTGGATGTCGAGGAACACCAGATCGGGCTTTTCGGTCTTGATCTTGCGAATGGCTTCGCGGCCGTTCGAGCAAGTGTCGATAATTTCGACTTCCGGGAATTTAGCCAGCCGGAGTGCGAGGCCCTGGATAGCCAGCTTCTCGTCGTCGACTAGGATTGTGCGAATGGTCATGGACTGGTCCTGACGTAAAACGGCGGGGAAGCAGCGAGCGGTTCAGCTCGCCGCCAGCGCAAGCTTGCGCTTTTCGGCAACGGGCGCGGCCACTTCGCGGCGCTCGAACGGAATTTCGATCTGGACGGCAAAGCCCCCATCGGGTGGATCGATGATCTCGAAGCGGTGCTGGTCACCATAAGCCTGCGCCAGCCGATCGCGCGTGTTGGCGAGGCCGACCCCTGTGGACACTGGTTCTCCGCCATCGAAACTCACGCCTGACAATCTGTTATCGGTCGCCTCGCTTTGCAATCCGGGGCCGGTGTCGGAGACGGTGATGCGAAGGTTTGGCCCGACGAGTTGCGTCGCGATGGTGATTTCCGCGCCTGCTTCCTGCGGGGTAACAGCATATTTGATCGAGTTTTCGACCAGCGGCTGGAGCAGCAAGGAAGGCAGCAGGCCCGCTTCGGTCGCCGGGTCGATCGAGAATGTCGTGCGCAGGCGTTCCTCGAAACGCATCAGTTCGATGCCCAGATAGAGTTTAAGCGTCTCCACCTCCTGCGCCACCGTTACCCGCCCGGTGGGCTCGTTTGACAGCGAATAGCGCAGGAACGAGGATAGCCGGGTGAGCATGGCATTGGCGGGCTCAGTCTGTTTGAGCAGAACCAGCGTCGAGATCGAATTGAGGGTGTTGAACAGAAAGTGCGGGTTGAGCTGATAGCGCAGCATCGCCAGCTGTGCCGAAGTCGCCTGATTTTCCAGCCGGATCAGCTGGTCGTTCTGCTCTTCGACCTGCAGAAAGAAATTGATCGCATAATAGAGCGCCGTCCACGACACCAGCAGCGTCGCATCGAGATAGAACACGCCGATGAAAAGTTGCGCAAAGCTAGCCTCGCTGCCGGGACGGTAGAGCCCGATGACCCAGGCATCGATGAAGGCATAGAGCCCGACCGCAAAGGGAAGCACGAGAGAGGTTATCCCCCAGGTGACCAGCGGGCGCTGGGTTATCAGATAGCGCAGCAGCACAGCGAGGATCAGCGAGATCGAAAAACCGGTGATCGTTGCGATAAGAACGAGCACGAGGAACGATAGCGGCTGGTCGTTGGCGATGCTGGACAGCGCCCGCAGCATCATCGCGCCGCCCCAGCCAAGCGCCTGCAAGCGCCAGAACGCCTGATTCTTGTTGGCGAAAAACGGCGTAGGACGAAAGGGCAGGACGGCCATGGCGGCTACTCTAGCCGAAAATGCCCCGCGCGGGAAATAGGCCAGTCTCAGTCTCCCGGTGCATCGGCAAAGCGCGCGCGCCAATCGAGCGGCTGGCCGGGTGCGCGAGCGCTCTCACGCATGATCACCGACAGCTCGCTGGTCATCAGCGCCGCCCGGTCGCGCCATGCGTCGTGGCTGGGCGATCGGGTAATACCGCCGCCGTGGCGCGGGCCCCATGCGGCGATGAAGCGCGGCGCCGCGGCAGGATCATAGCCTGCATTGGCCATCAGCCACGGGGCCAGCCGGTCCGCTTCGCGCTCGTTACGCCGCACGGTCAGGTAATTGCGGCCCTTGGCGTTGTTTTCGGCGACATGGCCCAGCGCATTATGCGCCAGCTCATGCGCCAGCATGGTCGCGGCCTCGTCGTCAGAGGGATGCTCGGCCATCAATTGAACTGCGATTCGGATTTGAAACCCTTCGCTCATTGCTGCCGCCCCGCTGCTGATCAGGGTAAAGCGCGCACGGCAGACTTGCTCGCCCGCAATCGTGACCGTGCGCGGGTCGGTCCGGGGGCCAGAAACCCTTAGCGACACCGAGCCGGTGCGCGCTAGCGCGGCGTCGATCCGGTCATGCAGCAGATCGGCGTAGGTCTTGCCTTTGGGAAGCTTGCCTGTCGGAACCGAGACAGCCTCTCCGCCGATCGCCAGCAAGGCCTCACCCGCCCGCAGCCCGGCCCGTTCAGCAGGCGAACCTACCGCAGTCGCCTCAATGGCGACGCCGCTTGTGGTGCCCAGGGCGGCGCTGACTTCGGCAGGTTTTGCAAAACGGTGATAGTCGGTCAGCATCAGCCCGATGGCGCTCTGGCGCGCGTGGCAAAACGGTGCGTTGGCGCGGGCCAGCCGCCAGCTGATGGACATCAGCCGCGCATCATGCGCCTGCCACGCGCGTACATCCTGAGCATAACCGCCTTGCGCGGACGCTGTGTGCAGCGGGACTAACAGCGTTGCTGCGACTGCGAGAGGTCCAAACCAGCGGCGCACCATATTGGCGATCAGCTTCGCACTTTGGCGATGGCCTCTGCCAGCACCTCGCGGCCGACCGCGCCCGCGTGGAGTTCTTCGCCGATCACCCAGCTGGGCGTGCCATTGAAGCCAAGTTGCCGCGCAAATTCGAGGTTGCGGGCAATTTCGCTCTCGATGCCCGGATCGACAAGGTCTGCCCGCGCCCGCGCCAGATCGAGCCCGGCGGCGCGCGCAGCAGCTTCGATAGTCGCCGCATCAGGGCGGCCAGCGGCGTACATCGCGTGGTGGAATTCCGCATAGCGCCCCTGCTTGGCTGCTGCGAGGCCCATCTTGGCGGCATCGGTGCTTTGCGGCGATAGGATCGGCAGCTGGCGCAGCACAACGCGTAGATCGGGATTGGCCTTGATCAGCGCCGCAACGTCGGCTTCGCTTTGGCGGCAGTAGCCACAGGCAAAATCGCTGAATTCAACCAGCGTTACCTTGCCGTCGGGGTTGCCGAGTATCGCGCCGGGGAAGGGCGTCTCGATATCATCCGATACGCTGGCAAGCTGCTTGGCAGTCTCGCGCTTTTGCAGGTTTTCCATCGCCTCGGGAAGAATTTCGGGATGGGCGAGGATATAGTCGCGAACCACCTGTTCGATGGCCTTGCGGTCGGTGGCCGCGAGCGCACTTGTCGATGTGGATGTCGCGGATCGGCTTTGCCAGTACCAGCCGCCGACTGCGCCCAGCAGGGCAAAGACCGCGGCGGCGCAGGCCAGTTTCCAGCCGCTGCTGATCCGTGCGTCTGATTGTGCAGATATTTCTTTCATGCCGGGCGACTACCTGCGTTTGCGGGTGCGTTCAATCGCGGTTCGCGCTTGCATCGCTATATCCTGAGCGCGCAGCCAGTCAGCCGATCCCGGGGGCAATGCACTTTCAGCCGCCTGCGCGCTGGCCAGTGCCTCTGGCATCCGCAATTGCATGACCTGCTGCTCGGCGCTGGCGAGCCGCGCGCGCGGCAGGTCGCCATTGGCGGCATAGACCACGCCGAGTTGATACCAGGCGAAGGGGTTTTCGCGGTCACGAGCCACGGCAACCTTTAAAACCTGCTCGGCTTCGGCAAAGTTCTTGGGGTCCTCACTGGCGATCAGCGCGTGGCCCAGTGTGGTGGCGATCAGCGGTTGGTTGCCCGACAGATCGGTGGCGCGGCGCAGCGATGCGAGCGCCTCCGCAGGCTTACCTGATTCGAGCAGGATCTGCCCCTTCAGCTCCAGAAAATAGGGATCGACGGGGTTCTGGCGCAGCAGCGCGTCGGTTTCCGCCATTGCCAGATCGAGATGCGCATCCTTGTGCCACGCATAGGCACGGGCATAGCGGGCGGGCACCCCGGTCATGGTTACAGGGTATGCGGTCAGGGCGTCGCGCGGCTTGGCAAGATAGCCATAGAGCTTGGCCTTGACCCGCTGAAACCGCGCCTCGATGCCAGGATCGTTGGGCCGGGTCCAGGCCGGGTCTTTCTCGTAATTGTCCTGCAAAGTCGCGATACGGTCGCCGGTCATCGGGTGGCTGGAATAATAGCTGTCGTCATCGTTGGGGACATAGCCCGCCCGGTACTCCATGCTCTGGAGCTTCTTGAAAAACGCCAGCGAACCGCGACCTGACATACCTGCCTTGGAGAGGAACTGCATGCCCGCCGCATCGGCGCTGGCTTCCTGCGCGCGACTGAAAGCGAGGTATTTGCCCATGGCTGCCTGCTGCCCGGCCATGATGATCCCCATCGCCGCCTCGCCGCCGCCCACTGCTGCTGCCGCTGCGCCCAGCAGCAGGGAAAGCAGGCTGATGCCGGTGGCTGCCTTGCCCCCACCATCGTTGATCACATGGCCGCCGGTGATATGGCCCAGCTCGTGCGCGATGACCCCCTGCACTTCTGCGGCAGTCTCTGCCGTGCTGATAAGCCCGCTGTTGATATAGACCGCCTGACCGCCAGCAACGAAGGCGTTCACCGAGCCATCGTTGAGCAACACGATATCGACATTGTTGGGATTGAGCCCTGCTGCCGTGATCAGCGGTGCAGCCATATCCTTGAGCAGCGCTTCGGTTTCGGCATCGCGTAACACTGACTGCGCGGCGGCAGGCTGGCTGGCGATAAGTGCGCAGGCAAGCAGCGCGGCTATAGGGGCACGGGGGCGCAGCTTTCGGCGAAACATGACCGGGCCTAGCACTCCGTGCAGTGAACAGGGGATGAAGCGGAAGAGGGGGCTTGCGGCCATTGTGCGCATTCTAGGGCGGCGAGCGCAAAAACGCCACCGTGCCTCT
>JANPPM010000155.1:0-3807 GCA_031428495.1 Novosphingobium sp.
GCGGCGCAGGCGCAGTATCTGCTGGTCACCGGGCGCAGCGAACAGGGCGTTAGTCAGGTGCTGGTGCCTGTCGGTACGGCTGGTGTGACGATCAAGGCCTTGAAGGGCATCGATGTCTCCCGGCGTTTCGCAGCGGTGACATTCAATGCTGTTCGCGTGCCTGAAACTTCACTGATCGGCGCCTATGCCGGGGCAGACGCGGCGGTCACGCGGCAGGTGCAGCACGCAGCCGTAATCCTCTCATCAGAAGCCGTGGGCGCAATGGACGCGGCCTTCGACATGACGCTCGACTGGGCGTTCAACCGCTATACTTTCGGGCGGGCACTGGCATCCTATCAGGCACTCAAACACCGGTTTGCCGATATGAAATCATGGCTGGAGGCGAGCCACGCAATCTGCGACGCGGCGGCCGAAGCTGTCGCCGACGGCAGCGAGGATGCGGCCGAACTGGCCAGCGCGGCCAAGAGCTATATCGGCGTTCAGGGGCCGGAGCTCTGTCAGGAAGGCGTCCAGCTGCACGGCGGCATCGGCGTTACCTACGAGCATGACCTGCATTTCTTCCTGCGCCGGGTAACCCTCGACGCGCTGCTCTTTGGTACACCTTCAGAACACCGGCGGATGCTGGCAGCAATCCAGATCGGACAGGAGAAGGCAGCATGAGCGGCGATATCGAAAGCGTAGCAGACTTCCGGACGCGCGCACGCGCTTGGATCAAGGCAAATCTGGGCCCGATGCAAGGCTGGGACATGAGCCAGCATTGCGAGAGCGACGACGAGGAACTGAAAGCAGTCGCGCGGGACCGTGCGCTGCAGCGCAAGATCTTCGATGGCGGCTTTGCGGGCATCTGCTTCCCCAAAGAATATGGCGGACAGGGCCTGACGCCTGAGCACAACCGCGCTTTCAACGAGGAACTGGCGGGGCACGAGTATCCCTCGCGCTTCTCGGTTCCGACGTTCTCGCCCTGCGCCTCGACCCTGCTCGAATGGGCGACGCCAGAGCAAAAAGCCAAGCACTTGCCCGCGATTCTCAAAGGTGATGAAGTCTGGGTGCAATTGCTATCCGAACCCGGCGGCGGTTCCGACGTTGCGGGGATCACCACTGGCGCGGTGCGCGATGCAAACGGTGACTGGGTGCTCAATGGTTCGAAAGTCTGGACCTCACGCGCATGGTGGGCGGACTGGGGCCTGATTCTCGTGCGCACAAATTGGGACGTTCCCAAGCATCAGGGCATGTCGGTGTTCATCCTGCCGCTGCACCAGCCGGGGATTGAAATCCACCGGATTGAGCGGCTCAATGGCGAGAGCGAGGCCTGCCAGGAATTTTTCACTGACGTGCACATCCCTGACAGCGACCGCATGGGCGAAATCGACGCCGGTTGGACCATCGGCCAGCGCTGGATGTATCATGAGCGGCTGGGGCACAATTCGCCCTATGTAACCACACCGATCGGCGGCAAAAAGGCCCACGCAAGCGAGCCGTCAACGGTGGGTATTGCTCGCAAGTCCGGACGGTTGGGCGATCCTGCGGCACACGAGCTGATCGGCGAGCACCGCGCGCTTGGGATGATCACCCAGCAATTGCAGAAGCGCATCTCCAGCGCCGCCGCATCGGGCAAAGGCAATTCCGATCTGTCGTCGGTTGACCGGGTGTTTCGCGCGGTCGCCGGGGTGCGCCGGGCGACGATTGCCTATGAACTGGCAGGCGCAGGCGCGAGCGTGTGGGATGAGGATGAGGAAACCGCTGCCGAAGCCGTGGGCATGAATTTCCTGCTGCGTCAGGCGGGCGCAATCGGTGGCGGCACCACCGAAATATCGCGCAATGTCGTTGCCGAGCGCGTGTTAGGTATGCCGCGCGAGCCGTCAGGCGACAAGGGCGTAGCCTTCCGTGATGTCCAACGCGGACCCAAGCGCGGTTAATCACTTTGCCAAGGAAAATTGCATGACTGAACGCCGTTTCGATGGCCGGGTGGCCGTAATAACCGGCTCTGGCCGGGGGCTTGGCCGCGAATATGCGCTGTTGCTGGCCTCACTCGGCGCGAAGGTCGTGGTCAACGACAACGGCAGCTCGCTGACCGGCGAGGGCAGCGATGCGGGGCCAGCGCAGGCTGTCGTCAACGAGATCGCCGCAGCAGGCGGTGAGGCAGTGGCCTGCACGGCGTCTGTCGCCACCCCTGAAGGCGGCAAGGCAATCATCGACGCGGCGCTGGACAGCTTCGGACGGATCGACATTCTGATCCACAATGCCGGCAATTCGGTGTTCCACCCGCTCGACACGATCACCCACGAGGATTTCCGCAAGGTCGTCGATATTCATCTGCTCGGCGGGTTCAATGTCGTGCAGCCCGCATTCCCGGTGATGGCCAAGGCAGGTTATGGCCGGGTGGTGCTGACCAGCTCCATTGGCGGGCTTTACACTATGCCGACCGTGGCGGGCTATGCGGTGTCGAAATCTGGGATGATCGGACTGAACAACATCATCGCGATTGAGGGCGCGGATCGGGGCATCAAGTCGAACATCATCCTGCCGGGGGCATCGACCCGCATGGGCGAAGGCATCGACACCAGCCAGTTCCCCCCAATGGGCCCCGAGATGGTCGCGCCAATCGTTGGCTGGCTGGCGCACGAAAGCTGCTCGATCAGCGGCGAAATGCTGATCTCGGCGGCGGGCCGGGTCGCGCGGGCCTTCATCACCGAGAGTGAGGGCGTCTATGATGCGAACTGGTCGATCGACAAGATCGGCGAACAGATTGACGCGATCCGCGATCCCAGCCGCCAGTGGACCTTCCACCCGCTGGAAAATGGCTTTGGCCAGCATCTGGAACGCAGCTTCGCCATGGCGCGTGGCAATGTGGGTGCCTGACAGTTCGTCGCGAAAAAGTCGCATTGTACTGCCACCTGGCAGCCCATGCGCTGGTTTCTGCTGCCGATCCTCCTCCTCGCCGGGTGCACGGTAACGCCGCGCATGGGTGACACTGTATCCAGCCGCCCGTTGATCATCGCGCATCGCGGCCTCTCGGGCGAGTATCCCGAGCACACTTTGCCCGCCTACCGCGCGGCAATCGAGGCGGGCGCGGATTTCATCGAACCTGATCTGGTGCTGACCCGCGATGGGGTACTGGTTGCACGGCATGAGAACGAGATTTCCGGCACCACTGATGTCGCCGACCGGCCCGAATTTGCGCTACGCAGAGCGACAAAGATCATCGACGGCGAGACAGTCAGCGGCTGGTTCACCGAAGACTTTACCTTGGCTGAAATCCGCACTCTGCGCGCCAAGGAGAGGCTGCCGCAGGTTCGCCCAGCTAACCGCGCCTATGACGGAAAGGAGCAGGTGCCGACATTCGCGGAGATTCTGGATCTGCTGGCAGAGGCAAACGCCGGCCGCGCGAAGCCGGTCGGGGTCTATCCCGAAACCAAGCATCCTACTTACTTCACCACGATTGGCTTGCCGCATGCGGCACCGCTGCTGGCCTTGCTTGAGCGCTACGGATATCGCGGCAAGGAGGCGGCGGTTTTCATCCAGAGCTTTGAGGTGGGCAATCTGATCGCCCTGCGCAGCAAAACGCAGATGCCGCTGATCCAGCTGGTTTCTGCCGAAGGCGGGCCTGCGGACCGCCCGGGTCAGAGCTATGCCTCAATGGTCACCGCGCAAGGTTTGGCCGAAATAGCGCGCTATGCGAATGGCGTCGGACCGGAAAAGTCATTGGTGATCGCCCGGCAGGCGGATGGAACCCTGGCTGCGCCTTCGCCGTTCGTGCGCAATGCGCATGCGGCAGGCCTGCAAGTCCATCCATGGACCTTCCGCCGC
>JANPPM010000156.1:0-7003 GCA_031428495.1 Novosphingobium sp.
CGACGAGTTGAACGAAGCCCTGCCGCAGGATCAGATGACCTCCGAGCAGATCGAAGACGTCATGTCGGCGATCTCGGAGATGGGCGTCAATATCGTCGAAAGCGACGAAGATGCGGTCGATCCAGACGAGAAGGAAGTCGACGAAGTCGACGAAGCCGACGGCATGTCGGAAAAGCCCGCGCTCGAAAAGAAGAAGGAAACCATCGAGCGCACCGATGATCCGGTGCGGATGTACCTGCGCGAAATGGGCGCAGTCGAACTGCTTTCCCGCGAGGGCGAAATCGCCATCGCCAAGCGGATCGAAGCCGGGCGCGACACGATGATTCTGGGGCTGTGCGAAAGCCCGATTACCTTCCACGCGATCATCCAGTGGTCCGAAGCGCTGAACAACGAAGAAATGCAGCTGCGCGAGATACTCGATCTCGATGCCATGCTTTCCAAGGAGCCTGCGCCCGAGGCGATGGCCGATGACGCCGAGGAAGAAGTCGACGGCGAAATCAGCGAGAAAATCGCTGGCCCGAGCTACAAGGAAGAAGAAGAGGTCGAGGACGAGCCAGAGGCTGCCGGCGACGATGATGACGACCAGATCGAGCGCCGCGCGCGGCCCGTCGAGGAAGAGGAAGAGGACAACACCCTCAGCCTCGCGCAGATGGAAGCCCAGCTCAAGCCTGAGGCGCTGGAAAAGTTCGCCAATATCACGCAGCTTTTCAAGAAGTTCGAGAAGATTCAGGGGAATCGACTGGAATCCATGGGCCTTGGCAATGATTTCCCGGCAGCCAAGGAAAAGCAGTATCAGGCGCTGCGCGAAGAGCTGACCGCGCAGGTCGAGTCCGTGCAATTCCACGCGACCAAGATCGAATATCTGGTCGACAACCTTTATGCCTTCAATCGCCGCCTGACCGCGCTGGGCGGCCAGATGTTGCGTCTGGCTGAGCGCCACAAGGTCAACCGCAAGGACTTCCTCGATAGCTACGTCGGGCGCGAGCTGGACGATGCCTGGCTGCAAAGCCAAGCTGCCAAGGACAAGAAGTGGGCGGCTTTTGCACAGGAAGAAGCCGAGCCTGTCGAGCGCATTCGCGCCGAAGTTTCGGATATCGCTGCCGCCACCGGCATGTCGCTTTCCGAGTTCCGCCGCATCGTCAACATGGTGCAAAAGGCCGAGCGCGAGGCGCGCATCGCCAAGAAGGAAATGGTCGAGGCCAACCTGCGTCTCGTGATTTCCATTGCGAAAAAGTACACGAACCGGGGCCTGCAATTCCTTGATCTTATTCAGGAAGGCAACATCGGCCTGATGAAGGCAGTCGACAAGTTCGAGTACCGCCGAGGTTACAAGTTCTCGACCTATGCGACCTGGTGGATCCGTCAGGCCATCACCCGGTCCATCGCCGATCAGGCGCGCACCATCCGCATTCCGGTGCACATGATCGAGACGATCAACAAGCTGGTGCGCACCAGCCGCCAGTTCCTGCACGAGCAGGGCCGCGAGCCGACGCCCGAGGAAATGGCCGAGCGCCTGTCGATGCCGCTCGAAAAGGTCCGCAAGGTGATGAAAATCGCCAAGGAGCCGATCAGCCTCGAAACGCCGATCGGCGACGAGGAAGATTCGCATCTGGGCGATTTCATCGAGGACAAGAACGCGATTATCCCGGTGGACGCCGCCATTCAGGCGAACCTCAAGGAAACTGTCACCCGCGTTCTGGCCAGCCTCACCCCTCGCGAGGAACGCGTGCTGCGCATGCGCTTCGGCATCGGCATGAATACCGATCACACGCTTGAGGAAGTCGGCCAGCAGTTCTCGGTTACCCGCGAACGTATCCGCCAGATCGAGGCCAAGGCGCTGCGCAAGCTGAAGCATCCGAGCCGGTCGCGGAAGATGCGCAGTTTTCTGGATCAGTAGCCTTGTCCGTCTTGAACCTCCGGGTTCAGGACAGCATCGGGTAGATCGAGGCGACCAGCACAAGCGCCGCGCCGATATTGAACGCGCGCAGCTTTGATGGCTGCGCAAGCAGTCCGCGTAGCCTCGCTCCCAGCGCAGCCCATGATATTGAGCAAGGCGTGCCAACTGCGCCGAAAACCAGCGCCACCAGCAGTACGCTGCCCACCGGATCGGTCTTGGAAGTGTATGCAGAAATTGCCGTCAGCGACATGGCCCAGGCCTTGGGATTGACCCATTGGAAAAGTACCGCCTGCAAGAATGAAATTGGTTTTGCACGGCGCGCACCCGCCAAATCCATGTCTCCCGGCACAGATCGCGCCAGTTTCCATGCAAGGTAAAGCAGATAGGTAATGCTGGCGGCTCGAAGCACGTCGAGCGCATAGGGCACAGCCTGCAGCAGTTCCGCCACGCCCAGCCCGACCAACACAATCATTACGGTGAAACCGGTGCATACCCCCGCCAAATGCGGCAGCGTGCGACGAAAGCCGAAATTCGTGCCTGACGTCATCAGCATCAGGTTATTCGGCCCCGGCGTGATCGACGAGACGAAGGCGAAGCCGCTGAGGGCGAGGATGAGGTTGAATGACATCATGTCGCAATGATATGCGAATCCGCATCGAATGTTGTTGCTTATTTCAGGAAAAATCTTCTATTTTTGCAATATATGATCGATTTTGACACCATTGACAGAAATCTATTGCGCATCCTGGCCGCAGATGGCCGAATCAGTAATATTGACCTGGCGGGCAAAGTTGGCCTTTCTCCTTCAGCTTGCCTGCGCCGGGTTCAGGAACTGGAGCGCAAGGGGGTGATCGCGGGTTACCGCGCTGTTCTCAATCCCGCCGCAACCGGCATAGGGTTTATTGCCTATGTCATGGTCGGCATGTCGAGCCACACCAAAGATGATCAGCTCCGCTTCGAAGCCGCCATGGCCGAAGCGGAACAGGTGCGCGAATGTCACAACATCACAGGTACTGTGGAATACCTGCTGCGGGTCGAGGTTCGCGACCTCGCAGCATACAAATACTTTCACACCGAAGTGTTGGGAACAGTGCCGCTGGTTTCGAGCATCACGTCCTATATCGTGATGGAATCCCCTAAAGACGAACGCGCATAGAGCGAGCACGATTGTGGACGTTCCCGATTTGCGGTGGCTTCGTGCGCCGCCAACGCTTAAGGGAGCCGCATTCCGACTCACCCCGTAGAGCTAGACAAGCCGCCATGCGCATAGCCATTGCCTCAGACCACGCCGCACTCGCCCTCAAGGCAGATCTGGGACGTTGGCTGACAGATCAGGGCCACGAAGTCACCGACCTCGGCCCGGACAGCGAAGCCAGCGTCGATTATCCCGACTATGGCTACAAGCTCGCCGCGCATGTAGCCGAAGGCGCATCCGAGCGCGGGGTTGCGCTGTGCGGCTCGGGCATCGGCATTTCCATCGCGGTCAACCGCAACCCGGCGGTCCGCTGTGCGCTCGTTTCCGAACCCTTGTCGGCCAAACTTGCCCGCGAACACAATGACGCCAACGTCATTGCCATGGGCGCGCGGCTGACCGGGATCGATATGGCCAAGGCCTGTCTCGACGCTTTCCTCTCCACCCCTTTCGCCGGTGACCGCCATGTGCGGCGCGTCGACAAATTGTCCAACCCTCCGATCAGGCTATCCGCATGAGCATCGCAGCTGAAATGACCGCAATCCGTTCAACCGGCTTTTTTGACCAAGGCCTCGCGCAAGCAGACCCTGAAATCGCGGGCTGGATTGGCAAGGAATTGGGCCGCCAGCGTGACAAGATCGAACTGATCGCCTCGGAAAACATCTGCTCGAAAGCCGTGCTCGAGGCCGCCGGATCGATCCTTACCAACAAATATGCCGAGGGCTATCCGGGCAAGCGCTATTACGGCGGCTGCGAATATGTCGATGAGATCGAGACCATCGCCATTGAACGCGCCAAGCAGCTGTTCGCCAGCAATTTCGCCAATGTGCAGCCCAATTCGGGCAGCCAGATGAATCAGGCCGTGTTCCTTGCGCTGCTCCAGCCGGGTGACAGCTTCATGGGGCTGGATCTCAACGCGGGCGGGCATCTGACGCACGGATCGCCAGTCAACATGAGCGGCAAATGGTTCCAGCCGATCCCCTATACCGTGCGGCCCGACGATCACCGGATCGACATGGAAGAGGTTGCGCGCATCGCGCATGAGACCAAGCCCAAGCTGATCATCTGCGGCGCAACCGCCTATTCGCGCGAATGGGATTTTGCCCGTTTCCGCGAGATTGCCGACGAAGTCGGGGCCTACCTGCTCGCCGATATGTCGCACATTTCAGGACTGGTTGCGGGCGGCGTCCATTCATCGCCCGTCCCGCACGCGCATGTCACCACCACCACCACGCACAAGTCCCTGCGCGGGCCGCGCTCAGGCATCATCCTGTCCAACGACGAGGCCATTGCCAAGAAGATCAACAGCGCGATCTTCCCCGGAATGCAGGGCGGCCCCTTGATGCACATCATCGCCGCCAAGGCCGTTGCCTTTGCCGAGGCTTTGCAGCCAGAGTTCAAGGCCTATGCCCGCGCTGTTGCCGAAAACGCCAAGGCACTCGCGGCAAGCCTGCAAGAACAAGGCCTCGATATCGTCTCCGGCGGCACCGATAACCACCTGATGCTGGTCGATCTTCGTCCCTACAACGCCAAGGGTAAGCACGCCGAAAAGGCGCTCGATCGCGCCTCGATCACTTGCAACAAGAATGGCATTCCCAACGATCCGGAAAAGCCGTTTGTCACATCGGGCATCCGCCTCGGCACCCCGGCGGGGACGACGCGCGGCTTTGGCGTTGCTGAATTTCGCCAGATCGGCGTGTTGATTGCCGAGGTCTGCGAAGGATTGCGCAAGAACGGCGATGACGGCGACGCGCAGATCGAGGCTTCGGTCGCCGCGCGGGTCGAGGAGCTGTGTGCCCGCTTCCCGATCTATGAGGGAATGTGAGGTGGTTCGAGACGGGCCTTCGCTGCCGCTCAGTCCCTCCTCACCACGAACGGATTTGATTTTTTCCGCTCGTCCTGAGGAGGTGTTGAAGCCGCAGGCTGAAACACCGTCTCGATGGACTGGGGTTTAGATGCGCTGCCCCTTCTGCGCGCATGACGACAGCCAGGTAAAGGATTCGCGCCCCACCGAGGATAACACCTCGATCCGCCGCCGCCGCCAGTGCGAAAGCTGCGGCGCGCGGTTCACTACTTTCGAGCGCGTGCAATTGCGCGACATCATCGTGGTGAAAAGTGACGACAGCCGCGAGACGTTCACACGCGGCAAGATCGAACAATCAGTGGCGCTGGCCTGCCGCAAACGCGGCGTCTCGCAGGAACGGCTCGACCAGCTGGTATCGGGCATCCAGCGCCAGATCGAAACGCTGGGCGAGGCGGAAGTGCCCAGCAAGGCCATTGGCGAGATGGTGATGGAAGGGCTGCGGCAACTCGATTCGGTCGCCTATATCCGCTTTGCCAGCGTGTACCGCGATTTTGGCGAGGCGAAGGATTTCGAGGAATTTGCAAGTTCGGTGCGGGATATGAGTAAAGGGTAAATTCCCTAACCGAGTCCGTTCGTCCTGAGGAGGCTTTGAAGCCGCAGGCAGAAAAGCCGTCTCGAAGGACTTGGCCCTGTCGCAAATGGTTCGAGACGGGCCTTCGCTGCGCCCTGTCCCTCCTCACCACGAACGGATATGGCTCAGATTTTACGCCTTCCAACCTGACGAGCACTCATGGCCTTCTGGACCTACATTATCAAATGCGCCGATAGCACCTATTACACTGGCCATACGGAGGACCTCGACCTGCGTATGGCCCAGCACCGTGATGGCTATTTCCCAGCCTGTTATACACGAGACCGCAGGCCACTGGACTTGGCATGGGCCAGCGATTTTCCATCCCGTATCGAGGCTCTGGAAGCTGAGCGCAAAATCAAGGGTTGGTCGCGGGCAAAAAAAGAAGCGCTGATTCGGCAGGATTGGGAAGCTGTTCAAAGGCTTGCGCGGCGGCGCAAATCCTTCGAGACGCCGTCTCTGCCTACGGCTTCGACGCCTCCTCAGGACGAACGGGAGTTGGTTGGTCAGGACAATCGCACTAACTCCGTTCGTCCTGAGGAGGGACAGAGCATTAGCGAAGGCCCGTCTCGAAGGACCGCAGCCCCAGAAAATCCAATCAGCCCACTTCCATTCCTCACCTACATGCTCCGCTGCGCCGACAGCTCTTATTATGTCGGCTACACCGATGACATCGACCTTGCGCTAGCGCAGCACCGCGAGGGCACGCGCGACGAATATACCGCCAAGCGCCTGCCGGTGGAACTGGTGTGGTCCACGCCATTTGCGGGCCGCGATGCCGCTTTCGCAGCCGAGCGCCGCCTCAAAGGCTGGTCGCGCGCCAAACGCGAGGCGCTAATCGCCGGTGATCCGGCTATGGCAATGCAACTGGCTACAATGGCACCGGTGTCGCGCGTAGGCGATGATACACCCAGCATGGCCGTACCCCGCGAAAACCAGCCGGTGATCGTGCTCGTGCGGCCCCAGCTTGGCGAGAATATCGGCAAGACGGCGCGCGCCATGCTCAATTTCGGGCTGAGCGAAATCCGCCTTGTCGATCCCCGCGATGGCTGGCCAAACCCCAGTGCCGGGCCTGCCGCTGCTGGGGCCAACATGGTTCTGGAACATGCGCAGGTGTTCGATACGCTGGCTGAAGCCGTCGCCGATTGCGCCCATGTCTATGCGACGACCGTGCGCAAGCGGGGCGTAATCAAGCCCGTCGTGACGCCCGAGCAGGCGGCCTTGGCGATCCACAAGGGTCCGGGCCGTTCGGCGATTGTCTTTGGTCCTGAACGCTCCGGCCTGGAATCCGAAGACGTGGCGCTGGCCCGCGCGATCATCACCGTGCCAATCAACCCGGAGTTCGCCTCGCTCAATCTGGCGCAGGCGGTGATCCTGTGTGCCTATGAGTGGTCGAAGCATGTCGGGCTTGCCCAGCCGACCGCCGAAGAGCTGCTTCCCCCTGCCCCGCAGGCGGAACTGGAAGGCATGATCGGCCAG
>JANPPM010000157.1:0-8514 GCA_031428495.1 Novosphingobium sp.
CGTCCTGCGTCTTGATTTCCTGCAGGCAGGCGACCGAGGGCCGCGTTTCCGCAAGCCATTCGAGCAGGCGCGGCAACCGCGCCTTGATGCCATTAATGTTGAACGACGCGACCTTCATCAAATCGCGAAACTGGAACCGCAACCACAGCCCGCTGTCGCCTGCGGATTTTCGACCTTGAACGCCGATCCGCCGAGCGATTCGACAAAATCAACCACGCAGCCCGCAACCAGCTCAAGGCTCACCGGATCGACCACCAGCCGCACATCGCCGGTTTGCGATACGGCGTCGTCCGCTGCCACCGCATCGGTCAGACCGAACTGGTACTGAAAGCCCGAGCACCCGCCGCCATCGACTGACAGGCGCAAGATAGCGGGCTTGTCTTGCTTGGCCGCTATTGCTGCGACGCGCGCGGCGGCGGAGGGACTGAGTGTGATTGAAGCTGCTTCCATGACTGTCATGTAGGGATGCAGAAGCGTGCGGGCAAGCAGATCACCCGGTTTGGATATAGGCACGCATCGCTTCGGCCTCGGCTTCGATGCGGTCTATCCGGTATTTGACCAGATCACCGATCGAGATGAAGCCCACCATCGCACCCGATTCGACAACTGGCAGATGGCGGATCCGCCGCCGGGTCATCAGGGCAAGTGCGCCGAACGCATCGGTATTGGGCGAAACGGTAATCGCGGGCGCGGTCATCACTTCACCCACCGTCTTGTCGAGGACGCCTGGTCCTCCGCCGTGCAGTTGATAAATTACATCGCGCTCGGAAAATATCCCAGCCACTTCGCCACCGGTCATCACCGGCAGCGCGCCGATCCGGCGCTCAGCGAGGATGGTGATGGCATCGCGCACCAGCGTGCCGGTTTCGCAGCTGACAACGCCGCTGCGGTTTTCAATCAGACGGGCAATCGTCACGGCGACTCTCCCTACATTTGCATTGAGCGAAACATGCCATGGAACTCTCGCCAGCGCCACCTCACCAAATGAAGGTTGCTGCTCCGCTCTTCCGGGCGCATTGGCATGAGCGATGATTCCGCGCTCTCCCCTCGATGATCCCGAAACTGCTGCTTACGCATGGGCGCGTTATCGTCGGCTGATGCGCTTCATGCTGTTCTTCACGCTGCTGATGGTCGTGGGATCGTGCATCGCGCTGTACCGGGAAAACGGACTGGTATCACCGCATCTCTATATTGCCGCCGCACTCGGTATAGGCTTTTCGATGCTGCTGATGTCCGCGCTTATGGGACTGGTGTTCTTGTCCAACGGCAGCGGGCACGATGCGGCGATAGCCGATCCACTGGCGGAAGAACGCGGCGAGGATTAATCCGGAGGCGTGAGCCGGAATTCTTCGACTGGCACGCCGCCGATCAGGTGTTCCTGAATGATCCGCTCAAGCACTGCGGGCGTGCAACTGTGATACCAGACACCTTCGGGCCAGACGACCGCCACAGGGCCGGCAGCGCAGACCTTGAAGCAATCCGCCTTGGTCCGCGCGACCCCGCCCTGCCGGTCCAGCCCCAGCTCGCGCAGCCGCGACTTGAGAAACTTCCATGCCGCCGTGCCTTGCGCGCGCGGGCAACATTTGCCTTTTTGCGGCTCCGCACAGATGAAAATGTGGCGCTTGGTCTGGTCCAGTTGCTCTTCGGCAAAACTGGCGCGCGCGGCGGCGATCCGGGGCGTGTCGCCGATCACGCCCGCAGCAGCCATGGCTGCGCATCCGCCCGCACATCGTCGGAAATGGCAAACGGCCTGCCATCCTTGACAAAAACCATGGTTATCAGGGCAAAGGCGACAACCGCGTCATCCTGCATCACCAGCTGGCTCAGTTCGTAACTGGTGCTACCGATGCGGGACAATGCGACGTGGATTTCCAGCGGCTCCGGGAAATGGCTCTGGCCCAGATAGTCGATCTGGGCGCTGACGACCATCGACGACAGGCCCGGTACGGCAGAGACATTGCCGAACGCGCTGACCCGGTGGAAGCGCACCCGGCCCTCTTCAAGCAGGCTGGCGAGCACACCGTTATTGAGATGCATATTGCTGTCGAGATCGCGGTATCGCGTCTCGATGGAACAGCTGAAAGGAAAGCGAGCGGGGTTGAGCAGCGCAGGATCAGGTTTGGCCATGGACAGCCGTTACGCGGCAGAGAACGACGCGTCTATGGTCGCTTGCCAACGATGCGGGCGACCTCGGCAGCGACCAGCCGCTCAACAATCGCCGGGAGGTTTTTTTCAAGCCAATCAGCGAGCGCAGGACGCAACAATTCGCGGGTCAGACCTTCAAGCGAGGTTTCGCCCGAGCGCACGATCTGCGGCCGCGCGCCGGGTTCGGCGAGCATTGCGAGGGCAGTCAGCGAATCCTGCATCGACATGCGAGCGTCTTCCGTCACCAAGGGCGCTTCTTCATAGCTGACCGCATCCAAGGGAGTGGGATCCTCTTCAAATTCGGCCACTTCAGAGGCGCTATCAAGATCGAGAACTTCGTCTTCGGTGAGTTCGGCGATTTCTTCTTCGGTGTGGACCGCGACAACCGGGCTGTCACTCTCACGCAGGCGGCGCTCCTCGGCGGCTTCGGCACGGTTATCGCGCGCGATGACTTTCTTGATCGATTCGAGGATTTCTTCGACCGAAGGTTCGCTTGCCTGCCGCATTGCCATTACCCCTGAACTGGCTGCCTGAATCGGCTGAACGACCGGCAATCTCGACCTAATTGTCGGGAATTGACCCATTTTGGGGCACCGTGTCAACGGTCCGCGTCGATTGCACGGTCGGCGCAGGATCATTTTCCCAGTCGAACCACTTGCGGCGCACACGGTTGTAATTGACCTGCGGATCGTAGAACGCGCCGCCATCCAGCCCGAGATCGCGCGCTTCTGCCTTGCCCATCGCGGAAAGCAGCGAGAAGCCTGCGACATAGGCATTGCGCCGCGCGGTAACCAGCCGGACGCGGGTCTGGAGCAGCTCCTGTTCGGCATTGAGGATGTCGAGGATCGTCCGATTGCCGACGCTGTTTTCGGCACGCACGCCTTCAAGGCTCAAGCTTGCTGCGTCGACTGCGGTCTGGCTGGAGACGATGATCTCGTTTGCAGCCTGCCACGAGGCATAGGCGGCGCGGACCGAGGCGATAACCTCACGCTCGGCGCCGATTTCCTGCTCAAGCGCGACGCCTTCGCGGGCCTGCGCCTGGCGGCGCTGCGCTGCGGGAAGTCCGCCCTGGAACAGTGGGATGGATGCGCGAATACCAGCCTGGGCCGTCGTCTGGCTCTGCGCAAAAACGCCTGCGGCTGATGTTCCGCCCAAGGTGCCTAGAAAATCGCTGTAGTCGGTGCCGGTGAACAGGCTGACCTTCGGCAATCGTCCGGCCCCGGCAACGCGAACATCATAACCCGCTGCCTTCGAGCGGATCCGCGCGGCGATCAGATCGGGGTTGCTGTCGAGCGCGACCTGCACGGCATCGCTGGGCGATGCAGGCAGATTGGGCAGCGGCGGTGGTGGCTGCAGGTCGACCGGCGCCTTGCCGACCGTCTGGATATAGCGTTCGCGCGCCGAAATGAGATTGGCCTGCGCCGAGCGCAGATCGGTGCGCGCCAGTGCCAGCCGCGATTGCGATTGTGCGACATCGGTGCGGGTCAGGTCGCCGATTTCGAACCGGTCACTGGTCGCCTTCACATTGACGCTCAGCACGTCGACATTGCCGCGGTTGAGCCCCACAACCGCCTGATTGAGGATCACGTCCATATAGGCGGCGACGACCTGGCTGAACACGCCCGATTCGGTTCCGCGCAAGTCGGCCTGCCCGGCATCAACCCGGGTTTCGGCTGCTGCCACGGAATTGCGCACTGCGCCGCCCGAATAGATCGGCACGCTGAGATTAGCGCTCGCTGAAAATGAGCGGTCAGGCGAGGTAAAGCTGTTAGCGCTCTTTTTGAGAAACTCGGTGTAGCTGGCTGCTCCGCTCAGTGAGGGCAATCCGGATGAACGCGCAATCGGCACGCTTTCATCGATAGCCCGCTGACCAGCGCGGGCGGCCTGCAAGACAGGATTGGTGCGATAGGTCTCTTCCAGCGCGCCGCGCAGATCGTCGCCAAGCAAAGGCGCGGCGCAGGCACCAAGCGCAGTAAGCAGCAGCAGGCGCTGCACCCGCCTTGCCATATTCAGAAGCTCCAGCGCTTCGTTGCGGCAAATTGCGGCAACAGCGGGATGCCAAGTTCGGCCAGCGGCAAAAGCGCGATCTGGCCGCCCACTTTGCGCCCGGCGGCAAGCCGCGTTATGCCGCGTTCGTCCAGCCCGGTGACCAGACGGCCCTCATCGGCCAGCGCTGCGGCGAGTGTTTCGGGAAGCTGACCGATAGCGCCGTCGATGATAATCAGTGAATAGCCTGCGCCCTTGTGCTTCGCGGCGGCATCGGCTGGGGCCACCGTATCGAGCGAAGCAACCAGCGGACGCAGCAGTTCGGCAAGATAGCCTTGGCCATCGCCGACCAGCAGCGCGCGGTCGGCCTTTGTCGGCGCAGCTTCGGCGAGCATCTTGCCGTGAACCAGCGGGGCGGCGAGCATGCGGCCGTCGCCCAAGGCAATCGCCCGGTCGATATAGGCGGCTGAACGCGACGCTTCGGGAACGAAGAGCTCACGCGGCACCCGGGCCATCGCGGCGAGCACCCACGGCTCGTTCACGCCGCTGGTGCGCAGCTGGCTGTCGATCATTGCGCGCCGCGCGGATTCGAAGGTTGCGGCGGTCGGCTGTGCGGTCATGGTCATTCACCGTATCCTTGTGCGCTGCCGCCTATTACATCGCGCGCCCGGCGGCACAATTAGGAATTGTGTCGGAAGTTGTCGCATGCGCTGAGGCGATCAGTGAAAGCTGCTTTGACCTTGCGCCTCGGCAGTGCTTATGGGGACCAGAACCGCACGAATCTGGAGCGAATAGCATGGCCGATATGGTGACCATCCGCGAGGCCGATCTGATCGAAAGCGTGGCCGATGCGCTGCAATACATCAGCTACTACCACCCGATGGACTATATCCGCGCGCTGGGTGAAGCCTATGAGGCCGAACAAGGCCCGGCGGCCAAGGATGCCATCGCCCAGATCCTGACCAACAGCCGGATGTGCGCCGAGGGACACCGGCCGATCTGTCAGGACACCGGCATCGTCAACGTGTTCATCGCATGGGGGCAGGACTGCCGGTTGGAATCGAAGCTTTCGCTACAGGAAGTAGTCGATGAAGGGGTGCGCCGTGCCTATCTCAATCCCGAAAACAAGTTGCGCGGCTCAATCCTCACCGATCCGGCCTTCACCCGCCGCAACACCCGCGACAATACCCCTTGCGTGCTCAGCGTCGACATGGTGCCGGGCAGTAAGGTGTCCATTGATGTTGCCGCGAAAGGCGGCGGCAGCGAGAACAAAAGCAAGTTCAAGATGATGAACCCCAGCGACAATGTGGTCGAGTGGGTGCTCGAAATGCTGCCGCAGATGGGCGCGGGCTGGTGTCCGCCGGGCATGCTGGGCATCGGCATCGGCGGCACTGCGGAACATTGCATGAAGCTCGCCAAGCAGAGCCTGATGGACCCCATCGATATGGGCCAGTTGAAGGCGCGCGGGCCGCAAACCGACATCGAGGCAATGCGGATCGAGATTTTCGACAAGGTCAACGCGCTGGGCATTGGCGCACAGGGGCTGGGCGGGCTATCGACGATTCTTGACGTCAAAATCTATGACTGGCCGTGTCATGCCGCCGGAAAGCCGGTGGCGATGATCCCCAATTGCGCCGCCACCCGCCATGCGCATTTCACGCTGGATGGCTCTGGTCCGACTTTCCTGGAGACGCCCAAACTCGATGAATGGCCCGATGTTCACTGGACGCCGGACAAGGCAGCGATCCGCGTCGACCTCGATGCGCTGACGCCCGAGGTGGTGCAGAGCTGGAAACAGGGCGACCGCCTGCTGCTTAACGGCAAGATGCTCACCGGCCGTGATGCGGCGCACAAACGCATTCAGGACATGCTGGCCAAGGGTGAGGCCCTGCCCGTCGATTTCCGAGGCCGCGCGATTTACTATGTCGGGCCAGTCGATCCGGTTCTGGGCGAAGTCATGGGACCAGCGGGGCCGACCACGGCCACCCGCATGGACAAGTTCACCGACATGATGCTTGATCTTGGCTTGCTGGCCATGATCGGCAAGGCCGAGCGCGGACAGGGCGCCACCGAAGTCATCGCCAAGCACAAGGTTGCCTATCTGATGGCGGTTGGCGGCGCGGCCTACCTGGTGGCGCGCGCCATCCGCGAGGCCAAGGTGCTGGCCTTTGAGGATCTGGGCATGGAGGCGATCTACGAATTCACGGTCGAAGATATGCCGGTGACCGTCGCGGTCGATAGCGAGGGCAACAATGTGCACCAGATCGCGCCGCTGGTCTGGCAGGAAAAGATCGCACGCGAAGGCCTGCTGGCCTAATTTTCTGCGGCCCGCTAGACTGGCCGTAGATGGTCATCACTTTCCTGTTCCTGTTTGGCGTCGCCAATTTCGCGATGCACAAGGCCGTGCTTGAAAGCGGACATCCGCTGCTTGAGCGCATGCCGTGGTTTTTTCACATGATGAGCGGGCGGTTCAGTCTGGTGGTTGAATTCGTCATGTTGCTTTCGGCGCTGTTGCTTGTCGCGAACGGCTCTCCGGGCTGGGCATGGACCTATGCGGCCTACAGCGTGTTAAACGCGCTGTCGGCTTGGCTGATCCTGACCGGAAGGATGTGAACGCAGTGCAAAGTAACACGACCTGGCTGGTGGTCAACGCCGCCTCTGGCAGCAATGGCGATGACAGCGTTGAGACGCTCTCGTGCGCTTTGGCATCGGCGGGCCGTGAACCTGCGCGGGTGTTCAATCTTCAGGCTGACGCGTTGCCGACGCGTGGAGAAGTTGACGCTGCGGGGGTCAGCCTGCTGGTCGTTTTTGGTGGGGACGGCTCAGCCAATGCTGTCGTTCGGGCACTTGAAGGCTGGGCGGGCGAGATACTGGTGTTGCCGGGCGGTACCGCAAATTTGCTGGCGCGTGCGCTGCATGGCGAGGCAGACGCTGAATCCATCATCGCACTTCTGGGCACCGGCCAGCTTGCCTCGGTACGCCGCACGTGCATCCGCTGTGCGGGCACTGCGGCGCTGATCGAAGTGCTGGCCGGACCAGGCGCGACCTGGAGCGATGTGCGTGAGGATCTACGCGACGGCGGCGCAATCGCCGCAGCCGGTTCAGCAATTGCGGCGACGCGGGAAAGCGCCAATGGCGCTGCAGTCCGCATCGTTGAGCCGCCTTTGGGCCGCGAAGAAGGTTACCCCGGGGTGCGGATGGCGCCAGACGGGCCACATATAATTGTTGATGGCTATGGGCCGCAGTCGATTGTTGATTTCGTTAAGCAGGGTGTTGCCCTGTTGCGCCGTGATTTCCGCGAAGGTCCGCATGACGAATTGGGAGAATATCCCGAACTGCTGTGTCATAGCATAGACCGCTCACCAATCGAACTCATGATTGACGGCGAGCGCGTGACTGGCGGGGCGGAGGAGAAATTCTCGATATCACCGCTAGAGGTCAACCTGCTGGCGGCGTTCCATGGCTGACAGGCACGTCATCTTTCATATCAGCGATCTGCATTTCGGCCTGGAAGACCGCGCGGCGCTGGGCTGGTTGGAAGAGTGCATTACGGCCGAATCACCTGAGGTTGTGGCAATTACCGGCGATCTGACCATGCGGGCGCGGCACCGCGAATTCGCAGCGGCCACGACCTGGATCAAGGCCCTCATGCCAAGCGTGACTGTGGAAGTTGGCAATCATGACATGCCCTATTTCAACCTCTGGGAACGCTTCACCGATCCCTACCGGCGGTTTCGAGGCATGCAGTCACTCGTCGAACGCGAGATTACGCTGCCCGGACTGGCACTGGTTCCGCTCAAGACGACTGCCCGGGCGCAATGGCGCTTTCCCTGGTCGAATGGCTGGATCACCGGCAGGGCACTGGGTGAAACGCTCGCTGCGATTGCTGCGTTGCCACCGGGAACACGGGTAATAGTCACTGCACATCATCCGCTGACTGAGCGCCGCGCGGACGGCAAGCTGCTGACCCGCGGCGGCGATGCTGCATTGGAAGCACTGGCAGAGCGCGGTGTGCTTGCGGTGCTTTCAGGCCATGTCCATGATCCGTTTGATATGATCGCCCAGACTGCGCGCGGTCCGGTGCGAATGATTGGTGCGGGCACGCTGTCGCGCCGCATTCGCTCGACCCCGCCAAGCTTCAATGAAATCACCATCAAGGGCCGCGCAATTAGCGTTAAAGTGCGCAATCATGGGGAAATCCCGACTGCAGCCATGCAGATCGATGCCATTCCCGAAAATGCTCTGCCCCCGCGTCATCCGGGCGAACCAGTCGCTCCGATTGGCGCGGTGCCTTTGGTGGACCCGCCAGTTCATTGAACAATCCAGTTTGCCCGGTGTCCGCAAGGTCGCTGCGCCTGATCAATAGTCGTGGGACACGTCGCC
>JANPPM010000158.1:0-3098 GCA_031428495.1 Novosphingobium sp.
GAAGCCGAGGCGCCGCCGCCCGGACCCGGCGAGATTACTGTGCGCATCCGCGCCGCCTCGCTCAATTTCCGCGACGGGCTGGTTGTGCAGGGCTTCTTCCCCGCCGCGGACGGACTGATCCCCCTCTCCGATGGCGCTGGCGAAGTGATAGCGCTGGGCGAAGGGATCAGCGAATTTGCGCTGGGCGATGCAGTAGTCAGCACCTTTCACCCCGCGTGGCAGAACGGCCATATCGAGAAAGCGCAGATGCTGGGCACTCCTGGCGGCCCGGCGGATGGTTTCGCCTGCGAGGAAGCAACCCGCCCGGCCACGCACTTTACCCGAGCACCCCAGGGATTGAGTCACGCGGAAAGCGCAACGATCACATGCGCAGGGGTCACCGCATGGCGCGCGCTGTTTACCGATGGCGGATTGCAGCCGGGATCGACGGTGCTGGTGCTCGGCACAGGCGGTGTCTCGATATTCGCACTGCAACTGGCCAAGGCAGCTGGTGCGGAGGTTATCGCGACTACATCGTCAGCCGAGCGGCTGGAGCGGCTGAAGGCGCTGGGCGCGGATCATGTGATCAACTACCGTGAAGTGCCCGAATGGGGTGAGCGCGTGCTCGCGCTGACCGGCGGCCTTGGCGTGGATCACATCGTTGAAGTCGGCGGGCCGAATACGCTTCCCCAATCGCTGATCGCGACGCGTACCGGCGGTCACGTGGCGATTATCGGCGCGGTAGGGGGCTTTGAGGGCGGCATTCCGTTCATGCCCGTTCAGGCCAAGCGGTTGCGGGTTCAAGGCGTGACCGTGGGCAGCCGTGCTGACCAGATCGCGCTGGTCAAGGCAATCGAAGCGGGCGGGATCAAGCCCGTTATCGATGGTACTTTCCCGCTGGAAGACCTCGCCGATGCATTCCGCCACCTTCAGGCGGGCAAGCATTTCGGCAAGGTCTGTATCGAAATTTAGCCGCTGAAAACGAAGCCCAGATCAATCTGTGCGGCCAGCTGCGATTTCGCAACATCGGTGAGGCAGCGATACTGCATGGTGTAACGCCGCATCTGGAAGCGCCAGCCTTCGTCCAGCCGCACATATTCGTCCTCATAGAAGCCGAAAATCAGCGACAGACCCGCATCGCCTGCGCGCTGGGAGGCCTCAAACACCGAAAGCCGCGCCCGCGCTGTATCCCCGTCGACGTCGATCAGGCCCACGTCGCACTGCTGGCGCAGGAACGCAAAGGCAGCGAAAGTCTGGCGCATGCCCTCGATCTGGATATCTCGGCCAATGCGTTCGGGGCCATCGGTGATCCTGATCCGGCAATCTGGCGCGAACAGCCGCCCGGCCCCGTCTGCATCGCGGCGGTTCACGGCGTCACAATAAAGCCCGACAAGCCGCCGGATCGCGCTTTCCGCCTCCAGCCGCGCCAGGCGATCCTCGCTCATATTCAACCCTCCAATTGCAGCGCACAACCTTACAGTCGCCCAGCCTTCACGCAAGAAAGTCCCAAGGCATCGATCCAGCGCAACCTATTCACCCAACTGCTTAGCTCTTTGTTAACCATGCTTACTTAGACATTCCCCTGACACAGGGGACATACCAGTCATGAAAGCGATCATCCTAGCCGGCGGCATGGGCACACGCCTTAGCGAAGAGACCACCACGCGCCCCAAGCCGCTGGTCGAAATCGGCGGCAAGCCGATCCTGTGGCACATCATGAAGATGTATTCCGCGCATGGCATCGACGATTTCATCGTCTGCCTTGGCTATAAAGGCCATATGATCAAAGAGTTCTTCGCGAACTATACCCTGCACATGTCGGACATAACTTTCGACGTCGCCCATTCACGGATGACCACGCACCGCAACGAGGCCGAAAACTGGCGCGTCACCCTGATCGATACTGGCGAAGCAACGATGACCGGCGGACGGCTGGGGCGGGTGATCGACATGGTCGGCGATGATGAATCGTTCTGCCTGACTTATGGTGACGGCGTTTCCGATGTCGACATCGGCGAGACAATCAAATTTCACAAGCAACACGGCAAGCTCGCAACCGTATCCGCCATGCTGCCACCGCGCCGCTTCGGCATTCTTGAGATCGAAGGGCAGCGCGTGATGCGGTTCACCGAAAAGCCCAAGGCAGACGGCAGCCACATCAATGGCGGCTTCTTCGTGCTCTCGCCTAAAGTCTCGGCCTATCTCGGTGATGATAAGACAGTGTGGGAGGAAGACCCGCTGCAGCGGCTGGCCGCCGACGGCGAGCTTAACGCCTTCCAGCATGACGGTTTTTTCCAGCCGATGGATACGCTGCGCGACAAGGCCTACCTTGAGGAACTCTGGGCGGCGAACGAAGCACCCTGGAAACAGTGGTAATTGCTGGCCAGGTTATCTTTTCGTTAACCATGTCCCGGTAACCCGACTTAACGGAAATTAACGTCGTTCTATGGCGGCACAATCGACGATGAATCTGGGGGCAAGATGGACGCGATGACAACCAATTTTGCGACCACGGCTCTGGCCTCCCGGCTGCGCGCCCATGCTTTGCGGATGACGAATGCGGCAAAAGCCTCGCACATCGGCTCGTGTCTTTCCATGGCTGACATTCTGGCAGTGCTCTATGGTGCGGCGATGCGGGTCGATCCCGCGCGGCCCGATTGGGCAGACCGCGACCGCCTGATCGTCTCCAAGGGACATGCCGCCGCGATTGTCTATGCAGTGCTGGCCGAGCAGGGCTTCATTGCCCGCGAGGAACTGGAAACCTACGCACAAAACGGCAGCCGTCTGGCGGGCCACGTCACCAAGACGGTGCCTGGCGTGGAGCTATCGACCGGATCGCTTGGCCACGGCCTGCCGGTTGCCGCCGGAATGGCGCTCGCCGCCAAGCGCGCGAAGGCTGACTGGCGCACCTTCTGCATCGTTTCCGACGGCGAACTGGACGAAGGCTCGAACTGGGAGGCGATCCAGTTTGCCCAGCACGCCCGGCTCGATGGCCTCATTGCCATTGTCGATTACAACAAGATCCAGAGTTTTGGCTCGGTGGCCGAAGTCAGCGACCTCCATCCGTTGGCCGACAAGTTCCGCGCCTTCAACTGGGGTGTCCACGAGATCGACGGGCA
>JANPPM010000159.1:0-2635 GCA_031428495.1 Novosphingobium sp.
CGGCACCTGTCGCCTTGGCAGCAGCAATGATCTTCTCGCCGATGAGATAGCTTTCGCGCGCAGGGCTTGGCCCGATATGCACTGCCTCATCAGCGGAGCGCACATGCAGCGCCTTGGCATCGGCATCGGAATAGACCGCAACGGTGCGAATGCCCATCTGGCGGGCGGTCCGGATGATCCGGCAGGCAATTTCGCTGCGATTGGCGATGAGGAGGCTCTTGATCATACCGGCTTTCTGAATACCTCCCCGGAACGGGGAGGGGGACCGCCAGCCGGAGGCTGGTGGTGGTGGGGTGAGCGCACATCGCAAGCAACAACTATGGCAGCGATTGCGCTTTCTAGGTCTTTGAGAACATAAGAAGCTGGTAACCGCAACATGGCAAACCCGCGCGCCGCCAGATAGGCATCCCGACGAACATCGCGCTCTTGTCGCTCGCCGAAATCATGCGCTTGCCCGTCGATCTCTATTGCAAGCCGTCGTTCGAGGCAGGCAAAGTCGAGCACGAGTTCGCTGAGCGGGTGCTGCCGGCGGAACTTGTAACCGCCGGGGCGCTTGCGCAGTTCGCGCCAAATCAGGACTTCGGGCAGATTGCCTGAGCGGCGTTCGCGTTTCGCCAGACCGAAGGCGGCATCGCTGGCAGAGAGCACCCCTCCACCACCCTTCGGGCGGTCCCCCTCCCCGTTCCGGGGAGGTATTTGGCCACCTTCCATCATCACATCCTGAACACGCCGAATTGGGGCCGATCCGGTATCGGCGCTTCCAGACACGCCGCCAAAGCCAGCCCCAGCACATCGCGCGTCTGCGCCGGGTCGATCACCCCGTCGTCCCACTGGTGCGCAGTGGCGTAGTACGGATTGCCCTCGTCCTCATACTTCTGCCGGATCGGGGCCTTAAACGCCTCCGCCTCGCGCTCGTCCCACTTGGCGGCATCGCGGTGGACGGTCGCCAGCACTGACGCTGCCTGCTCCCCGCCCATGACCGAAATCCGCGCGTTGGGCCAGGTGAACAGGAAGCGCGGGCTGTAGGCGCGCCCGCACATGCCATAATTGCCTGCGCCGAAGCTGCCGCCGATCAGCACGGTGATTTTCGGCACTGTCGCGGTGGCCACGGCGGTCACCAGCTTGGCGCCGTGCTTGGCGATGCCTTCTGCCTCATACTTGCCGCCGACCATGAAGCCGGAGATGTTCTGGAGGAACAGCAGCGGAGTTTTGCGCTGGCAGGCGAGTTCAATGAAATGCGCGCCCTTGACCGCGCTTTCGGAGAACAGCACGCCGTTGTTGGCGAGGATCGCCACCGGCATGCCGTGGATATGCGCAAAGCCGCAGACCAGCGTAGAGCCGTAGAGCGCCTTGAATTCGTGGAATTCGCTGCCATCGATTATCCGGGCGATGACTTCGTGGACGTCATAAGGCGCGCGGACATCGTCTGGGATGACCGCGTACAGTTCCTCCTCGGCATACTTCGGCGCGCGCGGTTCGCGAAAATTCAGGCCGAGGTCGGCGGGCGGTGCCAGTGTCGAGACAATATCGCGCACGATGGTCAGCGCGTGTTCGTCATTCTCGGCCAGATGATCGACCACGCCGCTCTTGCGCGCATGCAGATCGCCGCCGCCCAGTTCCTCAGCGGAAATCACTTCGCCGGTCGCCGCCTGCACCAAAGGCGGACCAGCGAGGAAGATCGTGCCCTGTTCCTTCACGATCACGCTCTCATCCGACATGGCGGGCACATAGGCCCCGCCCGCGGTGCAACTGCCCATGACGCAGGCGACCTGCGGAATGCCCTTGGCGCTCATGTTCGCCTGATTGAAGAAGATGCGGCCGAAGTGGTCGCGGTCGGGGAAGACCTCTGCCTGATGCGGCAGGTTCGCCCCGCCGCTGTCGACGAGGTAAATGCACGGCAGATGGTTCTGCTCGGCGATCTCCTGCGCGCGCAAATGCTTCTTGATCGTCGAGGGGTAGTAAGTGCCCCCTTTGACTGTCGCATCGTTGCAGACGATCATGCATTGGCGGCCCGATACCGTGCCGATGGCGGTGATCAGCCCTGCACCCGGAATATCCTCGCCATGCAGGCCATGTGCCGCCAGCTGGCTGAGTTCGAGCAAGGACGAGCCGGGATCGAGAAGGCCTTCGACGCGGTCCCTTGGCAGCAACTTGCCCCGGCTGGTATGCCGGTCGCGCGACTTCTGCTCACCGCCGAGCGCGGCCTTCGCCACCCGCTCGTGCAGCTGCGCCGCCAGCGCCCGGTTGTGTGCGTCGCGTTGCTTGGCCTCGGGGCTATCGAGGTTGATGCTGGTCGTCAGTACTGGTGCGCTCACAATTATCCTCCGCTGGGCCGCGCGTAGAACACCTGCGCGCCCGGGCCAAGGGGCCAATCGAAGGCAACCCAACAAATGGTCATGCCAATTCCCGCGACCATGAAGCACAAGGCATAGGGCAGCATGACCGACAGCAGCGAGCCAACGCCGAATTCCTTGTCCCAACGCCGGGCAAACCCCAGCACCAGCGGGAAATAGCTCATTAAAGGCGTCATGATGTTGGTGTAACTGTCACCCATCCGGTAAGCCGCCGTGGTCATTTCCGGGCTGATCCCCAGCAGCATGAACATCGGCACCACCACCGGCGCCATCGCGCTCCA
>JANPPM010000160.1:0-27682 GCA_031428495.1 Novosphingobium sp.
AGCCGGGCATGACTCCGCTTAGCCTGGTGCCTGAGCAAGCTAAGCAGATGGGCATGAGCTACGCTGATCTGGTCGAAAAGATCGTTGCCGAGGCACTGGCTTCTGCCAAGGCGGGAGCGCCAGCCACATGAGCAGCCGCACAATCAGCCGCAAAAGTCCCAATGCGCGTCAGACAGCGAGCGCGCGCACCAAGGCACGCAAGGTGCGCAACGCCCGCGCAAAAACCGGATCGCTGTTAAGCAGCGTGCTTGCCATGCTGCCGTTCAACGAGGCGCAGCTCTATCGTATCCTGATGTTCGCTATTCTTGGCGGGGCACTTGTGCTGGCGGCCGCCGCGGCCAGTGCCGCAGGTGTTCCGGCGATGGCGCGTGAACAGTTCGCCGCGATTGCCTCCAGCGCCGGGTTTGAAGTGCGCCGCGTCGAAGTGCGCGGGGTGCGGCGGCTGAACGAGCTCAAGGTCTATGAGCGCGCGCTGGCGCAGCGCAACCGCGCGATGCCGCTGGTCGATGTCGCCGGGCTGCGCGGCGAATTGCTGGAGCTGTCGTGGGTTCAGGATGCGCGGGTCTCGCGCCAGCTGCCCGATACGCTGGTGATCGATATCGTCGAACGCAAGCCGCATGCGGTGCTGCGCCTGCCGGGGCGGCTGGTGCTGATCGATGCCACCGGGCATCAGCTCGAAACCGTTTCGGCTGCGCGCGCGCGCGGCAAGCTGATCCTCGCCGGACCCGAGGCGGGACGTCAGATCACGGTGCTTTCGGCCCTCCTTGAGGCTGCTCCAGCGCTCAAACCACAATTGCGTGAAGCCGAATGGGTGGGCAATCGCCGCTGGAACCTGACCTTCAAAACCGGTCAGGTCCTCGCGCTGCCCGAGGGTCATCGCCCAGCCGCCGATGCGCTGGTATCTTTCGCGCGGCTTGATGGCACCAACCGTCTGATCGGCGGCAAGGTGGCTGCGTTTGACATGCGCTCACCCGGCCGCGTCTATCTGCGTATTCCCGGGCGCAGCGACGAGACCAAGCCGGTACCCACAACTGCCCCCAAAGCCGCTGCGCCGAAACCTAAGCCAAGCCAGAATGTGGAGGCTCGCAACTGATGCCGCCGTCCCCCCGGATCAGCCGCGTGTTCGGCGCAGTCAACATCGGCTCGTTCCGCATTTCGGCGATGATTGCCGGGTTGTCGGATACAGGCGAGATGATCGTGCTGGGGTCGGGCCACCGCGCTGCGCAAGGCATCCGGCGGGGCTATGTCACCGATATGGCGGCGGCTACCTATGCAGTGCGTGACGCAGTTGAACGTGCCGAAAAGATGGCCAATGTCAGCGTGTCAAGCGTGTGGGTTGGCTGTTCGGGGGCAGGGCTGGTCAGCCAGATTGCGCAGGTCGAGGTCGATATCGGCGGGCGGCGGATCGAGCGCGAGGATATCGATCAACTGCTCTTTGCCGCGCGCGATGTCGTGCAGCCCGATGGGCGCACGGTGCTGCATGCCCAGCCCGCGCATTATACGCTCGACGGCGCAAATGGCGTTGCCGACCCCAAAGGGCTGCATGCCGAGCGGCTCGGGGTCGATATCCACGTCATGCTCGCCGACGGCGCGCCAATCCGCAATATCACCGAGGCGGTTCAGAACGCGCATCTTGAGGTTGAGGCTGTGGTCGCCTCACCGGTCGCGGCTGGCCATGCCTGCTTGACGCCGGAAGAGCGCGATCTGGGCGTCGCGCTGGTCGAAATGGGTGCGGAAGTAACCAATGTGTCGGTCCACGCCTCGGGAATGCTGCTTGGCCTTGCTTCGATCCCGGCTGGATCGGCGGATATTACGGATGCCATCGCGTCGGCCTTCGGCATTCGCCGCTTTCAGGCAGAGCGGCTGAAGTGCGTCAATGGTTCGGCGATTGCCAGTCCTGCGGACCACCGCGAGATGATCCCGGTCAACGCACCGGGCGAGGAAGTCAGCGGGCCACATGCGCGCCACGCCGACGATAAAAACCGTATTCCGCGTGCTGAACTTATCTCGGTAATCACCGGCCAACTGGGCACGCGCATGGAGGATGTGTCAAAAGCGCTCAAGGCGCTGGGTTTCACCGGACAAGGCGGGCAGCAAGTGGTGCTGACCGGCGGCGGATCAGAGCTGGTGGGCCTGGCAGATTATGCCCAGTCAGCGCTTGGCAGACCGGTGCGGATTGGCAGCGCGCCGCGGATTACCGGGCTTGCAGAGGGGCACTCGAAGCCCGGATTTGCGACGCTGGCCGGGCTGGTGCTCTATGCCGCAGCTGACCCGGTCGATATCCGGTCGATCCGGCCGGGCTACCAGATGAACCATCGTTACAGCGGCTTCGGCCTTGCAGGCCGGGTGTACCGGGCGCTGAAGGAGTATTTCTAAGCCGTCCAAGCCGCCAGCGGCCTGTGGACAAACGACAATCTGGCTTTGCTTCGCCGAGTCGAAGCATGCCATTATCGCGGGTATCAGGGGATTTTTCCTTGCATGCCTTGCCAGGAGAGCATGATGAGCATCAATATTGGGCCGCCGGCCATCGAAGAACTGAAGCCCAAGATCGCCGTTATCGGCGTTGGCGGGGCAGGCGGCAATGCGATTGCCAACATGATCGCGGCTGAAATCGAAGGCGTCGAATTTCTCGTCGCCAACACGGACGCGCAGGCGCTGAATAATTCGGTCGCCGAACACCGCATCCAGCTGGGTCCGGATATCACCCAGGGGCTTGGCGCCGGTTCGCGGCCTGAGGTTGGCCGCGCGGCTGCGGAAGAAACGCTTCCTGAGATCGACCGTATTCTCGAAGGCGTGCACATGTGCTTCATTGCCGCGGGCATGGGCGGCGGGACCGGCACCGGTGCGGCACCAGTGATCGCCAAGGCGGCGCGCGACAAGGGTGTGCTCACCGTTGGCGTGGTGACCAAGCCGTTCCTGTTCGAAGGCACGCGGCGCATGCGCTCGGCGGAAGCCGGGATCGAAGAGCTGCAAAAGCATGTCGACACCCTGATCGTCATTCCCAACCAGAACCTGTTCCTGATCGCCAAGGCGGAAACCACCTTCAAGGAAGCATTCCAGCTTGCTGACGAAGTGCTCCAGCAGGGCGTGCGCTCGATCACCGATCTGATGGTCATGCCGGGCCTGATCAACCTCGACTTCGCCGACGTTCGTTCGGTCATGGCCGAGATGGGCAAGGCCATGATGGGCACCGGCGAGGGCAGCGGCGAGAACCGCGCGCTTGAAGCTGCTGAAAAGGCAATCGCCAACCCTCTGCTGGATGGCGTCTCGATGCAGGGCGCGAAGGGCGTGATCATCTCGATCATCGGCGGCGAAGACATGAAGCTGCTCGAAGTTGACGAAGCCGCAAACCACATCCGCGAGCTGGTCGATCCGCAGGCCAACATCATTTGGGGGTCGGCATTCAATCCTGATCTTCAAGGCAAGATCCGCGTCTCGGTGGTCGCCACCGGGATCGAACAAGACTCAAGACTGACCGAAGAAGCCCCGCGTGCGCTTAATCTGGGCCAGTCGCGTGGCCCGGCCGTTCCCATGGCGGTGCCCGCTGCGCAGCCACTATTCGATCGGACACCTCCTGCTGAGCAGGAGCCGCTTGATCTGGGTGCCGAGGATGATGCAGAGGTCTCCATCGCTGCAGACCTCACTCCTCTTTCCAGCAATACGGATGAAAGTGCTGCCTCGCAGAGCGAATGGGACGACGATGACACCTATGAAGAGCAGGAAGTCAAAAGCGAAGCCTATGCCAGCCTGACCGGTGGCGCCTCATCTGGAGATGAGCCGCTTGATCTTGACATCGTTGCGGGCATCGGCAGTGAAGATGACGCCAACAACAGCGATGAATTGTTGCTCGATGCCGACCGGCTGGCCGGTTCTGACGATCCGGTTAGCCCGTTGATGACTGGCCGCAGGCGCGGTCTGGTGTCTGATGAAGGCGTCGCGCCCAGCGTCACATTCGGCGGGGCCGGGAGCACCTTGTTTGAGCGCATGGCCAAGCTTTCGCGGGGATCCAAGGCTGCCGAAAGCGAAGATCAGGGCGACGATAGCAGTTCGGTCAATATTCCGCGTTTCCTGGGGCGCCAGAACAACCAGTAGCGCTGGACAGTTCCGGCACGCGGCCATCCGTTAGTCTGCGGTTCAGGCGCAATCCGGCATCGCAGCATCGATGCCGGGTCGGGCGTTACAGGTGCGCGGGGAGTTGCTGACTACGGTGCGAACGAGAAGGAACAGCCGTGCTTCGGGCTAGCCTGCTGCTGACTGTGTCAGCGCCGCTTCGCGTTGGCTGCGGGCTGGCGCTCACAGTGGCCGCAGCTACTGCTTTGCCGATTGCAGCGCAGGCGCAGCAGGATGATTTTGATGATCCGTCGGGTGCAGTTGTCCAGTCGCTGCCCAACAATGATGCGCTTAACCTCAACGGTGCGCTTGCGCGTCTAGGACAAAACCCGCGCGACAGTCAGGCACTGATCGACGCGGGGCAGGCGGCGCTGGCTATTGGCGATATCGATGCGGCCATTGGCTTTTTCAGCCGCGCAGATCAGGTTATGCCGGGCAATCCCAGGGTCAAAACAGGCCTCGCGCGGGCGCTGGTGCGCAATGGCAATCCCTATGATGCGATACCGCTGTTTCTGGAAGCTGAGAAGGCTGGAGCAATGGACGGCACGGTCGCGCTGGACCGGGGGTTGGCCTACGATCTCGTCGCAGACAACGCGTCGGCGCAGCGTCTCTACCGTCAGGCTTTGGCGGGCGGCCGGAATGACGAAGCCTCGCGGCGGCTGGCGATCAGCTTGGCGATTGCCGGGGATCGGCGCGGATCTGGTACCGCACTCTCGTCGCTGTTGCTGCGCGATGACAAGGCCTCACAGCGCGCCCGTGCGTTTTCGCTGGCGATCCTTGGTCAAGCCGACGAGGCGATTGCCGTGATCAACGCGACGCTCCCGGCGCAACTGGCCGCCGGGATTGCGCCCTACCTTCGCTATATGCCGCGCCTTACCCCGGCGCAGCAGGCGGCGGCGGCAAATTTCGGTCAGTTCCCGCGTGCTTCCGAGATTGGCCGCGATGATCCCCGTGTTGCCACCTATGCGACGAACAACGGACGCCGGACTGCACTCGCCTCAGCCGATTCCGGTCTGATCCCGCGCGGTGAACAATTGGGGCGCAATTCGCGCAATCGCGAAAATCGTTCTTCAAATCGCCAGCGCGAGTCCCGCAATGATCGGCAGCGGCCGCCGGAGATTGCCGTGGCTGCGCCCGCCGCACCGCGCGTAACCAATGACCGGCGGACCGCTGTGTCGCCGCCGCAGCCGGTCAGAGGAACCATAGCCGCGCCCGCACCCTTGCTCTCGGCGAGTGGACCGGGAACCCCGCTGCTGCCCACGCAAACCCTGCCGCCGCGTCCAGTCGTTCAAGCAGTCCCGCCGCCACTCGTGCCGCAGGGACCACCAATTCGGCCGGTTACCGTCGCGGTTGCGCCTCGGTCGCCACAGCCCGTTGCGGGGCCAACTGATACCACTCGGCTACCAACGATGCCAACCATGCCAGCGCCCAGTCGGCCTGCGATTCCCGTGGTAGCACCGCAAGTACCACGCACCGTTGCGGCTGTTGTAGTCCCTCCAGCATCGATGCCTGCTCTTATTGCTGCCACCCCGCCCCCGGCAGTCTCGACGCCAGACGCCGCCGCCTTGGCGCCGCCTGTGCAAATTGTTGCCAGCCGACCTGCTCCGCCGATTGCGCCGACACCGCGCCGTCAGTCGCTGTCCGAAGTTTTCAGCGATTTCGGTGGACCCGTTGTCGACGCCACCCCTGCATCGGGCGCGGTCGATATCCGGCGCATTCGGCCTGCCCGAGAGCCGGCCAGCGGGACACCGGCGGCTGGTCCTGTTGTGCCCAGTCATCCCAGCCGGATCTGGGTGCAGGTGGCGACCGGACGCGATAAGGTGGCCCTTTCGTTCGATTGGCGGCGCATGGCGCGCCAGGCCGAGGCTGTGTTCAAGTCCAGGCGACCGCAGGTCAGTGCCTGGGGCCAGACGAACCGACTTCTTGCCGGACCGTTCGAAAGCGAGGCTGCCGCGAACCAGTTTATGGGGCAGCTACGCCGAGCCGATATCGACGGGGCCTTCACCTGGACCAGTCCGGCAGGTCAGGTAGTTGATGCACTGTCGGCCCGTTAGAGCCGAAAACGGCGTTTTTCCACACCTTGTAAACAGCCAACTGGCAATTTGCGTCTCAGGGGATTCGCATAGGGCGCGCCCTGCGCCACTAGCGGTGCAAGCAACCCGTCACCGAGAGTGCAAGAGTATGGTCGAGATGAGGACAAGTCAGGGAAGTATCGAGCGCGACGACGATGCCGCGCCGGTCGATATGCTCGCCTCGCTGTTCGAAGCGCGCGGCTGGGCCTATGAATTCACCGGTGAGGATGAGATTTCGGGCGAAGTGCAAGGCAGCTGGGCGACCTATCAGCTGCGCGGTATCTGGCGCGCCGAAGATCATGTGCTCCAATTGCTGTGCCTGCCCGATATTCGCATGCCCGATGACAAGCGCGCGGCGATGTATGAAGTTCTGGCGCTGATCAACGAGCAGCTGTGGCTAGGTCATTTCGATGTGTGGTCGAACGGTGGCGTGCTGCTCTATCGGCACGGGCTGATGCTGGGTGACGATGGTTTGCTGAGTCCAGCGCAGGCACAGATTGCAGTTGAGGCGGCGATCGAGGAATGCGACCGGTTCTATCCCGCGTTCCAGTTCATCCTGTGGGGCGACAAGTCACCTACCGAGGCATTGGCAGCCGCTCTGGTCGATGCGGCGGGCGAGGCGTAGGTTCGTTATTTTCCCTCTCCCGGAGGGGAGAGGTAGCGTTGCTTGGCCCTATAAGGGCCTAGCGTAGCTGGGAGAGGGGGTTCTGACCTCGAGACCTCAGAACCCCCCTCTCCAACTCCGGCTAGGCAGCAAGCTGCCAAGCCTGTGTACCCTCTCCCCTCCGGGAGAGGGAGGGAACGGAGAAATCGTGTGAACTCAATCCTCCTCGTCGGCTGTGGCAATATGGGCGGGGCAATGCTCGCAGGCTGGCTGGCGGGCGGGCTGAAGCCTGCACAGTTTACCGTGCTCGATCCTTACTTGGCCGAAGCTCCCGCCGGGGTCACCTTGCTGCGCGAATTACCCGGCGGACGGTTTGATGCGGTTCTGCTGGGGGTAAAGCCGCAATTGCTGGGCGAAGTAGCCCCGCAACTCGCGGCGCTGGTGGGTGAAAGCACGGTCCTGCTTTCGATCCTGGCCGGGGCTGAGCTTGATAGCCTCGCAGCGCGCTTTCCCTGTGCGAAGGGACATGTCAGGATAATGCCCAACCTTGCCGCCGCGATTGGTAAATCTCCCGTAGCGCTCGCCCAGCGTGGGTTGAGCGGCGATGACCAGGCACGTGTGAGCGTGCTGATGGCTCCGCTCGGCACGCCTGAATGGCTGGATGAGGCGCAGTTTGATGCAGTTACCGCGCTGGCTGGATCAGGCCCAGCCTTTGTGTACCGGTTTATCGACGCAATGGCACAGGGCGCGATTGAGCTTGGCCTGACGTCCGAACAAGCGCAGCGGCTGGCTTTGGCTACGGTGGAGGGCGCAGGCGCGCTGGCTTCTGCTTCCGAGCATTCGCCCGGCGAACTGGCCCGTCGCGTCGCGAGCCCGGGAGGTACAACCGAGGCGGGACTGGCCGTGCTTGATGCCGATGCTGCACTGGCCCGCCTGATCGCCGCAACGCTGAAGGCAGCGGCGACGCGCAGCGCAGAAATGGCCAAATCCGCGCAGGGCTGACTGGCAAAATCGCGCGACAAATTGCGACAGGTTGCGGATTACCGGTTTTTCTTGAATCTCAAGGCGAGAAGCCCGATATTGCAACTACCTCGCTGCGCTCGTGCAGCAACGTAACAGGAGTTTATCTCTCATGGCCAATTGGAACGATCCCCAGCCCCGGACGGGCTTCGGCGCGTCCCCGGTCCTTAACGGCGAAGTGCTTGGCAATCCTGCGGTCTATGATCAGGGCCTGCGCAAGCACATGCTCTCCATCTATAACTACATGGCTTCCGGCGTGCTTCTGTCGGGCATCGTTGCGATGCTGTTCGCCTCATCAGGCATGGCTGCGCAGATCATGGCGACCCCGGTCAAGTGGCTGATCATTCTCGCGCCGCTCGGCTTTGTCCTCGCGATGAACTTCGGTCTGAACCGGATGCGCACCTCGACACTGCAAGCGCTGTTCTGGGCATTCTGCACCGTGATGGGCCTGTCGATGTCGACGATTTTCCTCGTTTACACCGGTACGTCGATTGCCACGACGTTCTTTGCCACGGCAGGCGCTTTCGCCGGTCTTAGCCTGGTGGGTTACACCACCAAGAAGGACCTTACGGCGATGGGTTCCTTCATGGCGATGGGCGTGATCGGCTTGCTGATTGCAATGGTGCTCAACATCTTCCTGCAGTCGAGCGGCCTGTCCATGGCGATCTCGGGCCTTGGTGTGCTGATTTTCGCGGGCCTCACCGCCTATGATACCCAGCGTCTGAAGAACGAATATGCCATGCTCGCCGGCACCGAATTTGCCGGTAAGGCCATCGTGATGGGTGCGCTCAGCCTCTATCTCGATTTCATCAACATGTTCCAGTTCCTGCTCAGCTTCATGGGCAACCGCGAGTAAGCTTTACTCTGGAACTGTCTGTCTATCGTGCCCGGCGTGCATATCAGCGCGCCGGGCATTTTCTTTGCGTTCGGCTATGGTTAAGGCGCTAGGCCACAGAGCCGTGGAAGCGGCAATCAGGGAGTATCTGGGGTGGCATTAATGAGATCGCGGAAGTTGGGCGTGGCCGCGCTGACCTTGGCAGGCAGTGTGTGTTTCGCACTGCTGACGGGCTGCAATGCCGAGGCGAAGCGTCGTCCGCCGCCACCACCTCCGCCACCGCCTCCAGTCGTGGTCGTGATCCCCTACCGCCCGATTCCGCCCAATGGTGCGTCGCCAAATTATCGCCCGCCTTTGCTTGAGCCCAACGGGTTGTATCGCAGCGTCAACCGGAACATCAGCCCGGCACAGACCGTGTGGAACTTTCGCTCGGCCTACAATGTTGCGGCTCTCAACTGCAACAAGACCGAATATCCGACCATGATTGACAGCTACCGGGCATTCCTGCGCACCCATTCGCGCGCGCTTACCGCTGCTAATCGTCAGGTCGATGCCGAATTTCGCGCCCGCCATGGCGCGCGCTTCGTTGCGCCGCGTGAGCGGTACATGACCGAGGTCTATAACCATTTCGCGCTGCCGATGACGGTGAACGATTTCTGCAAGGCAGTGCTGGCGGTCAGCCGCGATGTGCAGCCGGTTACGGCGGTTGAGCTGAACGGTTTTGCCGCACGCAGCCTGCCCAGCATCCAGATCGTGTTTGACGATTTCTATCACCGGTACGACCAGTGGAAGATCGATGCTGCGGCCTGGGATGCCAAGTATGCGCCGCGTCCGGTGCTGCCGGTTCTCGCAGCACCAGTCCCCGTGGCTACTCCGGCACCAGTCAGAAGGCCTTAGGTCGCTCGATGGGGCGGCAAGGTATGTGTTTCGCCCTTCATTGTGTACGAGTATTCGCTTAAGTCTCGCTCATCCTGCGCTGATTGAAGGCTAGGCGCGACAAGAGCTTCATAATCGGCTAGTCGCCGCGCCATGCATTTTTTAGATCAGGCTAAAGTTTTTGTCCGCTCCGGCGCGGGGGGCTCCGGTGCGGTTTCGTTCCGGCGCGAGATGTATGTTGAGTACGGCGGTCCCGACGGCGGCGATGGCGGCAAGGGCGGCGACATAATTTTCGAGGCTATCGCCGGGCTGAACACGCTGATCGACTTTCGCTATACCCAGCATTTCAAGGCCAAGCGCGGCGGCGGCGGCGCGGGCAAGAACCGCACCGGTGCGGGCGGCGGCGATCTGGTGATCAAGGTTCCGGTGGGCACTCAGGTGATCGACGATGACCGCGAAACCATACTGGCAGATCTTACCGAGGCCGGTCAGCGGGTGGTCTTTCTCAAGGGCGGTGACGGCGGGCGCGGCAATGCCAGCTATAAAACCAGCACCAACCGCGCGCCGCGCCAGCATGGTCCGGGTTGGCCGGGCGCTGAAATGTACGTTTGGCTGCGGCTGAAACTGCTTGCCGATGCAGGACTGGTTGGCCTGCCCAATGCCGGTAAATCGACCTTTATCAACGCGCTGGCGAACACTAAGGCCAAGGTCGGTGACTATCCGTTCACCACGCTGCGCCCGCAATTGGGCGTGGTGCGGCATAAAAACCGCGAATTCGTGCTCGCCGATATTCCGGGGCTGATCGCGGGTGCAGCCGAAGGGGCAGGGGTCGGTGACCGCTTCCTTGGCCACATTGAACGCTGCCGGGTGCTGATCCACCTTATCGATATTCAGGGCACGGACCCCGCCGAGGCTATGGAGATTATCGAGGAGGAACTCGCGGCCTATGGCGCGGGCCTTGATGAAAAGCCGCGGCTGATCGCGCTCAACAAGATCGACCTTGCCGATGCCGAATTGGTAAAGGCGTTCACTGCTGAGTTGAAAGCGGCGGGCGCGGGCCGGGTGTTCCCGATTTCCGGCGCGACCGGCAAGGGCATGGACAAGTTGCTCGACGCGGTGATCGAACATCTGCCTGCTGCGACTGTGACCGAACGGCCTAGTGGTGAACGCGAAGTCGTCGATGAAGATGTGAGCTGGTCGCCAATCTAACGGCGTACCGGTCCACATCCGGGACGACGAAAGTTGCATCCTCGGTCATTTTCCCTAATCCCCCCGCAATGACTATCTCGCGCCTCCCTGACCTCGCCGACGCCGCGCTGTGTCCGCGCCTTGTCGTCAAAGTCGGCTCATCGCTACTGGTCGGCCAGCAAGGCGTGCGGCGTGATTGGCTTGAAGGCTTGGTCGCGGAAATCGCGGCGGCGCGCGCGCGTGGTCAGGAAATCATTGTCGTTTCTTCGGGCGCAATCGCACTTGGTGCAGCCACGCTCAAGCTCGACAAAGGCGGGCGCGGCAGTCTCGCCGATGCGCAGGCAGCCGCTGCTGTTGGCCAGATCGCCTTGTCAGGTCTGTGGGCAGAACTCCTTGGCGCTTGCGGCCTTACTGCAGCCCAGATCCTGCTCACGCTCGAGGATCTTGAAGATCGCCGCCGCTATCTCAATGCCACTGCCACGCTGACCCGCCTCCTCGATGCCGGGGCAGTGCCGGTGATCAACGAGAACGACAGCGTTGCGACGCAGGAAATCCGCTTTGGCGACAATGACCGGCTGGCTGCTCGGGTGGCGCAGGCGGCGCGGGCCTCGGCAGTGCTGTTGCTATCCGATGTCGACGGACTTTATGACCGAAACCCCGCTGATCCCGCCGCCGTTTTGCTGCCATTGGTGCGCGGAGTAACTTTGGACATCCATGCCATGGCAACCGGCACTTCGGCCTCTGGCATGGGCTCGGGCGGGATGTCCTCGAAATTGCAGGCAGCAGAGATTGCCGAGCGGGCAGGCATTGCACTGGCGATCGGCAACGGCACCTATGATGCTCCCTTGGCGCGCACGCTGGGCGCGGAAGGCAGGGGAACGCTGTTCCTGCCTGGCCGCAAGGCTCAGGCACGCAAGGCATGGCTCGGCGGCAGACTGCGCCTCAAGGGCGCGCTGGTGGTCGATGCGGGCGCGGCCAAGGCGCTTGCAGGGGGCAGCAGCCTGCTCGCCGCAGGAATTACCGCGATTGAGGGCAGCTTCGCGCGCGGCGATGCGATTGCCATCCGCGATGGGGGCGATACGGTCATCGCGCACGGCCTGTCTGAGTATGACGCCGCCGAATGCATCCTGTTGCTCGGCCGCCATAGCCGCGAACATGCGGATGTGCTGGGTTATGCGCCGCGCTCTGCTGTGGTTCACCGCGATCAGTTGGTTATTCTGTGAGCATCGCAGTTACCGGGGGCACCGGATTTGTCGGCCAGGCATTGCTAGATGCCGCTGCTGCGCAGGGGCTGACCCTGCGCGCGCTGGCCCGCAAGCCGCAATCGCCGCGCTCTGGCGTCAAATGGGTGGCAGGCGATCTTGGTAACCGCAAGGCGCTGAAAACGCTGGTCACTGGCGCTGAGGCAGTAATTCATGTCGCCGGGCTGACTAATGCTCCGAGCGCAGAGGCGTTCGAGGCCGGTAATGTCACAGGCACGCTGGCGCTCGCAGAGGCGGCGCTGGCTGCGGGGGTGCAACGCTTCATTCTGGTGTCTTCACTCGCCGCACGCGAGCCAGAGCTGTCGTTCTATGGTGCTTCGAAGGCGCGGGCCGAACGGGTGATCATGGCAAGCGGCCTAGACTGGACCATAGTTCGCCCGCCAGCGGTTTATGGCCCGCGCGATGATGGCATGTTCGAGCTGTTCCGTGCTGCACGCTGGGGGGTGGTGCCGATGCCTGCTGAGGGGCGCAGCTCAGTGATCCATGCTGATGATCTCGCGCGGCTGCTCCTCGCACTGGTGCCCGGCGGGGAAGGCGTGAGCCACCGGACGTTCGAGCCGGATGACGGCAAACCTCAAGGCTGGAGCCACGAGGAGCTTGCGCGCGCTATCGGCTGGTCAGTCGGGCGGCGGGTCAGAGTGCTGCGTCTGTCACCGCGCATGCTGGATTTGGCAGCGCGCGGGGACAAGTTTCTGCGCGGTGCCAAGGCCAAGCTTACGCTCGACCGCGCAGGCTATATGGCGCACCCCGACTGGGTGGCGAGTCAGGCCGCGCAGGTGCCACCGGGGCTGTGGCGGTCAAGGATTGAAACGCGAGAGGGCCTTCGCGCAACGGCGGAATGGTATCGCCGTGAGAGCTGGCTCTAAGCCTAGAACAGCGTTCGTTTAATCTGAATCACCGTTCGTGGTGAGGAGGGACTGATCCGGGGGAAGGTCCGTCTCGAACCACCAGGCGCCGCGCCTGGTCCTTCGAGACGGCCTTTCAGCCTGCCGCGATGCGGCAGTTTATCCTGAGCGGCCGATCTTCCGGCCAGTCGAAGGGGCTTCACGGCCTCCTCAGGACAAACGGATTTGGGTCAGATTAAATGCAATTTGCGCTAAAATACCGGATCGTATTCGGGCGGCAGATCGTCACCCGTATCCGGCGCACCGGGCACATGGATGCCGCATTCAACCTTGTCCCAGCCGCGCCAGCGGCCCGCGCGCGGGTCTTCACCTGAGGCGACTTTGCTGGTGCAGGGCGAGCAGCCGATTGACAGATAGCCTTCGGCAACCAGCGGATGCGGCGGCAGATCGTGCTCGACAACATAGGCAGCGATGACTTCGGGGGACCAGTCAATCAGTGGATTGATCTTGAGTCGGCCCTGCGCGTCGCTGTTATCGATTTCAAAGCGGGGCAGGGTGGCGCGGGTGGAGGACTGGAAGCTCTTGCGCCCTGTGATCGTCGCATCGAACGTCGCCAGCGCCTTGGCCAGCGGAGCCACCTTGCGAATATCGCAGCAGCCGTCGGGATCGTAGGACCAGCGCAGGCCACTGGAATCCTTGGCCTCCAAAGCTGCAGGGTCAGGCGTCAGATTGCGCAGATTGGTAAGCCCGAGCTTTGCAACCAGCAGATCGCGGTAAGCCAGCGTTTCGGGGAAATGCTTTCCGGTTTCCAGAAACAGTACCGGGATCGACGGATCGATCTGCGAGACCAGATGCAGCAGCACAGCGCTTTCGGCGCCGAAACTGGAGACTACGGCGACTTCACCTGCGAGGCCATCGCGCAGAACGCTGGTCAGCATTTCAAGCGTATCATTGCCGTGGAACAGCCGGTTAAGCCGCACGGCATCAGCCTCGCGAAAGCGAGGTCCGGTGTCGATGCGGTCCTTTATCCGGCTTTCAGCCATGACGTTTCTTCCAGATTGGTACAGAGCCGATGGCATCGGCCTGATAGACATCGGCCCAGCGGGCAAAGGCTGCCTCAGCATCGGCAGTGATCATCGGCACTGACGGCGCAAAACTGTCAAAGCCGGAGCGGCGCAGCGCCGGGAGTTGATCGACAATGACATCACCCACTGCGCGCAGCTCGCCGGTATAGCCAGCCTCACGCAATATCCGCGCCGCCGAGTTACCGCGTCCATCGGTGAAGGCCGGGTAGTTGACTTCGACCAGCTTGAGCCGGTCCAGATAGGGCAGCAGGGTGCGAGCATCATCGCCAGGCTCAAGCCGCACGGCGGCGGCGTTGGTCTGATCACCGAAGTTGTCCACGGTGATGGTGGGATCGGCGACGGCTTGGTCGTCGCGGAAACGGAACTGTGTATTCATGAAAAACTCCGTTCGCCTCGAGCGAAGTCGAGAGGCTGTGTGCGGCGTGTCTCGACTTCGCTGGACACGAACGGGCTTGGGATGAGATTACCCATAGAGCGCCTCCTTGAACGGGGCCATGCCGATGCGGCGGTAGGTATCGAGGAAGCGTTCCTCGCCCTGCTTGTTGGCGAGATAGAGATCGGTCACCTTTTCAACCGCATCAACCACGCCGTCCTCGCTGAAACCGGGGCCGGTGATGGTCCCAAGTGAAGTATCCGCGCCCTCGCAGCCGCCCAGCGAAAGCTGGTAGTTTTCAATACCTTTGCGGTCCACGCCCAGAATGCCGATGTGCCCGGCATGATGATGCCCGCAGGCATTGATGCAGCCCGAAATCTTGAGCTTGAGCTCGCCGATCTTGTCCAGCTTGTCCTGCGCGGCGAACCGCTCGGAAATCTTCTGTGCAACCGGGATGGAGCGGGCATTGGCAAGGCTGCAATAGTCGAGCCCGGGGCAGGCGATGATGTCGCCGATGGAATCGAGGTTGGGCGTTGATAGCCCAGCCGCATCAAGCTGCTGCCACAGGGTATAGAGATCGGCCTTGCGGACATGCGGCAGGACGATGTTCTGTGCGTGGGTGACGCGCAGCTCGTCGAAGCTGTACTGCTTGCCGAGGTCCGCCATCCGCCGCATCTGATCCGCGCTGGCATCGCCCGGAATCCCGCCCACCGGCTTGAGGCTGATCGTCGCGATGATATAGCCTGCCTGCTTGTGGGCATGGCAATTGCGGTCAATCCACAGAGCGAAATCGGGATCGCTGCGGTCCACTTCGTCGCTGGCACCTGCTTCGAAGGCCGGATCGGTGAAATAGGTCTTGATCCGCTCCAGCTCGGCCAGCGGGGGTTCAATGTCCTGCGTCAGCAGGTGCGCGAACTCCTCCTCGACCTGGCGAGTATATTCCTCCTTGCCAAGTTCGTGGACGAGGATCTTGATCCGCGCCTTGTACTTGTTGTCGCGCCGTCCATATCGGTTATAGACCCGAAGACATGCCTCCGAATAGGTTATCAGCTGATCGAGCGGTACGAAGCCGTTGATCAGCGGTGCGATCATCGGGGTGCGGCCCATGCCGCCGCCCGCATAAAACGCCGCGCCAATTTCGCCAGCAGCATTGCGCACGATCTGGATGCCGATGTCATGCAGCCGCATTGCCGCGCGGTCGGTATCGCTGGCAATCACCGCGATCTTGAACTTGCGCGGCAGGGCAAGGAATTCGGGGTGGAAGCTCGACCACTGGCGCAGCAGCTCCGCATAAGGGCGCGGATCGACCAGCTCGTCGGCGGCGGCTCCGGCATATTGATCCGAAGATATATTGCGGATGCAGTTGCCGCTGGTCTGGATCGCATGCATTTCAACCTTGGCCAGATCGGCAAGAATATCGGGCGCTTCGTCCAGCTTGATCCAGTTGTACTGGATATTCTGGCGGGTGGTGAAGTGGCCATAGCCGCGGTCATACTTGTCGGCGATATCGCCCAGCACGCGCATCTGCGCGCTGCTCAGCGTGCCATAGGGCACCGCGACGCGCAGCATATAGGCGTGCAGCTGAAGATAGAGGCCGTTTTGCAGGCGCAGCGACTTGAACTGGTCCTCGCTCAGGGTGCCGTCGATCCGGCGGCGCGTCTGGTCGCGGAATTCGGCAACGCGGGTGTCGACCATGGCCTGGTCGTATTGGTCATATTTGTACATCAGATCACCCAGCTTGCAGCGGTTGGATCGCTCGGTTTGAGGGAAAGGTCCATGCGCACGGTCGGCCCCAGCGCGCGGATGCGCTCCTTGATATGGGCAGGACGGACGGTGCCGTCCTTGCGCTCGCCATCGATGACATAGGCAGCGTTCACCCGGCGCGCGGCGCTTTCGCGGGCCAGGATGCTGTCGGCATCATCACCGGCATCGACGGCTGCGTCGATATGCAGCGACCAGCCGCTGCCATCCCACCAGACCACCGCGCCCGATTTCAGATCATTACCCGTCAGTATCTTCACGAAATTGCCTCCAGCGCCATGGCGCGCAGTTCAAAGTCTTTCTGGGCCGTCACTTCACCGATGATGATGACAGCCGGGCTCTTGACCCGCTGCGCGCTGACCATGGCGGCCAATCCGGCGAGCGAGGAGCGCAGCACGCGCATATCGGCGCGGGTGGCGCGCTCGATCACGGCCACCGGCACATCGGGCGCAAGGCCATCGGCAATCAGTTTTTCCGAGATCGCCTCTGCCGTAGCGACGCCCATGTAGATCACCAGAGTGCGGCCTTTACCGGCGAGGCCAGACCAGTCCTGTTCGGTCAGTCCCTTGCACTGGCCCGCCACGAAGCTGACAATGCTGGCAGAATCGCGGTGGGTCAGCGGGATTTGTGCCGCTGCTGCCGCGCCGAGCGCTGCGCTGATGCCGGGGACCACTTCGACTGTCACGCCTGCTGCGCGGGCGGCTTCCGCCTCTTCGCCGCCACGCCCGAAAACGAAGGGATCACCGCCCTTGAGCCGGACAACTTCATTGCCTGCCACAGCCTCACCCACCAGCAGCGCGTTGATTTCGTCCTGCGGCATGGTGTGGCGCGAGCGGCGCTTGGCGACTGAAATCAACCGCGCATCCGGGTGCGCCAAGGTCAGAATAGCGGGGTCCACCAGTCCATCGTGCACAATCAACGTGGCAGCCGCAATCAACCGCGCCGCGCGCAGCGTCAGCAGATCGGGATCGCCGGGACCGGCACCGACCAACCAGATCTTGCCGGTTTGGGTAGAAGATAGCTCGCTCATGGTCCCGCCTTTGCCGGGGAATGCACAATTGCACCAGTCAGAAAGCCTTTGCGGCGGCTAAGGAAAATTATGGCTTGTCCTGCGCCGTCGCCACGCCGCGCAGTTCGGGCAGTTCCTTGACGTTGATATCGTGCTGCGAACTCGGGAGCGGAACGCCCTGTTCCTGAAACAGCCGGTGGAGCCGTTTCAATACGTCCGAGCGCAGGTTGCCGGTGCCATTTTCGGGGTCATCGATCCACAATTGCAGCTCGAATTCTATCGCACTTGCGCCCAGCGTCCGCAGCCAGACATCGGGTGGGGGATTTTCGAGCACCCGGGGGCAGGCGCGCGCTGCCTCGAGCATCAGCCGCTCGGCCAGTTCAAGATCGGCATTGTCGGCAACGCTCACCGGAACCTTAACCCGCACATCCTTTGAGCTGTACGACCAGTTCTCGACCTGATTGACCATCAGGTTTTCGTTGGGAATCAGGAACTCGATCTTGTCGCGGGTGATAACGGAGACGGCGCGCATGCCGATCCGCTCTACCCGGCCGACAGTGCCGTTGCTGCCGCCCACTGCAATCACATCGCCCGGCTTGATGGAGCGGTCCATCAGCAGGATCATGCCGGAAATCAGGTTGCCGAAGGTCTTTTGCAGGCCAAAGCCGATCGCCAGACCCAGTGCGCCGGAAAATACCGCGAAGGCCTTGAGGTCCACGCCGAGCAGGTCTGCCCCGAACAGAAAGCAGAAGATCCAGACGAGCAGGCTCACCACCTTCTCGCCGATCACTTGCTGGGTGGCATCGAGGCGGCTGGCGCGGCGAAGAAGGCGGCGCACACTGCGGCTGGCGAATTGTCCGGCAAGGAATACCAGAACCAGCACCGCCATCACCACCAGCGCGTTGTAGATCGATATGCGCGTCTGCCCGTAGTCAAAGCCGAGCGTATCGAGCTGGCGCACGATGGTGCCAAATTGCGCCATGCCGTTCATGCCTGCACCATCGCGGCAAAGGCCTGTTCGAGGTCGGCAATGAGGTCTGCGGGGTCTTCCAGCCCAATTGACAGCCGCACGGCGTAGCGGTCGACCTCATCCAGATCGCGCGGCGGCCACGCACTCACGCTGCGGTATTTGGCCGGATCAACCGGCACCACCAGACTTTCGAACCCGCCCCAGCTGTAGCCGATGCCGAACAGGCGCAGCGCGTCGATGAAGCGCGTGCGCGCAGTGATATCGCCGCCCTTGAGGATGAAGCTGAACAGCCCGCAACCGCCGGTAAAGTCACGCGTCCAAATTTCATGCCCCGGCGCGCCGGGCAGCATCGGGCAGAGTACCTGTGCTACCTCAGGGCGGCGCTCCAGCCACGCGGCAATCGCCAGCGCGCTGGCGGTTTCGCGTTCGAGTCGCAGGCTCAGTGTGCGCAGGCCCCGCAAGGCCAGCGCCGCATCATCGGGCGAGACGCAGTGGCCAAGGGCTTGCGCGGTGCGGCGCAGCTTGGCGTAAAGTTCGGCCCCGGCCGAAGCGCTGCCCATCATCAGGTCCGAATGGCCGCCGACATGCTTGGTCAGCGCCATCACCGATATATCCGCGCCGCGCGCCAGTGCCGGTAAACCCAGCGAACTGGCCCAGGTATTGTCGACCACTGAAATCAGTCCATGCTTACGTGCAATCGCGGTGAGTGCGGGCACATCCTGCACTTCCATCGTCAGGCTGCCCGGCGATTCGAGCAGTACTGCGCGGCTTTGGGGGCAGATCGCGGCCTCGAAGCCTGGCACATCCAGCGGATCAAAAAACCGCGTTTCGATGCCCAGCTGGCTGAGCAATCCCTGGCCCAGAACCCGGCTGGGATCGTAGGCATTGTCGGTCATCAACAGGACATCGCCGGGGCGCAGCACGGCCAGCAGCGCTCCGGCAATGGCGGCGACACCAGACGGATAGAGCATGGTCCCCGCTGCGCCGGGTTCCATTTCGGTCAGTGCGTCGGCCAGTGCCCATTGGGTTGGGGTTCCCCGGCGGCCATAGAAAAAGCGGCCGTCTTCGTTATGGCGGGGGCCTTCATCGAGCGCGGCGACGTTGTCATAAAGGATCGTGCTCGCGCGCCAGACCGGCGGATTTACCACCGGGCCGGTCCATTCGGCGCGTCGTCCGGCAGTGACCAGCCGGGTGGCGGTGCGCAGGCTATGGTCTTCCGAATTGCCGCTCACGGTAAAGCCTGTTTGTGCGGCGCAGGATCAGGCCGCGCCCAATGCCTTGGGCGTTTCAGGATCAGTGCCCCATTCCGCCCAGCTGCCATCATACAGTGCGACGTCTTCCTTGCCGAGCAAGTGCAGGCCAAAGGCGAGCACACTGGCGGTGATGCCGCTGCCGCAGCTGGTCACAACCGGCTTGCCAAGATCGACACCGGCTTCGGCAAATGCTGCCTGCAATCCGGCCTTGTCCTTGAAGGTGCCATCGGCGTTGAACAGCATGCCGTGCGGCACGTTGCGCGCGCCCGGAATGTGCCCGGATGCCACGCCGGGGCGCGCTTCGGGTTCGGATCCGGTGAAGCGACCTGCGCCGCGGGCATCGACTACCTGTTCGGCGCCCGAGGTGATGTTGGCGAGCAGATCGGCCTTGCTACGCAGGTTCTTGCCATCCGACCAGGCGGTGAAATGGCGGTGGCGCAGCGCTTCCTTGCCTTCGGCCAAAGCGCGACCTTCCGCCTTCCATTTGGCGATACCGCCATCAAGGATCGCGACGTCATGGGCGCCGAACAGCTTGAGCATGAACCAGGCGCGGGCCGAGGTCTTTAGAGCGCTGTCGTCATACAAGACGATGCGGCTGCCATCGCCAAGCCCAAGGCTCTGCATGCGACTGGAGAATTTTTCTGCGCTGGGCAGGGTGTTGTCGAGCGGTGCGGTTGTATCGACCAGTTCGGCCAAATTCATGTAAACCGCACCGGGAATGTGTCCGGCCGCATATTCAGCGGCGGCATCGCGGCCGGCGTCGGGAAGGTGCCACGAGGCATCGACAATGCGCAGATCGCTCGCACCGGTTTCACCGGCGAGCCATTCGGTCGTGACCAGACTTTCCATGGCGCGCATCCTCCTCTTGTCGCAATGTTGGTCCTGCCTAGCGGGCGAGGCGCGGCCCGTCGAGGGTGAATCAGGCGCGAATCAGGCGCATGTCACGCACTTTGCGCAAGTTCGCGCTGGCCAATCCGCGAATAGAGGCGTGGGCCCAGGTCAAGCCGGAAGGGCTTGAGCGCTGCGCCGGGCTGATCCTGATCTTCTCCGATGACGAAGGCGCTGTTGGCTACCAGCGGCGGCGCGCCTGCGCGTGCGGCTTCGACACGAAAGCGCGCAAGCGGGATAAACAACGAAGCCTTGCCGCTGCGAATCGGGGTGATTGCCGCCAGCGGCAATTTAAATTCGCCCGTAAGGGTCATGCTCTCGCCCGGTTCCAGTTTGGTTAGCCGGTGGAGCGGCATGATTTCCTGACCGTTCAGTTCGAGCTGCGCGCTTTCGGGTAGCGATGCATGCGCGCCGATCATGTCACCGCCCACAGTGATCGGGCCAATCGCTTCGCGGCCCTTGTTGCTGATCACCAGTTCATAGTTGAGCACAGCGTTCATCAGGGTTGCGCTCAGCCGCCGCGCTGAAAGTGCCACGACGAGCGGGTTCACATAGACGCCGAGCGCTGGGCGAGGGGCGGGCGCAGGCATTGGTATCGGCTGGGGCTCCGGAGTGACCAATGGAGTCGTCAGGTCCAATGCGGCATCCGGGATTGCGGGGTCGGAGGAACCTGCGCTTAAGTGCTCCTGCTCCTGCGCGCCTTGTGCTTGCCGCTTGATCCAGGCGCGTTGCAAAAACAGTGCTGCGCCGCCCCCCAGCAGGAAAGCCAGACCTGCGAGCCACGGCCAGATACTGTTGTACTGGCCCGCGGCGCCGTCGTCGGCTTGAACGCGCCATTCGAAAGGGACCACGGCTGGCGCTGCGGTCGATGCCTGGGGGGCAGTCTCAGTTGCCGGGGCGATAACGGGAGCAGTGGCACCAACTGCGGGAGCAGATGACGATGCTGCGGAAGTTGTGGGATTTGCTGTGCTGGTTGTCACCGCACCGGCACGCGCAGTTTGAGTGGGACGCGGGCTTGGCCGGGGTGAGGCTGTCGCTGCGGGAGCTGCCGGACGGGCGCTCGCTGCGGGTGCGGGAGCTGCCGTAGCCGGGCTCTCGGGCGCCGTGCGCGGGGTAACGACTACCGGATTGTCGGCGTCGATTGGGCCTTGCGGGCGGGTGCGCGGCGAAGCGCTGGGGCTGGGCAGGCGATAGTCGTTCACCGACGGCAACGAATCCTGCGCCATCGCCGGTACAATTGCAGCGCAGGCCAAACAGACAAGCGGCATGGCCCGCAGCAGCACCGCAGCAACCCGTCTGTCTGATCTGAGCCCGTCGTGTTTCATCTTTAACTGTCTCGCCGCATGGCAGCAGCGCCTGAATAGCGTGTGAACCTGCCGAGCACCAATCGCTCACTTGTGCGCGGCGCCCGATAGAGGCAAGGCCTGTACAATGAACGAAACAACTTCCGGCCCATCCCCGCAAGTGCCCCGTCACCTCGGTCGCCAAAGCACGCTCCCGGCTTCGCCGCAAGAGGCCGCACTCGATTACGTGGCCAATCCGCGCCCGGGTGCGCTTTATCTGGTGCGCTTCGCCGCGCCGGAGTTCACCTCGCTTTGCCCGGTCACCGGACAACCTGACTTCGCCCACCTGGTGATTGATTATGCTCCGGCTGAGAGCATCGTCGAATCGAAGAGCCTCAAGCTGTTTCTGGGCAGCTTTCGCAATCACGCCAGTTTCCATGAGGATGTCACCGTAGGGATCGGCCAGCGGCTGTTCGAGGAAATGAAGCCTAAATGGCTGCGGATCGGCGGCTACTGGTATCCGCGCGGCGGCATCCCGATTGACGTGTTCTGGCAGTCCGGCGCAGCGCCTGAGGGGCTGTGGGTGCCAGATCAGGGCGTGAGCGGCTATCGCGGGCGGGGGTAGAATGGTCTGACTTGGTCCTTACCCGTTCGTGTTGAGCGAAGTCGAGACACGCTTACGTAGTACTCCGTGTCTCCACTTCGCTCGACACGAACGGACCTTGGATTTGTGACCAACCTCACCCAAACATCATCTTCAAAGCGCCTCCCAACGGCGCAGGCATGAAGCTGTCGCCGCCGGGCCAGTCGAGGAATCCGAAGGCCGCCTGGGTGCCGCCATCGACGAATAGCGTCTGCCCGGTGACGGTACGCGACAGGTCACAGGCAAGGAACACCACGCCGTCGACCACTTCCTCCACCGTCGGTGCGCGTTTCATAGGGACGTAGATTTTCATCGCCTCGTCCATCGCGTGCGGGCCGAGCGCGGCAAGGCGCTCAAAATCCTGCGGTGACAGCGCGGCATTAGTGGTGCGCGCCGGGCTGGTGTCACTGGCCAGGCAATTGACCCGGATCATGTCCTTGCCCAGCTCCACCGCCAGCGCGCGGCTGAAATTGGTCAGCGCTGCCTTGGCCCCGGCATAGACCGCGAAGGTCGCCGCGCCGCGATGCGCCTCGATAGTCGTGAAGTTGATGATCGATCCGCCTTCACCAGACTTGCGCAATAGCGGGATCGCGCGCTGGCAGCTGTCGATGTGATAGCCGTAATTGTAGCGGATATTCTCGGCATGGCTCTCGCGCGTGGTGTGTTCGAACAGCGCGCGGGCGACCCCGCCGGGGACATTGACCAGAATATCGACCCGCTCGAAACCGGCCGCCACCTGATCCCAGAAGGCATCGAGCGAGGCGGGGGCCATAACGTCGGCATAGACCGGATAGACCTTGCCCCCCAGTGCTTCTGCCTCCGGGCCGATCAGCGCCAGTCCTTCGCGGTCGTTATCGCAGCAAACGACGGTGACGCCCTCCCTGACCAGCCCCAGCGTTACCCCGCGTCCCAGATGGCCAGACGCCCCGCCGACCACGACGGCGATCTTCGATGCCATTGCCTTGTGCGCTTCGAGCAAGCCCATGATCACTCTCCTGTTCTCACCTACGCCGCTTTCCGGCTCGCTCCCGGATTGGCACAGATTGCCCCCTAGCGCGAAGCGGAATTGCGACTAAGCATTTGCCGCACTGGCGCGGGCAGCGTCAGGGGCGGGGGAGTTACAATGCGCGGCTTTGGAAGATTGAGTTTATGCCTCGCGCTGGGCCTGCTTGCGGGCCCGGCGCAGGGAAACGACAGCCAGGCGGCCATCGGCATCGGCGGACTGGCACTAACCCGCAGCGATGCGATCAGCATGGATTCCGAAGACCTCTACATCTCGAAGAATGAAGTTCGCGTGCGCTATCGCTTTACCAACCGCACAGACAGCGATGTGGTGACGCTGATATCCTTCCCGGTGCCAATGCTGCCCGATGGGATCGAAGGTGACTATCACGATACCGCCATGCCCGATTACACTGCGCTGGAATTCCGCACCACGATCGACGGCAAGCACGCGCGGCTTGATTACGTGGAGCGCGCCGAAGTCGCTGGACGCGACGTTACCGCTCTGATCTCGGCGCTTGGCTGGCCACTTCGCTGGTTTGAGGGTGCGGATGATCCGCTACCCTTCATCGAGCGGCTGACACCGGCGCAAAAAGCCGACTATCTGCGCGACGGTCTGCTCAAGCGGTCAAAGTACGATGCGAGTCAGTTGATTCCGGCGTGGAACCTGGTGACCCATGCGATCCGGCGGCAGGCTTTTCCTGCGGGCAAGACCATCGAAGTGACCCATCGCTATGTGCCCTTCGCAGGCGGCTCGGTCGGCGGCGGGTTTGACGGCCGCGCGCGACGCCGCGATGAATTTGGCTGGCGGCAACGCAAATTCTGCCCCGATGCCGGTTTCCTGTCAGCGTTTGATCGCCAATATGCCATCCGCCGCGCCAGAGCGCCCGACCAGATGTACTACACGGAAGTGTGGCTCAGCTATATCCTGCGCACCGGCTCCAACTGGCGCGGGCCGATCGGCGATTTCCGACTGGTGGTCGATAAGGGATCGCCGGACAGTCTGGTGAGCTTTTGCATGGAAGGCGTGACCAAGATCTCGCCCACTCAGTTCGAAGTGCGCAGGCAGAACTTCAAGCCGCTGCGCGATCTCGATATTGTGATCGTAGAGTTTGTCCAGCCGAACTGAATCTAGCAGGGCCGGTCACCTGCCAGGGTAATGCGCCGCATCACCCGCCGGTGGCCGTGATAGTCGTTGATCGGATTATGCTGCGCGGCGCGGTTGTCCCAGAAGGCAAGGCTGTCTCGCTGCCAGCGAAAGCGGCAGGTGAATTCAGGCTTCACCTGATGCTGGAAAAGATAGCTAAGGATCGGTGCGCTTTCCGCTGCGGTCATGCCCTTGAAATGGCTGGTATGGGCGACGTTGACATAAAGCGCGCGGCGTCCTGTTTCGGGATGGGTGCGCACCGCAGGATGCTCGGCCATGTAATCGTGGGTCTGGGTGTCGCCTGCGTTGCGCACCATGTCCTCCCGGGTCTTGGAGACATCGGCCTTGGCTGATGTGCTGACCGCGATCTGGCTGTCAAGGAACTTGCGCATTCCAGCCGAGAGGCTTTCATAAGCGAGGTATTGGTTGGCGAACAAAGTATCGCCGCCATATGGAGGCACTTGCTGGGCGTGCAGGATCGAGCCCATGGGCGGCTCTTCGAGATAGGTGGTGTCCGCATGCCAGATACCGCCGAAATTGCTTGTCTCATCCTCGCGTTTGACGATCTCGATGATGAATGGGAAGCCATCGATGCCCTTGACCAGCGGGTAGTGTACTGGGGTGCCGAACGCTTCAGCGAATGCCATGAAATTATTGCTGCTCATGGGCTGATCGTGAAAAAAGATCACCAAATGATCGAGCAGCGCACGGCGCATCTCGGCAACATCGGCTGCTTGTAAAGGCTGCGTCAGGTCAACGCCGCTGATCTGTGCACCCAGTGCGCCGGCAATTGGGCTGGCCTTGATTGCGCTCATTACCTTGCGTTCCCTGCTCCGCGTGGTTCACTATCACAGCCGGTGATCTGAGAGGAACCTATGCCGCAATTTATTGGTCGCCATACAATTTTTCACGGCTTTGCCCGCGGGCTCCACGAATCGCCACCGGGTGTGCAACCATACACATGGTGGGGCTCGGATCGATTCAGCCTGCCAGCCGATACCCGGCAAATCAATGTCCGTCTTCAAGCGGAGGACGGTGCGCATTCGAGCGGCATTCTCTATGCGCGCGGCGGCGAGACTAGCGTCGTCGTGTTCAACCATCCGCGCGCGGACTTCTCCAGTCATTACCTCACGCCCTTCCTGGTCGAGGCGGGCTATGCTGTGTTCGGCGGGCAGACCCGGTATCTGGGCAATGACGTTAATTGCGAGCACGAATGCCTGTGTGCCGATCTTGCCGCGCAGGTGCGCTATTTGCGCAGCATGGGATTTGAGCGCGTCATACTGTGCGGGAACAGCGGCGGCGGGCCACTTTCGACGTTTTACATGGCGCAGGCCAACACCGACCCGCCTGGCAGACTGACGACAACGGCGGCGGGGAACCCTTATGATCTCAACGAACTTGATCTGCCGCCTGTGGACGGCCTGATCAACCTTGCCGGTGCGTTGAGTGAAGGTGCGCTGGGGCTGGCCAACCTTGACCCTTCAGTGATTGACGAGGACGATCCGCTTTCCTGCGACTCGTCACTCGACATGTTCGATCCTGCCAATGGCTATCGCCAGCCGCCCGAAGTGTCGAAATATAGTGACGAGTTCATCACGCGCTACCGTGCCGCACAGATCGAACGCTGCCGCCGGATTGACGCGAGGGCGATGGCAGAGGTGGTACGCAAACGCGCAAATCGCGCGCAAATGGCCGATCCCGCTTTTGCCTCACTACCGCTTGCCGAACAGACGCGGATTACCCGTCATGCGGTCGCCTGCGAGACAATTGTTGTCTATCGCACGATGGCCGATCTGGCGCTCACGGATTTGTCGATCCACCCCAACCAGCGCGGGATCATCGGCCTGATGCAGCCCGACCCGCAAATCGCCAATTGGTCGATACCCGGCTTTGTCCAGATGATGACAGCGGAGGGCTGGCTATCGACCTGGTCCGGGCTTTCAACCCAGGTCGATATGCACCGCGATGCACGAAAGGTGACCCAGCCGGTTCTGTCGATCACGCTGGATGCCGATGTCACCATCCTGCCGTTCGTCGGCAAGGGACTATATGAAAACGCGGCGAGCGGCGACAAGACCTATGTCGAGATCAAAGGCGATCACTTCGCCTTTCGCGAGGAAGAACCGCGCGATGGCGGCATCCCGGATGTCGCCGCAGCAATCGTCAACTGGTTGAAGCCGCGATTTGCAGCGGGAGAGCGATAATGGGATTGCAGGGCGCAAGAATTCTCTTCGTCGGTGGAGGGTCAGGCATCGGCTTTGCCGTGGCCAAGGCCGCAGTTGGCGAGGGGGCCGAGGTCACCATCGCCTCGACCAATGCGGACAAGCTGGCTTCTGCATCGCAGCGGCTTGGCGGGGTGGCCACCGCCTTGCTCGACATTACCAACGAGCCAGCGGTTGCTGCATATTTCGCCGCTTCAGGCATGTTCGATCATATCGTATCGACCGCTGGCGATTGGGGTGACGGCGGACGCGGGTCTTTTGCCGAACTCGATATGAAAGCTGCGGAAGACCTGTTCCGCGTGCGGCTTTGGGGCTCAGCAATCCTGGCCAAGCATGGTGCATCGCGAATTGCTCTGGGGGGATCAATCACATTTACCGGCGGAATGAGCGCCTGGCGCCCCGCCAAGGGCTCTGTGATGGCAACGGCAATGGCCGGTTCGCTCGCGCACCTTACGCTGGGACTGGCCAAGGAACTCGCACCGCTGCGGGTCAACGCAGTGTTCCCGGGCGGGGTGGCGACCGAGGTTTACGAGGGCCTGTCCGATTCAACCAAGGCTGCATGGCAGGCGCGGTTCGCGGACTTCCCCCTGCCGCGCATCGGCGAGCCGGAGGAGGTCGCCGAAGCCTATCTCTATCTGATGAAGGCGGGCTATACGACCGGGCAGATACTGCAGGTCGACGGCGGGTCATTGCTGGCAGGCTAGAGGCTGACCAATTTTCCGCCCTCAAGCGCTGAAGCCCGCACCGCATCGATCAATTCCATTGCGGCCACGCCATCCGCGAACGTGGCGGGGATGATCGGGCTGGGTGATGGCTCACCCAGAATCTTCGCACGGAAGGCCGATGCGAGCACGGTGTAGGGCGCCAGTTCAACGCCGACCAGCATCTTCCAGCGGCATCTTCATAGCGTGGGTCGCTGCCAATCGGGGGTGGGGGTGGCAGGACAAGATCATCCGGAATCGGCAGCTCGCGTTGCCCGTCGCGGTCGGCCAGCATGACCTTGCCGGCCTCGATCCAGATAGATCCCAGACTGCCCGTGACGTGCGAAATGTCCGTCATCGGACTGAACGCCCCGGCGCAATAGTGGACTACACCGATGATCCCGCCGCGCATGGTGAAGCGCAGCGAGAAGGTGTCGTCGACCGGGCCTCTGGTCAGCGTTGCTGCAGTCAGTCCGGCGGAAACATTTTCGAACTCACCCAGCCAGCAGCGCAGCTGGTCGGCCAGATGGGGC
>JANPPM010000161.1:0-10892 GCA_031428495.1 Novosphingobium sp.
CGCGATGCCGGGGCCAGCGTGCTGGTGATCGGCCGCCCGATCAGCCGCGCCGAAGACCCTGCGGCGGCAGCCCGCGCGATTGAAGCGACGCTCTGAACTTCGTTCAGTTCAGGTGCCAGAAAGCTGAACAAAGGCAAAGGCAGCGCCTATGCCAAGGAGGTTTTCCCATGAAGTTTTCGCTGCTTTCCGCGCTCGCGCCCACCGCGCTGGCTCTCGCCACGCTGGCCGTTCCCGCCGTGGCTGAGGCGCACGACGCCAGTTCTGGCCCGGTTGTCGCCACAGGAAATACCCTGCTGTCGCTGTCTGCCGAGGGGCGCTCCACCCGCAAGCCCGATCTTGCGCTGTTTACGGCCGGGGTCAGCAGCACCGGCAAGACCGCTGGCGAGGCGCTGTCCGCCAACTCCGCCGACATGAACCGCGTGATCCAGGCGCTCAAGCGCGCCGGGATTGCCGACCGCGATATCCAGACCAGCAACCTCAGCCTCAACCCGGTCTATAAGCCGCAGATCCAGCGGCCTGACGGGCGGATGGAGCCTGAACAGCCCACGATCATCGGCTATCAGGTGAGCAACACGGTCAACGTGCGCCAGCGCAATCTGGCCGAGTTTGGCCGGGTGATTGATACGCTGGTCAGCGCCGGGGCCAATCAGGTTAACGGCCCCAGCTTCCAGATGGACAATGCCGACGAGGCGATGGACGAAGCCCGCATCGAGGCCATGACCAAGGCCCGCGCCCGCGCCAACCTCTATGCCCGCGCCGCCGGGCTGAAGGTCGTGCGCCTGCTCTCGATCACCGAAAGCGGCGGCTATTCGCCCCAGCCCCAGGTGATGTATGCCCGCGCGGCGATGGCCGACATGGGCGGCGCGCAGACGCCAGTGGCGGCGGGCGAAGTATCGATGACGGCCAATGTCACCGTGCTGTTCGAACTGGCACCCTAGGGCATTTGGTGCTTCTCGTCATCCCCGCGCAGGCGGGGATCCAACTCCCGAAGCGCAGGTAAACCGACAGTGCCGAAGATGGATTCCCGCCTGCGCGGGAAAGACGGGTAGTGTGTACGAAGCGCAGGCCCCGCCCTCAATCCAGCGGTAATTCAATTTCCCGCATGATCCGGTCCGTCTCGCCCAGGATCTTGATGATCTTGCGGTAATGGCGGATGTCATTGAACGAGAGCTTGCGGCCCTTGCGGTCCTTCAGCCACTTTTGCGCAGGCTGATAGCCGCCGATGTGGAAATTCCATGCGGTCTCGGAGATGCCCGAGAAATACTGGCTGGCGTTAATCCACACCCGGCCTGTTAGCCCCTCCCCGGTGGGGAGGGGTTGGGGTGGGGGTTCGGCATCAAGAGAGCACAACCCCCTCTCCAACTTCGGCTAGGCAGCGAGCTGCCAAGCCTGCGCATCCTCTCCCCACCGGGAGAGGAACGAGATGGAGCGGGTAAGGGGAATCGAACCCCTCTAGCTAGCTTGGAAGGCTAGTGCATTACCACTATGCTATACCCGCGTTGCGGCCCCTATGCGGCAGTGCGGCGGCGCGGTCAATTGTCTCGAAACGGGCCGCAAATGGCGACGGGCCGCGCGGACTTTACTTGGCCGCGCGCTTGCGGCACCTTCCCCCGCGCTGCCGTTTTCGGCAGAATGGGAGGGGAAAATGCGTAATACCAATGCTCTGCTGGCCGAGGCTTTCGGCACGTTCTGGCTGGTTTTCGGCGGCTGCGGCAGCGCGGTTCTGGCGGCTGCCTTTCCGGAAGTCGGCATCGGACTGATGGGCGTCAGCCTCGCTTTCGGGCTCACCGTGCTGACCATGGCCTATGCCGTCGGCCACGTTTCGGGCGGGCACTTCAACCCTGCAGTAACCGTGGGTCTATGGGCTGGCGGGCGCTTTCCGGCGCGCGATATCGTGCCCTATATCGTGGCGCAAGTGGTCGGCGCGATCATCGCCGCCTTCACGCTTTACCTCATTGCCAGCGGCAAACCGGGCTTTGATCTGGCCGCCACCGGCCTCGCCAGCAACGGCGTCGGCGCGCACTCACCCGGCGGATATGCGCTGCAATCGGGCTTTATCATCGAGATGCTGCTGACCGGGTTCTTCCTGTTCATCATCATGGGATCGACCCACGGCAAGGCCCCCGCAGGCTTTGCGCCGATCTCGATCGGCCTCGCGCTGACGCTGATCCACCTGATCTCGATCCCCGTCACCAACACCTCGGTAAACCCGGCGCGCAGCACCGGCCCGGCTCTGGTCGAAGGCGGGATCGCACTGCAACAGCTGTGGCTGTTCTGGCTCGCCCCGATGATCGGCGCAGTGGTGGGCGGCTGGCTGTACCGCACGGTCATCGCCAGCGATCACGGATCTGACACCGTGGCCGTAACCGGCGAGGATCGCAGCTAAAACGCCGGGACGGAATCTGGCGGGCGAACACAAAGGGAGCTTGTAACCGAATAGTCAGCTACTCCATGGTATGGCGCGACTCGCTGATCCCAGCGGAGTCCTGCCATGCTATGGAGCCGTGTGATGACTATGCCCCCCGAGCGTTCGGCCGCAATGGCTGGCCAGCCTGCGCGCCGCCGTGGTGCGCTTGAGCTGGTGATGAGCTCGCGGCTGGGCAAGCTGCTCGGCCGAATGGGCGTTGCTCCGCGCATGGCCAGCAGCGAAGGTCTGCTCGATCTGGCAGGCGCGCTATTGTCGTTGCGCGGCCGCGCTTCTGGCCCCGCGCTCGCCTCGGCGTTTTTCGATCTCTATGAGGCGAGTGACATTGCCGCGCGGCAGGCGTTTCTCTCACGGTTGCACGCGCTCTATCCGCGCAATGCCGATGCTATCGACGTGGCAATCGCGCGTTGGCAGGAGCGCCGCGACGAAAGCTCGGCGATGGCGCTCAACGATGCCAGCGAATCGCCCTGCCACAAGCTGATCACCATGCTGAACCTTGCGCCCGGCGGCACCCGGCGGCTGCTGGCGATGCGCACCGACCTGCTCTCCGCGCCGCAGCGTGATGACGGACTGAAGGCGCTGGACGCCGAATTCGAGGACGCGTTCACCGCATGGTTCAACGCCGGGTTCCTTGAAATGCGCCGGATCGGCTGGGACAGCCCGGCAGCCGTGCTTGAAAAAATCATCCAATATGAGGCGGTTCACTCGATTGCCGGGTGGGACGATCTGCGCAGCCGGGTGGAGCCTGCGGACCGCCGCTGTTATGGCTTTTTCCATCCGCAGATGCCCGATGAGCCGCTGATCTTCGTCGAGGTGGCGCTGACGGGCACCTTGCCCAGCGGCATCGGGCAGATCCTGTCTGACAAGCGCCACATCGTCGATCCGCGTCTGGCGAGCCATGCAATTTTCTATTCGATCTCGAACTGTCAGGAGGGTCTGCGCGGCATTCCCTTCGGTAATTTCCTGATCAAGCGCGTGGTCGGCCTGCTCAAGGAAGAACTTTCGCAGCTCAAGACCTTCGCGACCCTGTCACCGCTTCCGGGCTTTGCGGGATGGCTGAAGACTGAGCAGGGCGAGGCTGCGAAATTGCCGTCAATTGGCGAAATGCGTGCGGCTGCGGCACGCTATTTGGTCGTTGCGCGCTCGGCACGCGGCAATATCATCGATTCGGTGGCACGGTTCCATCTGGGCAACGGCGCGCGGCTTGAGGCTATCCATGCGGGCGCGGACCCTTCCGCCAACGGCATGCGCCAGTCACACGGTGTGATGGTCAACTATGTCTATGATCTTGATGAGATCGAGGCGAACCATTTCCAGCTGGCCGAACTGGGCACTGTGCCGGCTTCCAAAGCGGTGCTGTCCCTCGCGGGGATCGAGCCGGTCAAGGATGCCAAGACGAGCAAGCGCGCGGCGTAGTCTGCGCGCTTGCGGTCAGTGCCCCGGGAATGCGATCAGTGATGCAGGGTTGAGCCCCGCACCGCGCAATCGCTCTGCGCCGCCAAGATCGGGCAGATCGATGACGAACAGTGCCTGCTCCACCGATGCCCCCGCCTGACGCAGCAATTGCGCGGCGGCCAGCGCGGTACCGCCAGTGGCAATAAGATCGTCGATCAGCACGACCCGCTGCCCCGGCGCAATCGCGCCCGGATCGACCTCAAGTGTGTCTGTTCCATATTCGAGCGCATAATCGAGCGCGAGGACCGGCACCGGCAGCTTGCCCGGCTTTCGCACCGGCACGAAACCAAGCCCCAACTGCGCCGCGACCGCTGCGCCAAAAATAAAGCCGCGCGCCTCGATCCCGGCGATCTTTTCAGCGCGCGCGGCGCTTGCGGCCTCAGCCAGCATGGCGACGGCGGCGGCGAGGCCCGGACCGTCACCGATCAGCGTGGTGATGTCACGGAACAGGATGCCCGGCTTGGGGAAATCCGGAACTGTCCGGACCAAGGCCTTGAGCGCGTCGGGTGTCACGGGCAGTTCCCCAAAAACAAACGCCTCTCACATCCGGGGATGGAGAGGCGCTGGATTATTCCGCAGCTTGGCGTCAGTGCTTTTCGTCAGCCCAGACGTTGCGGTAAGCCATGAACGAGAGGATCGTGGCGAACAGCAGGAAGCCGAGCACCGGCCAGCCGGTCTGCTTGCGCTTGGCAAGGCTGGGTTCGCCCGTCCAGACGAGGAATGCCGCAACATCCTTGGCCATCTGATCAACTGTCGCCTTGGTGCCGTCGCCGTAGGTCACCTGACCTTCGGCAAGCGGCGGGGCCATGGCGATGTTGAGGTTGTGGAAATAGGGGTTGTAGTGCAGTCCCTCGCCGGTCTTGGCATCGGGATACTTCGCCAGCAGTTCGGTTGGCTGCTTCGCTTCGTAGCCGGTCAGCAGCGAATAGACATAGGCCGGCCCGTTCGCGCGCGCCTTGGTGATCAGCGAGAGATCAGGCGGCACACCAAGCCCGCCGAAAATCACCGGTGGGAACTTGTCAGTGGCAAGACCGGGCTTGCTGGTTACTTCGCCGGTCTTGGGATCGTAATGCGGGACCTGCGCCTTGGCAGCGATCGCCTTCACTTCGTCTTCGTTATAGCCGAGCGCAGCGAGATCGCCGTAAGCGACCTGACCCAGCGCGTGGCAGGCCGAGCAGACTTCCTGATAGACCTGAAACCCGCGCTGGAGCTGCTGGTTATCGAAATGGCCGAAGGCACCGTCGCTCGCCAGCTTAAGGCTCTTGGGGTGCTTGTGAAACTCGCGCTCGACCGAGGTTGGCAGACCTTCGCTGGCGAAATTGATCCCGCCCAGCAGCAGCGACCAGGCGAGAGCCGCGACCATGAACAGTCCGGCGAGGATGGAGAAGATGCGGATCATGGAGTTCTCTTTCCGTCTCGCTGAAGTTCAGGCCGACTTGCCAAGGGCGGCATTGCCATCATGCCCGAGCACCGATTCGGTAATCGAGAACGGCAGCGGCAAGGGGCGCTCGATCGAGGAGATGATCGGCAGGATGATGAGGAAGTGCGCGAAATAATAGAGCGAGGCCAACTGGCTGAGCATTACGTAAGGCTCTTCTGCCGGAGCGCCGCCGCAATAGAACAGCACCGCCATGGTCGGGATCAGGCCGAACCAGAAGAACTTGCGGAACAGCGGACGATAGTGGCCCGAGCGCACCGGCGAGCGGTCCAACCACGGCAGCAGGAACCAGATCAGGATCGATCCGAACATCGCCAAGACGCCAAGCAGCTTGGCCGGGATGAACATGAAATCGAAGGTGAAGGCGCGCAGGATCGCGTAAAACGGCCAGAAGTACCATTCAGGAACGATATGCGCCGGTGTGCTCATCGGGTTCGCTGGAATGTAGTTGTCCGGATGGCCGAGCATGTTGGGCGCGAAGAACACCACCGCAAGGTAGATGAACAGGAAGGCAAGCGCCGCCCAGCCATCCTTGGCGATGAAATAGGGGAAGAAGGGAACGGTATCGCTCTCGGTCTTCACCTCGACGCCCGTGGGATTGGATGATCCCGGGATATGCAGCGCCCAGATATGCAGGACGACTACGCCGACAATCACAAACGGCAGCAGGTAATGCAGCGAGAAGAAGCGGTTAAGCGCTGCGTTATCGGGCGCAAAACCGCCCAGCAGCCAGATCTGGATCGGTTCGCCAACCAGCGGGATTGCGCCGAACAGGCCGGTGATCACCTTGGCACCCCAGAAGCTCATCTGGCCCCAGGGAAGGACATAGCCCATGAAAGCGGTGGCCATCATCAGCAGGAAGATGACCACGCCCAGCAGCCAGATCATTTCGCGCGGAGCCTTGTAGGAGCTGAAGAAAAAGCCACGGAAAATATGGATATAGATCACCACAAAGAACGCCGAGGCGCCGTTGGCGTGCGCATAGCGCATCAGCCAGCCCCAGTTGACGTTGCGCATGATGTGCTCGGTGGAATCAAAGGCAACCGACGCGTTGGCTGCATAATGCATGGCCAAGACAATGCCGGTGACGATCTGGATGACGAGGCAGATCAGCGCGAGAAAGCCGAAATTCCACCAGTAATTGATGTTGCGCGGCACCGGATAGCCAGCGCCAATCGCGTTATAGACAAAACGCGGCAGCGGCAGCCGTTCATCGATCCACTGCGTGAACGGAGAAGCTGGCTTGTATTCCTTGGCCCAGGGAAAGCTCATGTCAGATTACCTCAGCCGATCTTGACGACAGTGTCGGATGTAAATGCATAGTCTGGAACCACCAGGTTCGTCGGCGCGGGACCTTTGCGGATACGCGCTGCGGTATCATAGTGCGATCCGTGGCAGGGGCAGAAATAGCCGCCAAACTCGCCCTTGACCTCCCCTTCACCCGCGCCCATCGGCACGCAGCCGAGATGAGTGCAGACACCCATAGTGATCAGCCAGTTCTCATGGCCTTCTTTGGTCCGCTCAGTCAAAGTCTGCGGATCGCGCAGCGAGCCGACATCGACCTTGTTGGCGGCTGAAATTTCGGCAGGCGTCAGGTTGCGAACGAATACCGGCTGTTTGCGAAACACGCCCTTGATCGCCTGACCGGGCTGAATTGCGGAAATGTCTATTTCGGTGGAGCTGGCGGCACGTACATCCGCCGAAGGAGCCATCTGGCTGATCAGCGGCACCAAAGTAGCGACACCACCAACACTAGCTGCCGAAATTGCAGCGATGTTGATGAAATCACGCCGCCGCACGCCTTCTGCTGCGTCCAGTCCGGGAACGGCCCCATCCGGAGTGGCGAAACCAGCGTCTTGTGCCATGGTCGAACTTGCCTTGCTCTAATGGCCCCCGACCAAAAACTGGGATATTCCCAGAAACTGGACGAGACCAAACCCTGTTTACCCTAGCCTGTCTGCGGAGCACCCGAGGTGCCCCCTCCGGCTTCCGCCCCGTGACCATGCCGCAGCATTACCAGGGACTGACTTGGCGCGCTGATAGACGCGAATTTCCGCGCTGCCAACCGCATTTTTGGCCTTTTACACTGCACGAAATACCGTGCTCAGCCAACAGCAATGAGCGATATCTGACGGCCATAGGCTGGCTCTCCGCGCAGGGTCGCCCGCCGGTAGGAATAGAAGCGCTCAGGCGCTGCCAGCGTATCGAGGCCCAGCGGTTCGATTGTCGTCAAACCCGCCGATTCGAGCCGATGCGTGACATAGGCTTCAAGATTGAAGTGCCAGTGTCCGGTCCGGCCAGGCGCGAAAAAACGCCGGTTGCCCGCATCAGCCTCGGCGAATCGGAGCGCGAAGCCCTCGTCGACCTCATAGCTGGCCTGCGCAATGCACGGGCCGATCGCAGCGGTAATCCGCTTCCGGCTTGCCCCCAGCGCTTCCATCGCGGCGATGGTGGTGTCCGTCACCCCGCCCAGCGCCCCTTTCCATCCGGCATGCGCCGCGCCGACCACGCCCGCCTGCCGGTCAGCAAACAGCACCGGCGCGCAGTCCGCGGTAACTATCGCCAGCAAAATGCCCGGCAGATTGGTCACCAGCGCATCAGCCTGAGGCCGGGCCTCGTCCGGCCACGGCTGGGTCACAGTCACGCAATCGGGCGAATGGACCTGATAGACGCCGGTGAGAACCGCACCGGGCAGGACGGCGCGCGCGGCCAACATGCGGTTTTCGCGCACCGCTGCTTCATCGTCACCCGAACCCAGACCCGCGTTCAATCCGGCGACCAATCCGGTGGAGGCCCCGCCGAGCCTGCCAAAAAAGCCATGCGGCACATCGCCCAGTGCGGCGGCGCGAATCACTTCCGGCTTATCAGCCAAGGCTCTTGCTCACCTGTTCGCGGGTATCGCGCGACAGCACCGGGGCTGCGGCGATCCGCTCAAGCTCGCTGCGCATGATCGCGGATCGCTCCGTCTCGATCCGCCGCCAGCGCCCGAGCGGCGGCACGAAGCGCGCGGCAGTCTGCGCATTCATCGGGTCAAGCGCCAAGATCAGATCGGCAATCATCCGATAGCCCTCACCGCTGGCCGCATGGAAAGCCGCCGGATTGACAGCCGCCGACATGTACAGCGCACGAACCCGGTTAGGGTTGGACAGTGTGAAGTCAGCGTGCTGCGCCAAGGCCTTGATGTGATCCAGCACCTGCGGGTGAAGCGAACCTGCCTGAAGCGAGAACCACTTATCGATCACCAGCGCATTTCCGGCATAGCGCGCATGGAAATCGGCCAGCGCCGCCGCGCGTTCGGGGCCTTCCAGACCGCACAGCACCATCAGCGCGCCCTGCCGGTCGGTCATGTTATCGGCACTGCCATACTGTGCAGCGGCGCGGCGGGCGGCCTCGGCAGGGGCAGCGGCGGCGAGATAGACCAAGGCCTGCGTCTTGAGCTTGCGTGCGCCGCGTGCGGCGGCATCACGCGAATAAGGCACCGCGCTGACCCGGTCATGCAGCGCGACTAGCTGGTCCTGCAAGGTCCGCCCCAGCCAAGCCTTCAGCCCTTCTCGCTCATCATGAATGACCCCCGGATCGGCGACCAGCAACTGCTCGGCGAGATAGGCTTCGGCAGGCAGGATCATCAGTTCACCGCGCATCAGATCATCCAGCGCCGGATCGCCGATCACCGCCGCCAAGGCACGGCCAATCGCATCACGCCCCGCCTGCCGCTCGGCATCACACAGGATGCCGCCGCTGACTGCGGCAACCAGATGGCGCACCACAAGGCTTTGCATCGCTTCATAACGCGCAAAGGGATCGTCATCATACGCGGCCAGGAAGACCAGATCTTCGGGCGACATATCCGCGTCGATCGCAACCGGTGCCGAAAAACCGCGATTAATCGACAACACCGGAGGCGCGGCAAATCCGGGGAACTCCAGCTTCTGCGACCCTTGGTCCAAAACGACCAACTGTTCGCCCGAATGCTTTCCGCTCGCGCGGTCGAAGAGCGCGAGACGCAGCGGAATTGGCACTGGTTGCTTGTCGGGCTGGCCGGGTGTCGGCGGCACCACTTGCTCCAGTTGCAGCGTCGCGGTGCCCTCCACATGGCTCAGCCGCACTTGGACCTGCGGGGTTCCGGCCTGCGAATACCAGCGGCGGAACTGCGCCAGATCGAGCCCTGCGCCGTCCTCGATTGCGGCGACAAATTGCTCGCAGGTCGCCGCTTCGCCGTCATGGCGCGCAAAATAGAGATCGGTGCCCGCCCGAAAACGCTCGGCTCCCGCCATGGTCCGCAACATCCGGATGACTTCGGCACCCTTGTTATAGACCGTCGCGGTGTAGAAGTTCGAGATCTCCTGAAACGCATCAGGCCGAATCGGATGAGCTAGCGGGCCTGAGTCCTCAGGAAACTGTGATGCGCGCAGCACCCGCACGTCCTCAATGCGCTTGACCGCCGCGCTGCCCATGTCGGCGCTGAACATCTGATCGCGCAGCACCGTAAAGCCTTCCTTGAGGCTGAGCTGGAACCAATCGCGGCAGGTGACCCGGTTGCCGGACCAGTTGTGAAAATACTCGTGCCCGATCACCGCCTCGATGGCGTCGTAATCGGCATCGGTCGCGGTTTCAGGATCGGCGAGCACATAGCGCGTGTTGAACACGTTAAGGCTCTTGTTCTCCATCGCCCCCATGTTGAAATCGGCAACCGCGACAATGTTGAAAATGTCGAGATCGTATTCGCGCCCGAAGGCCTCTTCATCCCATTTCATCGAGGCGATCAGAGAGGCCATCGCGTGGGCCGTGCGCGGCTCATCACCGGGACGCACGTATATCGCAAGATCGACCTTGCGCGCGCTCATCGTGGTGAAACGGGAGCGATTGGCAACCAGTTGACCCGCCACGAGAGCAAACAAATAGCAGGGCTTGGGCCATGGATCGTGCCATTCAGCCCAGTGGCTGCCGTCGGCCCCCTCACCCTTCGCTTCGCAATTGCCATTCGACAGCAGCACAGGAAACAGCGCCTTGTCGCCGGTCATCCGCACGCGGTAGGTTGATAGGACATCGGGCCGGTCGGGGAAAAAGGTGATGCGGCGAAAGCCCTCGGCCTCACATTGGGTGCAAAGCATCCCGTTCGAGGCATAGAGCCCCATCAGCTGCGAATTGGCGGCAGGATGGATCAGGGTTTCGACGGTGATGTCATGCACATCGCCGGGCAGGTCGATGAGCAAATCAGCCCCGTCCATTCGCCAGTCGTTAACCGCACTGCCATCGACGGAGACCGAGAGCGCTGCCACCCCATCACCGTTCAGGCGGATTGTCTGCGCTCCGCTGCCCGATGGATTGCGCGAGACCTTCAGCTTGGCGATCACGCGCGTCTCATCAAGGCCGAGGGCGAAGTCGAGCGCCACTTCGGGCACCAGCCAGTCAGGCGGACGATAATCCTCGCGGCGGATGGTAACGGGGGGAGCTGGGGTTGCTGCAATATCCATGACCTTGCCTTACCCGTTCGTGGGGGGGGGGGGGGAGGGCCCCAACCCAAAAGTAAAGAAGAAGCAGGGACACAAACGGAAAGGGGGGGGGGTGTAAAAA
>JANPPM010000162.1:0-17040 GCA_031428495.1 Novosphingobium sp.
AGGAAGGACATGTCGCCGCCGCGTCCGCCAAATTCGATCAGGTCGCTCTCGATTATCTGTCCGCGCAGGACCGCATAGGAAATGGGGCGTGTTGCCATCATGGTATTACCCTCCAAACCCGGTCAGAAATTCCATCGCTTCGGCTTGCGCGCCCGGAGTGGCCGCACAGGTGATCTTGTCGTCGCCACCCTGGGCTTCGCTGACCCGCTGGATCTGCTTTTCCATGGCGATTGACGTGCGTCCGCATTCGCATGCGTGATCCCAGTCGATGGTGACGAGATCGCCGGTGACAAGGCCACCCCAGCAACTATCCGCCGTCATGTCGAAGAACGAAGCGCGGCCGGTCTGCTTGTCTGAGCGCGGCAGGGTCTGACCGGTATCGAGATCGAGCAGATACGGCGTCACCCAGGGCAGCACATGATAGCGGTCGTGTTCGCACAGCACCGAAAAGCTGTTCATCTCGGTCATGCCATAGGCAGAGATCATGCGCGGGGTGTTGAAGAAGCTGCACACGACCTCGTCGAGATCATCGGGCAGGGGCACGCCCTTGGCCCCGCCGCCGCCCATGAATACCGAATCGGGCGCGAATACGCCCGACAGGCCTTCCTCCAGGCCGCGTTTGGCGGCGGCATAGAGCAGGTTGGATGTGCTCATGACGAACACCCGCTTGCCGTTCAGTTGCGCAATCATCTGGTTGACGAAGGCGTTCTGCTGATCGCCCATGCTGGCCTGCATTGTCTCCCACTCGCCGCGCCTGGCGAGCAGGGAAGCGGGCACATCAACCTTGCTGGCATCGCCTTTGGCGGCGGCTGCGCGCAGCCGCGCGGCGAGCCACATCAGGTCGGAGGACAGCGTGAAATCAAAGCAATAGTGCCAGAAATCGGGATCGCCGAGCCCGAAGGCCTCACACGAGTATTTGCCGAAAGCCCCCATCGAGGCGTGGCCGTCTTTGTAGAGCGGGATGATCGCGTGGATCTTGTCCTCGATGTCGCCGGGGCGCGGGTCTTCGCCGAATGTCTGCGCCAATTGGACGCGCAGGCCCCACATCGAGAGGAAATAGTCGCGTTTCGATTTGGGGAAGAATGAACAGGTGCCGCTGGAGCCAGAGGAGGTGGCAACATCCAGCGGGGTTTCGCCCCGCAGCTTGGTCAGCCACGAATCTATCGAATCGCAATCCGACACATCGACCGACGCGGGATCGAAACGCGTCAACTTGCCGAGCCACTGATTCAACTGCCCGAACTTCTGCTTGGCCAGCAGCGACATGGGGTAGCTCTTGTACATGTCGTGCGGCATCAGCAGCGGGGCCATGGCCTCGAAGCTGTCGATGCGGGTGATGCCCTGGCTGTCGGCAAGTTTTCTCAGCATCAGAACCTGCTCCATCCGCTCCTCAAAACGCAGCTGCATCGCGGCAAGCTGGACGGCTTCAAAGTGTTCACGCTCCAGCGAATGGATCTTCGTGTTGTGGTGGCCGAAGTGCTCGTAAGGATTGTTCATCCAGGCTTCGGCTTCACGCTCGATGACCGTGTCATTTGCAGGCGCAGTGGTTGCCATGGCGCTCTCCTGTTCGCATCGTCTGTGCGTTATCTCTGCGGAGAGTGAACCTGCGTTGCGATGAGTTCAATTGATTGTGTAGCAAGGCAACGACTCACAGGTAACAACATCGGGACAGCGATAATGGCCATGCAACTTGACGATTACCGGTTGCTTGGCCGCTCGGGCCTGCGCGTCTCGCCGCTGACCCTTGGGGCGATGACTTTTGGGGTCGCTGCGGGCACCTGGGGCAGCACGCCTGAGGAGGCGCAGGCGATGGTCGATATGTATGTCGATCAGGGCGGCAATTTCATCGACACCGCAAATTTCTATGGCCAGATGGGCGGGTCGGAAGAATGGCTTGCGCCGATGATCGCCGCGCGGCGCAACAGTCTTGTTATCTCGACCAAGTATTCGCTGACCATGCGCACCGGCGATCCCAACGCCAGCGGCAATCACCGCAAGAACATGGTGCATTCAGTCGAGGACAGCCTGCGGCGGCTGGGGACCGATTATATCGACCTTTATTACCTCCACATGTGGGATTTTCGCACCCCGGTGGACGAGATCTTGCGCGCCTTTGACGATCTCGTTCGCGCGGGTAAGGTGCTCTACATCGGCCTGTCGGATACCCCCGCCTGGCAGGCGAGCCGGATGCAGGCGATTGCCGAACTGCGCGGCTGGAGCCAGTTCTGCGCGCTGCAAATCTCCTATTCGCTGACCGAACGCACGGTTGAGCGCGAGCTGTTCCCGATGGCGCGTGAGATGGGCATGGGGGTCTGCCCATGGTCGCCGCTGGGCGGCGGGGTACTCTCGGGGAAATATACCCGTGCCGACCTGACCGCCGAAATCGACTATGGATCGCGCAAGGGGCAGAACGTGCTTTCGGGGCGGCTGTCTGAACATGCCCTCGATGTTGCCGATGTGGTGGCAGAGGTGGCGAAAGAACTGGGCTGTACTTCGGCGCAGGTCGCACTGGCGTGGACGCTGCTTGATCCTGCGGTTTGCTCGCCCGTGCTTGGTGCGCGCACGTCGGCGCAGCTTGCCGACAATCTGGGGGCGCTGGGCATTGCGCTGGATGCTGAACATGTGGCGCGGCTGGCAGCGATAAGCGCGGCAGAACCTGTGTTTCCGATGACGGCGCTCAAGGGACCGGCGGAACGTTTCATGATGGGCGGGGTGACAGTCGCGGAGCGCGGCTAGACCTGCGATGCTCCGCTGAAGATCGTATAGATCCGTGCGGCGAACAGCCATTGGCCGTCAACCCGGCGGAAACTGTCGTGGTATTCGCCGATCACCTTGTGGCTCGATCCGTAAATCTGCGCTTCCATCACGCAGTTACCGGTAGCGGTCTCGCCTGCCACTGCGACTATCAAGTTATGGATTAGCGGTACCGGATGCGGCTTGCCTTTGTTAGGCGCCATGTGGGCATGGATTTCGGCAGGACTGGCGTAGTGGCTGCGCACGGTGAACTCTACGCGATCTGGATGGCCATCGCGCACTTCGAATGTACCGTCGTCTGTGAAAAGTGTGGCAACTGAGCCGGGTTCATCGCGCCGAACAAACCGCGCATAAGCGTGGATCAGCTCAGCAATGGCGGTCCGCGCTTCGATTTCGTCCAGCCGTACTTCAAGACTGCGCGGCACGATCACTCCACCCGGTCGGCGGTTGAACGGACGATTTTCATGTGTTCGCGCAGTTTGGCATGGCGCGCCTCGTCGGGGCCTTGCACTTCGACGGCAATCGCAATGTGGGCAAAAGTCAGCGTCAGGTCCATCAGCCGTTTTTCCGCCGGATCGAAATCGGCGAGTGATTTGGTGTCGAGGTAGTCGAGCGCGGGGGCAATCAGATCCTTTGCCGCGGCATAAAATGCCTCGCGCTCGCCCGCATCAGTGTCAGAACGAAACTGCGCGCGATTGGCGGTGCCGTTGACGGCAAACCGGGCGGCGAATGGTTCAAGCGCTTCAAAGCCGGCGGGCAGGCTGGTAGCCATCGGTTGCATCCTCGTTTGATCTATTTTGCAAAGCCTAGCTTCAATCCCGGCGCGGCTCAAGACGCCTGCCGGAGAACTGCGTTACCCGGCGAAATGGTTTGGTTTGCCAAGGCAGGGCCATTGGCTTAACGACTGCGGCTTGGCCTGATATTCCCGGAGAAGATCAATGTTGTCCCCGCTGCTGCTTGGTTCGCTGCTTCTTGCCATGCCTGATGCCGTGGTTCCCACCGCGCAGCTTTCGGCCCCGTCGATCCTTACCGGGCGCAGGCGCGGCTATATGGCCACCGAAGTCGCCGCGCAGGACCGTGACATTGCTGAGGGCAAGCCAGTGCCCGTGCGTTGCAAATCGTTTGCACCGTCGATGTTCTCGGGCCGGGTGAAACCAGACACTTGCGAACTTGAAATCATTCGTCCTGAAATGGATTCGGTCGCTCCGGCGATTTTCTCCGGCCGTTCGCCAAAGCGCGGGAATGTCATCGTTGGCCAGGCTGCCTATGCGCTCCCACCCGCCAGCTATCGCCAGACCCAGACTGTAGACTCGTCGGGTCAGACCTTTGCGACAGACCCGGCCACCGGGCAGGTTTATCCGACCTATCCGGAAAAGGTCTATACGCCTGCGCCCAAGCGCCGCGCGCCGTCTATATTCTCCGGCCGCCGTGCGCGGCCAGCCGCACCGGCGCAATAGACCCGCGTCATTCGGCTGGAACCGGTTGCCCCACGCTTTCGTCGCGCGGGGTTAACCGCATGAATGGCACCCATAGCAGAGCCGTCACTGCCAGCCCGCTGAATGTCCAGAATATGCCTTTGTAGCTACCGGTAAGATCGAAGATCAGCCCGAACAGCGGCGGGGTGGAAAGAAGCGCGATCAGGATTACGCCCGAAAGCAGTCCCATTGCGCGGCCAACCGCCCGCAGGCCAAATACCCGCGGTGCCAGAAAGCTCTCGATCGGCACCATCATCCCGCCAAACAGGCCGATAACCCCAACGCCCAGCGCAATGGCACCATAGCCGCCGCTTGCGAGTGTGAGGAGTGCCATGCCAACCGCAAATCCGCTCAGCGCCGCGAACATCAATACGCGTGGCCCCATTCGATCAGACAGCGTCGCAAAGACGAACTTGGCAATAAATCCGCAGCCGGCGTAAACCGATATCAGCGTGGCGGCTTTGGTGGCGGTGATGCCGTTGTCGAGAGCAAGCGGGGTGAGGTTGGTAATCATCCCCTTCATCCCCGAGGTGACGATGGCGACCGTGAAGGCGATCATCCAGAACGCCGGATCGCTTAGTAGCTCGCGGACAGTGACCGGAGCCTTGTCGCTTTCTTCGCGGGTCATGACAGTCGGTTCGGCTGCCCCGTCAGGATGGAGGCCGCGATCAGCGGGGCGATCGATTGCCAGGAATGCAACTGGTACGGTCCAGACGACCAGAACCAGCCCGAGCAATTGCAGTGCTTCGCGCCACTGGTGCGCGTTAAGCAAGCCCTGAATAATTATTGGAAAGACCATGCCGCCGGCTGCCACCCCGGCAATCGCAATGCCCACTGCGCGCCCGCGGCGTCCGGCAAACCAGCGCGATAACAGAACGGTTGCCGCCACGGGACCAAGTAGAACATTGGCCGGAGCAACCAGCACAGCAAAAATAATCAGGATCTGCGTAAACGAGGTCGCCAGCGACATTGCCGCGTAACCCGCGCCCAGGCACAGGCCGCCAAAGACCATCAGTTTGCGCACTGAAACCCGGTCCATCAAATTACCGAGCAGAGGCGCGAGCACAGCGCAGGTGGCAGACAGCACGGTCATGGTCGTCATTACCGCCGCGCGGCTAAGCTCAAATTCCTTCGCCAGCGGCACTGCGACCAGCGAATAGGTTGAGGCAATCATTCCCGCTGCGGCCAGCAACATGAAGCAGACACCGACCTGGCGCCAACCGAGGGCAAAGCTTTGCGGCATGGTGTCTCTCTCCGGTTGTTCTTTTATCTTTGCAGGTCTTGCACGATCCCGTGTTGGCGTGAAATGATTTTGTTCAGGGATTGCCTGCCGGTGCCGCGCTCGCATTTCCTGATCTGCGGAATTGCTTTCAATTTCGGGGTTAAAGGCCTAGGCGGTGCCCATCGCGGAAGGTTTCCGGTAGGCGCCCGCGACAGAGAGACCAGACGTGCTCCCGCTTACGCACAGGAGCCACCGCATGAGCCGCGCAATGAACCTCTCGATGGCTGAGGCAGCAGTCACAGAAAGCTGCCGCAAGGCGAGCGTCTCGATCAGCGCGATCGAGACTTTGCCCTCGGGCGGAACGCACCTTGTCTGCACCACTGCGGAGGGCGCTGAAGAAATGCGCCATCTGCTCAAGCGTCATGTTATCGCGGGCCGGGTAAAGCGTTTCGCGTTCTATTCGCTGCGCGGGGCGAGTTAGCCGATAGCGCGAATGTCGGTTTAGCCTGCCTCGCCATCGGCGCGGATCGCGGCGAAGCGATGGTCAACCGCTGCAAGGCGCTCCTTGTGCGTGATGATATACAGCCGATTTGTGGTAATCGCAGCCAGAACCATCGCTGCGACGTGATGCGGTTTGACCTCGGATTCGAGCATGTCGACCGAAGCGTCGCCTGTTTCGCCTCCCACCCGCCGGGTGCTGCTTGGCAGGTTGGTCGCAGTATAGCCCGGGCACAGAACGGATACGCCCACACCGTAGGTTGCCATTTCGGCCCGCAATATCTCGCTCAGTGATACCACCGCGAATTTTGAGGGACTATAACTGCCAAGACCGGGATGATCGGCGGCCATGCCCGACATCGATGCTGTGTTGACGATATGCCCGCGGCCCAAATCCCGAAATCCCTGCCCAAACGCGGAAATCCCATTGAACACTCCAGTGAGATTGATCGCGATAACCCGATCAAAGCTCTCGGGTGACATGTCGGCAAGCTGTTTGCCATCGGGCATGATACCTGCATTGTTGAACAGCAGGTCCACCGGTCCGAGCGCAGTCTCCGCTTCGGCCTTCGCCAACGCCCAGCCGTCGCGGTCGCGGACGTCGAGATGCTGTCCGCGCAATGTGCCTCCACGGCTGGCGAGGGTGCTTTCCAATGCGTCGGCATCGACATCAGCAATGGTAACCGGCACGCCCAGTGCGGCAAGTGCATCGGCGATCCCCAGCCCGATGCCGCTTGCTCCGCCGGTAATAAAGGCATGGCGGGCGCTGGCCGGATCCATCAGTTGTCCAATCGGTAAAGACAGGCCTCGCGGATCGCGTCGAAACGCTCCTCCACACCTGGCAAGACCTGCTTGTGGGTGACAATGTGCGATGCGTCGCGCTCGATACCGTCAGCAACCATTTCGCCGACTGCCGCCGCGTCAATGCTTACGGGCGGCATGCGGTTGGAGTAGCTGTTTATGTCACCCCCGATCTTGACCGTGTTCGCGCCGAGATTTGTTGGCACAAAGCCGGGGAACAGCACCGAGACCCCGACACCGTGCGGGCCAAGCTCGCGGCGCAACTGTTCGCCAAGCGCCGTTACGCCAAACTTCGCGACCGAATAGGCGCCCACTCCTGCCACCGTGGTCACCAGCCCAGCCTGTGACGAAGTCAGCACGATGTGGCCGCTGCCGCGCGCCTGAAAGTCAGCGGCAAAAGCAAAGATGCCATTGGCGACGCCAGTGAGGTTGATCGCGACAATGCGGTCGAAGCTCTCAGGATCCATTTCCGTAAACGGCTTGCCGTTGGGCGAAATCCCGGCGTTGAGGATCAACACATCGACTGGGCCCAATGCGGCTTCGGCTTCGGCTTTGACCCGAGCCCATGCCGCGCGGTCGCGCACGTCTAGCACAGCGCCGCGAAAGCCATTGCCGCGCGACTTTACCACCTCGGCAAGCGCTTCGGCATCGATATCCGCGATGGTCACTGGCACCCCGCGTTTTGCCAAGGCATCGGCCATGCCGAGGCCGAGGCCGCTGGCCCCGCCAGTGATCAGCGCGTGGCGGGCGGTTGATAGGTCCATGTTCGTTTCCTTGTCTGTCAGACCAGCGCTGCTGCGCCGCCATTGCCTTTGATTGTCTCTGCTGCGCGGCAGCCGGAAAACACACAGTCGCCCAGTGACAGCCCGCTGACATAATAGTGCGAGCAGATGCCGACTGCATTGCGCCCCGCCGCATAGAGACCGCGCACTTTGCCGCCTGCGGTCGATAATACCTCGCCGGTGTCCTCATCAACCACCAGTCCGCCGACGGTGATCGACGATGTCGGCGACATCTTGGCGCCGGTGCCAATGTCGTTGGCATAGAACGGCGCGCGCTCGATCTTGCGGCGCAATTTGTCCTGCTTGTCCGTTTCGTCCGGCTCGCCGTCGTCGATGCGGCGGTTGTATTCGGCAATAGTTGCTTCCAGCTGCGCAGGCGGCACGCCGATCTTCTCCGCCAGCTCGGCCAGCGTCGGTGCGCTGACCGTGTAATCGTTCTCGATGGCGCGGTATTGCACCTTCTGGAAGAACATCTTCTTCGCCGTGTGCATCTCGTGCAGCGTGTCGCTCCACAGCGGCTGGTCGAGGATCAGCCAGCCCTTGCCGCCCGCGCGGCCAAACAACGCTTCGCCGGTGCGCGCGCCGTAGAACTCCTCGTTGACCAGCCGTTTTGCATGACCGTCAATGGATACGCTTTTGGTGAAGCTTTCGGGCGGATAGAGGAATTTCCACGCGGATATCCGCTCAAGCATGTCGGTTTTCGCGCCGACGCTCATCCCCAGTTTGATCCCTGAGCCATCGTCAGCAATCGTGCCCAGAGGCGATGCCAGCAGATACTCGGGCGCCACTTTTTCCATCATGGCGCGGTTATAGATGAAGCCTCCTGCCGACAGGACCACGCCCTTGCGAACGCGTATGCGCATCGGCCGCGCGTGCTTGCGCTCTATCTCGGCGATCGAGCCTTTGAGCCGGTCGGTGAAACCCAGCACGGTCATTGCGATATTGCTGACCAGATCGATATATTTTGCGTGCCGCCAGGCTGCGAAGCCAGCGGGGATGCGCCGCACTTCGATGCCGACTACCTCGCCTGACTTGTCAACCACCAGCCGCGTCGCGCTGGTATGGCGCAGTAGCCGCGCGTTGGGCTGTTGTTCAAGCGATGCGATCAAGGGGGGGAGCAGATATTGCCCGGAAAGCTTGGTCGGCTCGCCGCCAGTGGACGGCTTGGCGCGGTGGCCGCGTTGCATGGGCTTCGCCAACGCGCGGCCGGGCGCAGTCACCTCGTTGCCCGAAAAGTAGAGCGAGGCATCGTTGGGGTAAGATGTTTTTTCTTCGGTCGCCGGACCGCCGAAGCGCGCGCCGTATCCTTCCAGCCAGGTTTGAAAACCTGCGCTCGCCTCGGCAAAGCGGCTGACGGTATCGCCGCGCACGATGTTGCCGGTCTCGAAGCTCAGGTAATTGGCCATGTTCTCGGGCGTATCGTCGATCCCCGCCTCGCGCTGCGCAGGCGTGCCGCCGCCCATGTAAACCACACCGCCCGAAAGCTTGCTGGCCCCGCCGCCATTGAACCGGTCAATCGCGATGACATCAAGGCTGCGGTCTTCGGAAGCGCGCAGAGCCGCGCAGACCCCGGCCATGCCGGTGCCCACCACCAGAACATCACACTCCGCATCCCAGCCCTCGGCATCAGCACTGTCGATTACCCAGGCGGGTTCGACCTTGGTGGCGGTTTCGACCATGTCATCCAGAAAGCGGTGATCAGGCGTCATAGGCAGTCTCTCCCACGGCATCTTCCCGACGCCTTGCATTATGGACCGGGTTGATAGCATGAGTGCGGCTGCTGAAAACGGATTTTTGCCATATGACCGCCCCCATGACTGCCGATGAAGTGATTGCTGCCGCCTCCGCCCAGACCGGGCTTTCCGATTTTGGCGATCCTGCCATTCTCGATGGGCTGGCGCGGCTGCTCAAGTCCTATGCCGAGGAAGCGAAGTTCACCCCGCGCGGCGCGGAGATGATGCATGCCGATGTGGTGGCCACCATGGCTAACCGCATGCGTGTCGAGGATTGGCTGAAACAGCACCCCGAATTGCTCGATGCGCCGATTGAAAAACCGCTGTTCGTGTTTGGCTTGCCGCGCACCGGCACGACGCTGGCGATCAATCTGCTGGCCTCCGATCCGGCGACGCGCAGCTTCCTGCGCTGGGAGATCTATGACCCGATGCCGCCGGCCAAGCCCGCGGAACTGCACGCTGGAACACGTTTCGATGCGCAGGTGGCGAAGAACGATATGGCGCTCAAATATATGCCGCATATCGCCGCGATCCATTACGAGGAAGCCGACAGCCCGACCGAATGCCAGTTCCTGATGACGCCGAGCTTTTGTGCGCAGGTTTACGAATCGCAGGCTGATATCCCCGAATGGCGCAACTGGTTCCTGCACGAAGCCGACTACATACCCGCCTTCCGCTATCACAAGCGTCAGCTTCAGGCCTTGCAGACTTACGCGGGCGGTCGCTGGACACTGAAGAACCCGTGGCACCCGTTGTTCCTCGATGCACTGACCGAGGTCTATCCCGATGCCCGGCTGGTCATGACCCACCGCGATCCTGCCGAAGTGGTGGGATCGGCATGCAGCCTGATCAAATATGTCCGCGCGATCTATAGCGACGATGTTGACCTCAAGGGCATCGGCGAGAGTTTCAGCGACACCTTTGAAGTGATGATCGCACGCGCCAATGCGTTCAAGGCGAAGCACGGCGCAGATGCTATCCACGACGTGCAATATGCCGATACGGTGCGCGATCCCCTCGGTGTGGTGCGCGGAATATACAAACGCTTTGATATGGACTTCACGCCCAAAATCGAGGCGGCGATGCAGGCCTATCTCGATGCCAATCCCAAGGGCAAACATGGTTCGCACAGCTATGATCTGGCCGAATTCGGTCTGTCGAAAGAGGGTGTGCGCGAGCGGTTCAAGGACTACATTGCCGACTATGATATTCCGGTGAGGGGCTAAGCCAGATGACCATTGCCGCGCGCTATGGCGACCTGTTCCAGATGAGCTACATCACCCGCGATCTCGATGCGGCGATGGCGCATTGCCGCGCGGAACTGGGTATCGAACACTTCGATACGACTGACGCCGAGGTCGAAGTGCTGTCATTCGGCAAGCTGCGCCTGTTGAAGATCCGCGCGGCTTTCGCCAATGTGGGGCGTAACCAGCTGGAGCTGATCGAGCCGGTCTCCGGAGCTACCGAAATCTACACCGACGAGGTCGATCTTTCGCGGCACATTATCAATTTTCACCACGTCGCCATTGCGGTGCGCGGCGGGATTGCCGAATGGCGCGCGTTGCTGGACGAAGTGAGGGCAAGCGGGGACCAGTTCGCCTATCTTTTTCCACCGGAGCCGTCAGACGATGACAAGCTCGCCTTCGCCTATGTCGATACGCGCAAACGACTGGGGCATTATACCGAATATCTGTGGGTTGATGAGGCTATCAAGCCGATCCCGGCGATGCCTGATCTGGACGCCTGATCGCGCTGCTCAATAAAAGAGTTCAGTGCGCGGCTGCGAACGGGTCTGCAGTTCGAATTGCTCGGTTTCCTCGGCCAGCCGTTCCCAGCGCTGCGCAGATACGAGATGTCGCAGCCGCACCATAGGCAGCGCGCAGGCGCCCGCAGCTTCGCGTTGCTTCGCGGCGTAATCACGATATTCGTTCGAGCAGGACATGCCGCACTCCCGTTGAACCACGCATAAGGTATGGCACGGCGGCTGTTATGGCTCGGCTAAGCGACATGGTTTCAATTTTGGAAATGCAGCTCTCCGGGCTTGTCGCCAATGCTGCGATCAATCCTCGAAGCTGTAGGCTGGCAGCGAGAGGAACGCCTTTTTCAACGCTTCACCCCAGCCCGATGAGATTGCGCGGAAATAGGGATCGTCTGCGGTCACCCGCTTTTCGTGCAGTGGCGCAAACTGGTCGCGCTCGACAACCAGCAGGTCAAGCGGCAGGCCGACCGAGAGATTGGCTTTCAGAGTCGAATCAAAGCTGACCATCAGCAGCTTGACTGCGTCTTCAAAGCTCATCGTGCGGTCATATCCGCGCAGGATGATCGGGCGGCCGTACTTGGTCTCACCGATCTGGAAAAACGGCGTATCGAAGCTCGCCTCGATGAAATTGCCTTCGGGATAGATCAGAAACATGCGCGGCTGCATGCCCGCGATCTGGCCCGCGACGATCATCGATGCGGTGAACTTGCCTGTGCCGGTCTCTCCGCTATCCTGCCGCTGAGCCTCGATCGTATCATTAAGCAGCTTCCCCACCATGGTCGCCACCTGAAACATCGTCGGCGCTTCAAGCAACGAATTGTGCCGTTCGGACGGGGCCTTGTTGCGCTCTTCCAGCTGGCTCACCACCGCCTGCGTGGTCGCCAGATTGCCCGATGACATCAACGCGATCATGCGCTCGCCGGGAACTTCCCAGCGGTGCATCTTGCGAAAGATCGAGATGTTATCGACGCCCGAATTTGTCCGGGTGTCGCTCATCAACACCAGGCCGCGATCAAGCAGCATGCCAACGCAGTAGGTCACTAGCCATTTCCCCTATGGCGGTTCTGCGTCACTGCTCTGACAATTGTTGCTCAACTGCAAGACTCACGGCGAGTGTCGTCTCGCCATCGCCATAACTTATCCCCGTTACCGGTGCTGCTTCGCGATAATCGCAGCCGCTGGCGATGCGGACATAGCGCGCATCGGGGCAGATTTCATTCGATACGTCGAAGGCGACCCAGCCGAGACTGGGAACATGGGCTTCTGCCCAGCCATGACTGGCGTCCTGCTCAATGCGGTCATCCATCATCAGATAACCGCTGACATAGCGGGCCGGGATGCCCAGCGCCCGGCTCACGCCGATGAAGATGTGTGCGTGGTCCTGGCAGACGCCGTAACCTGCTGCCATCGCAGCTTCGGCCGACGTATCGACGTCGGTGTGCCCCGCTTCATAACGCACCGCCTCAAGCACCCTTTCGGAGAGCCTATGCAGGCAGTCGAGCGGCTTGTCGGAGCCCGCAGAAACTGTCGCCGCGAGCGCGCGCATTTTTGCCCCCGGCTGGGTCAATGGGGACTGTGCAAGAAAACCCCAGAGCGGCATGAAGCCCGAATGCACGCCAATGACCCCTGCGTTATCCGATGTTTCGATCACACCTTCGCAGGTGATGGTCATGGCATCGACCCCGGGAATTACCGAGACCAGCGTAGTGTGATTGCAATGCTGATCGTCGTAATTGGCTTCGACCACCGCACCTTCTAGCGTCATGGTCCAATCGATAACCGACTGGCCATGGGTCGATTTGGGCCGCAGCCGCAGTCGTTGCAGGCCGCGGCTGGATGGCTGGCTGAACAGATACCGCGTGGTATGGCGAACCGCGAGCCGCATCAGGCGGTGAACCGGTAATCGGCGGCGATTGCCTGGGCAATTTCGCGGGTGCCCCTGATTATGGCCGTGATCGTTTCGTGCAGTCCGTAATCGAAAATCTTCGCGGTTGTGGCCATTTCGAGTTTTGCCCCGGCAGTGCGCAGCAATTCATGCGCCGACGTTTCATGGCCATATTCGAGCGCAAGGCTCGCCATGTTGCTGGATAATTTGTTGAAGCAGAATGCGAGGCTGCGCGGGAAGCGGCCATCAAGGATCAGGAATTCGGCGATGCCGCGCGCATCCATCCGTCCGGCATTGAGCCAGCGATAGGCGCGCTCGCCCGCGAGGCTGCGCAGCACAGTCTCCCACTGGGTATTGTCCAGCGTCGAGCCGACCCAGCCGACCGAGGGCAGCAGGACGTGGTACTTGACGTCAAGGATCCGCGCGGTGTTGTCCGCGCGCTCGATGAAGGTGCCGATGTGAGCGAAGTTGAAATTCTCGTCGCGCAGCATCGAGCCTTCCATCGCCCCGCGCACAAGTGTGGTCTGGCGGCGGATAAGCGCGAGCACTTCGCCGAGATTGCCGGATCTGACCGGGCGGGACAGCAACTCGCTCAGCACCATCCAGCTTTCGTTGGTTGCTTCCCACACTTCGCGGGTGATTGCAGTGCGGACAGTGCGGGCATTGGTCCGTGCGCCTTCGATCATCGCCAGCACGCTACCGGGATTATCGCGGTCGCGCAGAATGAAATTGGTCACGGTCGGCCCGGTATATTCGGTGTGCTTTTTGGCATAGGCGGCATCCATCCCGATGGTGACCAGCACGGATCGCCATTCGGCGCGGGCTGCGCTTTGTCCGCGGGTCAACGCCAGGCGAAAGCCAGCGTCGAGCAAGCGCGCGGTGTTTTCCGCACGTTCGAGATTACGCATCATCCAGAAGATGCCGTTGGCGGTACGGCCTAGCATTTGCGGGGTTCCACCATCAGTCTTCCAGCACCCAGCTGTCCTTGGTGCCGCCGCCCTGCGATGAATTGACCACCAGCGAGCCTTGCTTGAGCGCCACGCGGGTCAAACCGCCCGGCGTGATGTCGATGCCATTGGGCGAGAACAGCGCGAAGGGCCGCAGGTCAACGTGGCGCGGTGCCAGCCCCGCCTTGGTCAGGATCGGGACGGTCGACAGCGCCAGTGTGGGCTGGGCGATGTAGTTTTCAGGTCCCGCAATCAGCTTGGCCCGGAACGCGGCGAGCTCGGCCTTCGAGGAGGTCGGCCCGATCAGCATGCCATAGCCGCCCGAACCATGCACTTCCTTGACCACCAATTCGGCAAGGTTGTCGAGCACATAGGCCAGCGCATCCTCTTCCGAACAGCGCCAGGTCTGGACAGAGCCGAGGATCGGTTTTTCGCCGGTATAAAACTCGATAATATCAGGCATGTAGCTGTATATAGCCTTGTCGTCGGCAATGCCGGTGCCCGGCGCATTGGCGATGGTGACGCCGCCTGCGCGGTAGATATCCATGATCCCTGATACCCCCAGCACGCTGGCGGGATTGAAGCTCAAGGGATCGAGATAATCGTCATCGACCCGGCGATAGAGCACGTCGATCGGCTGAAAACCACAGGTGGTGCGCATCGCGATCCGGCCATCAACCACACGCAGGTCGCCGCCTTCGACCAGTTCCGCGCCCATCTGATCCGCCAGAAACGCATGCTCGAAATAGGCCGAGTTGTAGATGCCCGGAGTCAGTACCGCCACGACCGGGCGATCAGACGCCGCTGCCGGCGCGCAGGCCGCAAGGCTGCGAGCCAGCCGCCGCGGATAGTCCGATACCGGACGCACCGGAATGCGGGTGAACAGCTCGGGGAACATAGCCATCATCGTTTCGCGATTCTCGAGCATGTAGGAGACGCCCGAAGGCGTGCGCGCGTTATCTTCCAGCACCAGGAATTCGTCCGGTCCCGTCCGCACCAGATCGGTTCCGACAATGTGGGTGTAGATCCCGCCCGGCGGCACGAAGCCGACCATTTGCGGCAGGAAAGCCGGGTTGCGGCTGATCAGGTGTTCGGGCAGGCGGCCTGCACGGACGATCTCCTGCCGGTGATAGATATCATGCAGGAAGGCGTTTAGCCCGCGCACCCGCTGGGCAATGCCGCGCTCCAGCTTGCGCCATTCGGCGGCGGTGACGATGCGCGGGATGACATCGAACGGGATCAGCCGCTCTTCGCCGTCGCTGTCGCCGTAAACATTGAAGGTGATCCCGGTGCGGCGGAAAAACCGCTCGGCCTCGGCGCTTTGTTGCCGCAACCAGCCATCGGGCTGCGCTGTTCGCCACTGATCATAATCACGATAGGCACTGCGCACGGTGCCATCGCCCGCGAGCATTTCATCGAAATTGACGGACGAATCAGTGGGCATCGCGTCTCCAATTGTTCAAAGTGATGCCGCAGTTGCGAGGACTTGCCAAGCCGACAATGCTGCGTCTGCGAAATGACACTTTCGCGATGGGGCTGCGCGGGGTAGGCAGTTGGTAACAAAGGGGAGGGGATCGAAGGCGTGGCAACAAGAGCTGCCGACATGTTGCGGGCCATCCGCCGCGTTCTGCTGGCCCCTGCCGGGCCGCGCGAGGCGCTGTGGCTGGCGATTGGCCTCGCGCTGCTCGCCTGCTTGCCGGTGCTGCTCGCAGTGCGGCCGCAGATGTCCGATTACCCTTCGCATCTGGCGCGCTATTACATCATGCTCGATGGCGGGCAGAGTGAATGGTTACGGCGCTACTATACTTTTGAGTGGCGCTGGTCGGGCAATCTCGGGGTCGATTTGCTGATTATTCCCCTCGCCAAGCTGTTCGGGCTGGAATTGGCGGGCAAGATTATCACCGCATTTGTGCCCGTGCTCACCGGTCTGGCGATGATCACCGTCGAATGGACACTGCGCCGCCGCATTGGCGTGGGCACGATGCTGGCCTTTGCGACGATCTGGTCGCCTGCACTGCTTATCGGCCTGCTCAACTTCTCGCTGGCGCTGGCGCTGGCACTGTTTGCCTTTGCGGGCTGGGTGAAACTCGAAGGCTTGCGCTGGCGATGGCTGGTCATGCTGCCGGTGGGTGTGCTGGTGTGGCTGTGCCATCTTGCCGGTTGGGGCGTGCTGGGCGTGCTGGTGTTCGGTTATGAGCTGCACCGTCAGCGCGGGCTGGGCGCATTCCTCGCGCCGTGGCCGCTTGCGCTTCCGGTGGTCAGCTTTCTCGTCGGCGGTGCGCCGTCCGGGCTGCTGGTTTACGGCCAGAACGTCCTGCAGTTCAAAATGTCGATCTGGTTCATGGCATTGCGCGATCAGTCGTGGTCGCTCGATAGCAACAGCCTGATCCTGTTGCTGCTGGCCTGCGCGGCGGCGGCAGTGTTTCGCAAGTGGGATGGGCGGCTGGCCTGGGCAGCGGTGTTCTTTGCAGTCCTGTCCTTGGCGCTGCCACGCCATCTGGGCGGAGGTGACTATACCGACTACCGGTTGATTGCGGTCGCGCTGACAGCAGGTTGCCTCGCTATCGACTGGGCCCCGCCGCGCCTGATCTTGTGGCTCGCGCCGCTGCTTTACCTCATCCGGCTGGGTGTCACGGCGAGCGCGTGGCACGCCGAATCGCGTGACGTCGAGGCTATGCTCAAAGCCATCGACCAGTTGCCCCGAGGCGCGCATGTCGCCGCCGCCATCGTCACCGACCGGGCGATCTGGGCGACCGACAGCTTCCAGCATGTGCCCAGCTACGCAACCATCCGCCGGGATGCGCTGGTCAACACCCATTTCGCCGAGCCAGGGGTGCACATGGTGCAACTGCGCGCAGGCGGGCCGGGCTTTCAGGACCCCTCGCAGCGCATTCTCCACGCACCGGGCGAACCCATCGATCTTGCCATGTTCGCTCCGGCGCGGGGGGGCGATTATCTGTGGTATATCGGTCGTGAGGAGCCCACCCGTTTGCCGCCGGGCGCCATAGTGATCCACCGCACGCCGCGCAGCCTGATGCTGCGACTTGCCAAAGCGGCACCCGCTCGCTAGATCGCGCACACCTTCCGACATCGGAGTTCGCAAGCCCCTCCCGGCAAATTGGCCGGGGCGGCGCAGGCCCCGTGGCGGAAGTGAGGAGAAACTATGGAAGACCGCCCAGCCAAA
>JANPPM010000163.1:0-6719 GCA_031428495.1 Novosphingobium sp.
GATGCTCTCAAGAACCTCCCCGGACCGGGGAGGGGGACCATGCGAAGCATGGTGGAGGGGTGAAGCGGGTAAATTGACCCCACCACCACCGCCTGCGGCGCCGGTCCCCCTCCCCGTTTCGGGGAGGTGTTGGAGAGCATGGATTCTCACCGCCCGCGCCTTGATCTCCACCACCTCGCCCGCCCGTGCCCGGTCATAGGCACGCTGACCATCGATCATCAGCGCCGAATAGGCTGGCGGCACTTGCTCGATCGGCCCGGTAAATCTCGGCAACACAGCCTCGAGCTCTTCCAACGACGGCCGCACCGGACTTTCCGCCACAACCCTTCCCTCAAGGTCCAGCGTGTCAGTCTCAACTCCAAACCGGATAGTGAATTCATACTCCTTACTGGCATCAAGCATCCGCCCGGCCAGCTTGGTGGCCTCGCCCAGTGCAATCGGCAACACGCCGGTAGCCAGTGGATCGAGCGTGCCGCCGTGGCCGACTTTGACCTTGCCAAATCCAGCCTCGCGCATGTTGCGTTTCACCGCTGCGACTGCCTGTGTCGAGCCGAGCCCCAGCGGTTTGTCGAGTATTATCCAGCCATGCACATTGCCCGGAACGAAAGCCTTCATCGCCTAGTTGAGCACATAGCGCGGCCCCGGCCCGGCCGCGCCGGCGCGGTCCTCGCGGTTATACATCTGGCATCGTTGAAGGCTGAGGCACCCGCAACCGATACATTCATCGAGCTTGTTGCGCGCACGATTGAGCAACTGAATCTTCGCATCGAGCTGCTTGCGCAAGACGCGATTGACGCGCAGCCAGTCCGATTGGCCCGGCGTGCGGCCCTGCGGCAGGCTGGCCAAAGCTACTTCAATCTCGTTAAGTGCAAGGCCAAGTCGCTGTGCGATCAGGATGAAACTGAGTCGGCGAATATCAGAACGCATATAGCGCCGTTGGTTGCCAGTGCTGCGCTGCGAGCTGATCAGCCCCTGCGCCTCGTAATAGCGGATGGCCGAAACCGCGAGCCCGGTGCGCTGTGCCAGCGCTCCAATTGCGAGAACATCATCTTTGTCCATGGCGCGACCCCATTGGAAGAATGACCTCAAGCCTACTTTATATTTCAGGCTTCGCAAGCGATTAGAGCATTGCCTGTTGCTGGATCGTCGCGCGGATACACTTCTCCTGCAAAATTCGCGCTGCGATCAGGTTCTATCGCGAACAGCCACGCGATTTCATCGACGCCTTTGGTCATCCGGCAGAGATTGCACATTATTCTGCCTTGAGAGCGGTTCCCGGGTCGGCGCAGCCCTTACGCTCGCCGCCGCCAACCGTAAGCGCCACTTCATAGCGATAGCTGCGGTCGGACATGCCGTCGCTGCACGCGGCTTCACGCATAGTCAGGACAAACGGCTGGCCGCTGAACGCGCCGGTGTAAGTGCGCGAGGAGCCCCGTCGTGTTTCGGTCACCAAGATGGATTGCCCGGTCATTTCTTCTGGCGTCGAATAGACGATCGCGCCGCCACCGATCTTTGCATTCCAGAACGGCTCGGTTCCTATAGCGATGAACTGCTCGTTACTTGCTGGTGACGGCGCGGTTTTTGCGACCCCAGGAACGGGACTGGGTGCGGGAGATGCATCGACTGTCGGCGGAACAGCTGCCTTGCAGCCACCAAGCAATGCCGCAAAAATTACCACTAATCGAACTGCTTCACGCATTTCCAACCACCCAACACGCCAGAGCCATGAGCATACCCGCAAACCGGTTTGCGCGGAAGCGAGCGAGTGCGTTGTCTGTGTCGCCGGGGCGCAATCCTGCCACCTGCCAGCCCAGATGCAGCGCCATCGGCGCAAGCGCGAACAGTACCAGTCCATCGGGGCGCAGCAACCAGAAGGCCAAAGCCCACAGCATCACCGCCGCTGCATAAAATGCCGCCACCCCGCCCCGCACCCGCGCGCCAAGCCGCAGCGCACTTGAGCGGATACCGACCAGCGCATCATCCTCGCGGTCCTGGCAAGCATAGATGGTGTCATAGCCGACCACCCAGCAGATCGCCCCGGCATAGAGCGCTGCCAGCACCGCCAGACCGTCACCGCGCAGTTCCGCCCAGCCGACCAGCGCGCCCCAGCTGAACACCAGCCCCAGCCACACCTGCGGCCACCAGGTAATGCGCTTCATCAGCGGATAGGCGGCGACCGGTGCAAGGCTTGCCAAAGCAACCAGCTGTGCCTGCCAGCGCAATTGCAGCAGCACCACAAGGCCGATCAGGCACAGGGTCAGCAGCCAAAGCCAGGCCGCTCGCTTGCTGACCCGCCCACTCGCCACCGGCCGCGCGGCGGTGCGCGCCACTTGCCGGTCAAGATCGGCATCAAGCAGGTCGTTATAGACACAACCCGCCCCGCGCATGGCCACACTGCCGAGCAAGAGCCAGCCAAGCAAGGCCCACTCACCCTGCCCGCCAGCGAGCAGCACGCCCCAAGCGCAGGGCCAGAACAGCAGCCACCAGCCGATCGGGCGGTCGAAGCGGGCGAGCAAGGCATAGTCGCGCAGGCGTGCGGGCAGTGCTGCCATCAGGCCACTGTGCTGGCTGTCGGGAACGATTTCGGCTGGCATGGCGTTCCCATACCCATTCCGTCATCCCCGCGAAAGCGGGGATCGCTGGCTGGATAGTGCTGCTCAGCCTGCCAGCGATCCTCGCTTTCGCGGGGATGACGATTGGGCTAGGCCACGCCATGCCCGTCACTCCCGCCTGGCCGCCGAAAAGCGCCCCCCACCTGTTTGTTCCCATCGTACTTGCCGAGGGCGCGGCAATTACGCTTGAAGGCGGTCAAGCGCATTATTTGCTCAAGGTCATGCGAGCGCGTGAAGGCGATGTTGTCATCCTGTGCGACGACATAACCGGCGAATGGGCCGCATCGATCGCGGCTGTGGGCAAGCGCGATCTCACAATGACCGTCGAAACCCATCTGCGCCCGCGCGAACAGGTGCCCGATTTCACTCTGTGCGCCGCCTTGCTCAAGAAGGACCGTTTCGATCTGGTGCTGGAAAAAGCCTGCGAGCTCGGCGTTCGGCGCATCCAGCCGGTAATCACCCGGCGCTGTGTCGCTGACAAACTCAACCTAGAACGCGCCAGTGCGATCCTGACCGAGGCTGCTGAGCAATGCGCGCGGACTGCGCTGCCCGACCTTGCCGAGCCGATCAAACTCGATCGCCTGCTGCGCCAATGGCCCGCCGGGCGCACCCTTTTCTTCGCTGACGAAACCGGGGGAGAGCCTGCCGCTGCTTGCTTTACCGCGAATGCCGGACCCGCCGCGCTGCTCACAGGGCCCGAGGGTGGTTTTGATCCCGCCGAACGTGAATCCATCCGCGATCTCGCCTCCGCCCGGGCGATCAATCTCGGTCCGCGAATCCTGCGCGGCGAGACTGCGGCGATTGCGGCCACTGCGCTATGGATGGGAACCTGTGGCGATTGGAAATAGTGCTGGCGTAACAATTCGCGCTCACTTAACGGCCAGCCATGAGCACGCGCCAAGCCTCGGATGAAAACGACCCGGTGATCGAAAGCATCGCCCAACTCGCAGAGCCGATGGCCGCAGGCGAAAAGCCGCGCGAAGCTTGGCGGATCGGCACCGAGCACGAAAAGCTGGTGTACTGCGAGAGTGATCACCACGCCCCCAGTTATGGCGAGCCAGGCGGCATCCATGATATGCTGATGGCACTTACCGCGTTCGGCTGGAAACCGGTCGAGGAGAATGGAACAGTCATCGCCCTGTCCGGTGCCGATGGCGCCGTCAGCCTTGAGCCTGCAGGACAGCTAGAATTGTCCGGCGCCCCGCTCGAAAACCTGCACCAGACCTGCGCCGAGACTGGGAGACATCTTAAGCAGGTCAAGGAGATAGGCGCGCGCACCGGCAAGGGCTTCCTTGGCCTTGGCATGTGGCCCGACAAGCGCCGCGACGAGCTGCCGATCATGCCCAAGGGCCGCTATGAGATCATGCTGCGCCATATGCCCCGGGTCGGCACAATGGGTCTCGACATGATGCTGCGCACCTGCACCATCCAGGTGAACCTCGATTACTCCAACGAGGCTGACATGGTGCAGAAATTCCGCACCAGTCTGGCCCTGCAACCGCTGGCAACCGCGCTTTTCGCCAATTCACCGTTTACCGAGGGAAAGCCCAACGGCTTCCTTTCCTATCGCAGCCACATCTGGTCGGACACCGATCCGCACCGCACCGGCATGCTACCCTTCGTGTTCGATGAGGGCTTCGGCTATGAGCGTTACGTTGACTACATGCTCGATGTGCCAATGTATTTCGTCTTTCGCGATGGAAAATATATCGACGCGGCGGGGCTTTCATTCCGCGACTTCATGGCTGGAAAACTCGCGGTTCTGCCGGGCGAATTTCCACGGATAAGCGACTGGACCGACCACCTCTCCACCGCCTTTCCCGAAGTTCGCCTCAAGAGCTTCCTTGAAATGCGCGGCGCGGATGGCGGACCGTGGAGCACGATCTGCGCGCTCCCAGCGTTCTGGGTAGGTCTGCTGTATGACCAGACGGCGCTCGATGCCGCATGGGATCTGGTGAAGGGCTGGGACATGGCAGGGCGTGAAGCGCTGCGCGTTGCAGTACCAAAACTGGGTCTCGATGCCCCCCTGCCCTCTGGCGGCACGCTTCGCGATATCGCCGCAGAGGTCGTGGCTATCTCGCGCGCCGGGCTGACTGCGCGCGGAAGGCTCAATTCGAGCGGCGACAATGAAACCACGTATCTGAACCCGCTCGATGAGATCGTCGCCAGCGGCAAGGTGCCTGCACAGGTCCTGCTCGACAAGTTCCACGGCGAATGGGGCGGCGATATCAGCCGGGTCTATGAGGAAAGTTTCTGAGCACTTGGGTACTCTCAGCATCCGCAGCCTGAAGCCGCTAATCGGCAGCGAAGTTGTTGCCGATATTGCCGATCTCGTTTCCGGAATCCACGCCGCAAAAATTCGCGAAGTGCTCGTCGAACGCGGCGTGATCGTTTTCCGCGACCTTGACATCACGCTCAACCAGCAACGCGACATCACAGCCACAATCGGCCCTATCCATGCCGATCTGGGCGGCGGCGAATTGCAGAAGGTAACGATTGATCCGAAAGTGAGCGCCGAATACGCCGCCTATTTCGCCAACACGCTGTTCTGGCACATGGACGGCTACCACAATCAGACTGTGCCATGCTTTGGCGGCTCATTCCGACCCGAGAGACTTGCACCGGAGGGCGGCGAGACCGAATTTCTCAATTCCTATGCCGTCTATGAAGGTCTGGACGAAGCAGACCGCAAGCTCGTCGATGGCCTGCGCGTTGTCCATACCGCGTTGACGTCAGGCCTTGCGGGCACTCCCGACGCCAGCGACGCTCAGATTGAGGGATGGCGGAAACGTCCGCCAGCAGTGCAGCCGCTGGTCTGGGAGCACCATTCAGGCCGTAAATCGCTTATGCTGGGAGTCGCGGTATCACACGTTGTCGGCATGCATCCAGCCGACAGCTACGACCTGCTTGCCCGCCTCAGGCATCACATGGGACAGCCCGAATATGTTTATCGTCATGTCTGGCGAGAGAACGACCTCGTCATCTGGAACAACACCGGGACCATGCACCGCGCCCGGCCGTTCGATCCGGCGTCGGGCCGACTGATGCACCGCTTCACGATCGAGGGCGACGAAACAATCCGCGCGCCGACATGAGATTGCCCTATTCTGCCGCCTGCAAAGTCAGGCCGCGCGGACGTAATCTGCGTCCCAGCGCTGTAAACCCCCGCGTGATCACCGCGTTCTCCTGCATCCACGCCGAATAGGCACGGTACTTGGGGTCTTCATCGCCCAGATGGCGCTCCTCGGTTTTTGCCCGCCAATAGTAAACTGCACTGACCAGCCCGAGCAACGCAGTGTTGCGCACCACGTCGGTCAGCGAACCGCTGGTGGCGAGGAACGGCATCGTGGCGCACCACCAGAACAGGTTCTTGGACAGATAGGCAGGGTGCCGGGTGAAACGGTACGGCCCGTTGGTCAGCACACCGCGATAGGTAAGGTTGGAGAAGCGCAGGCCAAAGGCAACCGTCGCCCAAGCATAGACCCCGGTGAGGAAAACCAGCAGCGCGCCCCAAGCCCACAGCAGCGCTGTGTGCCCTTCCAGCCAAAGCGACCACTCGCCCGCGTTCTGGTGATAGTTCAGCGGACCACCGTCGCCCATCAGGATGAACGGTGGATAGCACATCAGCGCCGCCAGCCATGCACCAAGATGCGGATTGGCGCTTCGAATCTGCGCGTCTAACGGCTTGAGCGTCACCAGATAGCCGACCATGGCCAGTTGGACATCGACCACGAACAGCAGTTCTGTCAGCCATGTCGCCGTCGCAACAGGATTGCCGGTTATGCTGGCGAGATCGAGCGTCACTACGGCTGCAAAGCCGCCGGGCAGGATCGAGATCATGAAGGCGCAGAAAAAACCCTTCACCGCCCAGGCGCGCAAATGGTGCCAAACCTGCTCCGCATCATGCGGCTCACGACCGATCAGCATAGCGCCGAAATGCCATGCTCCATCGCGCGGATTGACCAGCACCCGGTCAAGCCACAGCACATAGGGGATCGACAGCAGGAACAGCGGCACCGCAAAGGCACTCAGCACTTCCATCGCAAACAGATACTGTCCGCGCCAATACCAGCGTGCGATGCAATAGAGGAAGGCAATGAGCGCCCA
>JANPPM010000164.1:0-6970 GCA_031428495.1 Novosphingobium sp.
ACCACCGAATTGCCGGCCATCAGCGCGGGAACGACTTTCCAGAAGGCAGTATAGAACGGTACATTATAGGCCGAAATTGCCGAGATCACGCCCAGCGGACGCCACAGTTTCAGGCTTTGCACGGTGAAATAGGGATTGACCCGCTCATGCAGCGGCAGCGGGTTTTCCACGCTTTCGGGCAGGGTCAGGAACATGTCGATAATTTCGTCGGTCATGCGCAGCGGTGCGTGCACCTGCGCGCCCATAACGGTTGAGTTGGTCGGACAACCGGCCTCGGTGATGGCCAGTTCCTTGAGCTTGTCGGCGCGTTTTTTCAGCGCTTCCGAAAAGCTGCGCATCGGCTCCGCACGCTGCTTCATCGACAGGCTGCTCCATGCGCCTGCATCGAAGCTGGTGCGCGCAGCGGCGATGGCCTTTTCGACCTGTGCGGCGGACTGGCTGGCAATCTCGGCGACGGTTGTCTCGTCAGACGGGTTTTCGACGATAAAGCGCGCGCCTTCGCCCGCAACGAATGCGCCGTCGATATAGCCGGTGTGTTCCAGGGTAACTCTCCAAGATTCGCAATTGTGAATTCTTATTCGATATAAATACACCTAGCCAAAGCGCGCAGTGGCGTCAATCGGTTGCAAAGCGTAGCGATGCGGGCAAGGGACTGCTCGACAAGCGAAAGGCGAAAACGATGGATTACACCCAGCTGCTGCGGCAGCAATGCTATATCAATGGTATCTGGTGCGACGCCGATGGCGGCGAGACTCTATCGGTAACCGATCCCGGCACAGGCAAGTCCTTGGGGACCGTGCCCAAGATGGGCACCACAGAGACCGCGCGGGCGATTGAAGCGGCACAGGCCGCACTGCCGCTGTGGCGCGCGAAGACCGCTGGCGAACGGGCGCGGCTGATGCGGCGATTGTTCGACCTGATGATCGAGCACCGCGATGCACTCGGCGAATTGCTCAGCCGAGAGCAGGGCAAGCCGTTCGAGGAAGCGCGTGGCGAAATCGGCTATGGTGCCAGCTTCATCGAATGGTTCGCCGAAGAGGGCAAGCGCGCCTATGGCTCGGTGATCCCGGCGCATGCTCCTGACAAGCGCATCGTTGTGCTCAAGCAGGGGCTAGGCGTTGTCGGCGCAATCACGCCGTGGAATTTCCCCAATGCGATGGTGACCCGCAAGCTAGGCCCGGCGCTCGCCTCGGGCAGCACGATTGTGATCAAACCTGCCTCAGCAACGCCCTATTCGGCGCTCGCTATCGCCGCCCTGTGCGAGATGGCAGAGATCCCCGCTGGGGTCGTCAATGTCGTCACTGGCAGTGCTGCGCAGATTGGCCGCGAGCTGACCCGCAACCCGCTGGTGCGCAAGATCACTTTTACCGGCTCGACCGAGATCGGCATCCAGTTGCTGCGTGAAAGCGCTGAAACGGTCAAGAAATGCTCGATGGAACTGGGCGGAAACGCGCCCTTCCTCGTATTCGATGATGCCGATGTCGATGCTGCGGTCGATGGCGCGATGGTGTCCAAATTCCGCAACAACGGCCAGACCTGCGTGTGCACCAACCGGTTCTATGTCCAGGACGGGGTTTATGAGGAATTCGTCACCAAGCTCGCCGCGCGGGTCAAGGAAATGAAGCTTGGCTACGGGATGGAAGCGGGCGTTACGGTTGGCCCGCTGATCGACGAGGCGGCAGTCAGCAAAGTCGAGGAACACCTGGCGGACGCGCTGGCTGGCGGTGCGCGGCTGTTGGCGGGCGGCAAGCGGAGCCCGCTGGGCGGGACCTATTTCGAACCCACCGTCATTATCGACGTCACCCCAGCCATGCGGCTGGCGCACGAGGAAACCTTCGGGCCGCTGGCGGGCGTCATCCGGTTTGCGACCGAGGAGGAGGTCATGCCGCTCGCCAACGAGAGCGAATTCGGCCTCGCCAGCTATTTTTATGCCCGCGATCTCTCGCGGGTCTGGCGGGTCGCGGAGGCGCTCGAGGCGGGCATGGTCGGCATCAACACCGGGCTGATCTCTACCGAGGTTGCGCCGTTTGGCGGCGTCAAGCAATCAGGGCTGGGCCGCGAAGGATCGCACTACGGGCTCGATGACTATATGGAGCTGAAGTATCTGTGCATGGGGATTTGAGCGCGGTTGCACACTTCAAAATCATTCTCGTCATCCTGAACTCGTTTCAGGATCCATTTAGCCTTTTGCGCTGAAGCCCGGTTGCGCACACAAACCACCCGGCTATCGGCACGATGGATCCTGAAACGAGTTCAGGATGACGAGCAGTTATTGGGCGACCCTTGCTCTCAGGCCCAAATCTCCTCATCCGTCGGCACTGCCTTGCCCATAATCACCTTGCCGATCCGGCTGACGTTCATCAAGTGCTTGTAATCGAGGTTTTCCGAGATCGAATTGCCGCCCCATGATCCACAGCCGAGCGTCGTTGTGGGTGCGAAGCCGTTGGTCAGTGATCCGCCTGCGGTGAGCGAGCTTGGCTGGTTCACCACCAGCCGGCTGATCGGCAGTTCCAGCCCGGCATGGCGGATATTCGCCTCGTCGTCCGAATGGAGCGCGGCGGAATGACCCGCGCCTTCAACCAGCAGGTTGGCCTTGGCCTTCTGAACCGCGTCCTCGAACGATTCGTAGGGCAGGATCGCGATCACCGGGCACAGCTTTTCGCGCGCCAGTATGTCATCCTCGCCCGCGCCCTTGGCAGGCAGCATGATCAGGCGTGCGCTTTCGGGAACATCGATCCCGGCCAAGGCGCCGACCGCGCGGGCCGAGATGCCGACCACATCCTTGTTCAGGTGCCCACCGGGGAAGACAACGTCGCGCAATTTCTGGATCTGTGTTTCGTCGTCGGTGTACCAGACCTTGCCGGTTGCAGTGAACATCGCGACGGTCTCGTCAAAGGCTTCCTGCGGCGTCAGCACGAATTGCTCGTGTGAACAGATGATGCCGTGGTCGAAACTGGCTCCGGTGACGATCTTGTCGACCGCCGCGCCCAGATCGACACCCCGGTCGATAATCACCGGCACATTGCCAGCGCCGACGCCGAACGAGGGCTTGCCCGACGAATAGGCCGACTTGACCATGGCCCCGCCACCAGTAGCGACCACGACGTCGACCGACTCCATCAGCTGCTGGGTGCGGGTGATCGAGCCATTGCGCACCACCTGGATCAGATCGTCCGGCCCGCCGTGCGCCTTGACGATGGCCATGAAGGCCTCGGTCAGGTGTTCGGCGCAGCCCTGTGCCTTGGGGTGCGGCGCAAAGATAACCGCGTTGCCGGTCTTGAGGGCAAACATGCCGTTGCACATAGGGGTAACCACCGGGTTGGTGATCGGCGTCACAGCGCCGACAACGCCCATCGGCTTTGCCACATAGACAAGGTTGGTTTCGGCATCTTCGTCAATGATGCCGCGGCTCTTCTTGCCCTTCAGGCTGTTCCAGATCGCGCGGGCCTTGCCCTTTTTCTTGATCACCTTGTCTTCGTAATTGCCAATGCCGGTCTCCTCGACCGCCATCTTTGCCAGCAGTTCGGCATTGTCATAAACGTATTTGCCGATGTCGCGGACAATGCCATCCACCTGTTCCTGAGAGAAGCTTTCGAACACCTGCTGCGCGGCCCGGCCTTGTGCCACCAGCTTGGCGATTTCGGGATCAAGCGCCGGGGCGCTGTGGGCATTGCTCATGGTCGTGGTCCTCTGCCGGTCGGTTCGGTTGGCTGCCGCATAGTATGATGGTCAATCGCCGCAAAGGCCAAAATCATCGGCAGTGCGGCGATTGCGGCGAAGGCACTTGCCGATGTTTGCGGGGCGGGCGATGCTTGGGCACAAGAATCAGAAAATTGGGAGAATGCCATGAAGATCTGCCGCTATCAGGATTCGGCCAGCGGTCCGCTCAAGCTTGGCGTGGTGCGCGGCGCTTTGGTACACGACGTTACGAGTGTAACTGATAGCCTGCCTTCGGTACGCTGGCCCTATCCGGCGGGCGATCAGTTCATCACCAATCTGCCCGCGCTGCGCCCGGCAATGGAAGCGCTCGCCGACCAGACGCCGGGCGTGCCGGTCGCCGATGTGCTGCTGCGCTGCCCCATCGCCAATCCCGGAAAATTCGTCTGCGGTGCGGGCAATCACAAGGTGGTACTGGGCGCGGGCGGCCATCCGCGCCGGTTGGGTTTCCTGTTCAAGATGACCAATGCGGCGGCTGGCCCAGCGGACGGCGTGGTGCTGCGCTGGCCTGAGCGGGTGACGTTTCACGAGGCAGAGATTGCCATCGTCATCGGCAAGGGTGGCACAGAAATCCCCGCTGCCCGCGCGCTTGAGCATGTGGCAGGTTATGCCATCGGGCTGGACATGACCCAGCAGGGGCCGGAGTTCCCCAGCTTTGGCAAGAGCTTCGATACCTATGGGCTGATGGGGCCCTGGCTGACCACGGCCGACGAGATCGCCGATCCCGACAACCTTGCCTACCGCCTCACAGTCAACGGCGAGGAACGCACCGTCGATACGACTGCCAATCTGGTCCTTGGCATCGCCGATCTGGTCGAGCACGCCGCATCGGTGATGACGCTGCATCCGGGCGACGTGATCTTCTCGGGCACGCCGCCAACCGGCCTTGGTCCGGTGGTGCCCGGCGATGTCATGCACGTGCAAATGGACGGTCTGGGCGAAATGACCGTTCAGGTTAGTGGCGGGCGGGGCCGCCAGACACCGCTCGACGGGATGGAGCCAGACCAGCCTGCGGCATGACACTTGCGGCGGGCGCGAATTGGCGCACAATAGTCAAAAGCATTGAATGGAGAGAATCATGAACACTGCCACGCTTGAGCGGGCGCAGGCCAAATCTGCCATCAAGGTGATCGACGCCGATACCCATCTGACCGAGCCGCATGACATGTGGATCAAGCGCGCGCCCGCGAAATTCCGCGACCGGGTGCCGCAGGTCAAGATGCTCGATGGCGTGCGCTGCTGGGTGATCGATGGCGACAAGTCTATCGGCACCGGTGCCCATCCGAACAGCTCTGTGCTCAAGCAGGGCGGCAAGGTCCGTGATCTCGACAAGTTCCTGAAATTGCAGTTTGAGGATGTGCATCTGGGTTCGTCAGACGTGAAGGCACGGCTGGCGGTGATGGATGAGGCCGGGATCTATGCCCAGATCGTCTATCCCAACATCCTGGGCTTTGGCGGTCAGGCTTCGGCCAAGGTTGATCCCGAGCTGCGGCTGATCAGTGTCCAGCTGTATAACGATGCCATGGCCGAATTGCAGCAAGAAAGCGGCGAGCGCCTGTTTCCGATGGCATTGCTGCCGTGGTGGGACGTTGCAGAGGCGGTCAAGGAAACCGAACGTTGCGCAAACATGGGCCTGCGGGGGATCAACATCAATTCCGATCCGCACATGACAAAAGATGACAACGGCGTTTTGATCCCGGACCTTGGTACGGAACATTGGTTCCCGCTGTGGGAAGTTTGCGAAGAGCGCAAAATTCCGGTCAATTTTCATATCGGCGGGTCGGAAACCGCGATTGACTGGATGGGACAGCAGGGCTGGCCGTCGCTGCCCTATGATCTGCGTTCAGGCATTTCGGGCGCGATGATCTTTTTCAACAACGGCAAGGTCGTCTCCAACCTGATCTATTCGGGCATCCTCGACCGCTTCAAGGGGCTGAAATTCGTCTCGGTCGAAAGCGGCATCGGCTGGGTTCCCTTCCTGATGGAAGCGCTCGATTACCAGCTGGCCGAAATCGCCGAAACCAAGGGCTTCGAGAAGAGGCCGTCGGAATATTTCAAGAGCAATTTCTACGGCTGCTTCTGGTTCGAGAAGAACGACATTTCGGAGACGCTGCACAAGGTCGGCATCGACAATTGCCTGTTCGAAACTGATTTCCCGCACCCGACCTCGCTGTGGCCCATCGACAATCTTGAGGAGCGGCTTTCCAGCCTGACCCATGAGGACCGCGCCAAGGTGCTCGGACTCAACGCTGCCAAGCTGTATAATATCGCGATCTGACGACAGGATCAGGGTGATGCGCGATCGGCGCGCATCACCGACAGGCAGGCGCGGAGCAGCCGGTCGGCGTGATCCAACACCTTGGCTCCGGACACCAGTTCGCCGAACGGGCCGAGACAGAGATTGTAGACGCAGGCGCCGTGCCGGTCAAAAATCGGTGCAGCAATCATCGTGACATTGTAGAGGCGGCCGGCCTCGATAGTATCTGCCAGCGTCATGTCCGGGCCAAGCCGATGGAACCCGCGCAGCGCGTGTGGAGCAGCCCCTTTGGCTGGGTCTCCTGCCAATGCTGTCAGCTCCGAAGCCAGATTTTCCTCCTCGCTGGAATGGAGCAGGACTTCGAAGCCGCGCGCGCGGATGGTTGCAATTCCTCCGAGTAACTCCTCTTTCAGTTCAGCGTTGTCTGCGGGGATCCGGCCCAGCCATTGGGCAATGGCATCGTCCCCGGACCATGCCACGAACGGCGTGCCAATCGGTGGAATGAGCGCGCGCCGTTCGCCGACCCGCAGGCCTGTCCCATGTCCGCGGCTATCTTCGATGGAGGCGACGCCGACGATGTCCTCACCGATCACGGTGCTGATCACCATCGGTATATCCAGTTCGCGCACTATGGCCTGTGCCGCGTCCAGCGCCTTCACCAGCAGCGGCTGACAGGCCAGTGCGGCGTGCCCGGCTGCGGACAGCATGGGGCCCAGTGAAAAAGTGCGCGACCCGCCATCGCGCGCCAGATAGCCCCGCTCCACCAGCACGCCCAGCACGGCATGGCATGAGGCGACGTTGATCTGTGCGCTCCGGGCAATCTCGGACAGCGTCATGCGGCGATCAGGCGACGCCACCAGCAGGTCGATAATGTCGAAGCCGCGCGAAGCGGACAGGGCGGGACGGGCCATTGATCTGCCGGATTGACTCAGAACGAATCTGTTCTATGTTCATCATTACATAAAATATTTCGATATTGCAAAAGATAATTGACCG
>JANPPM010000165.1:0-11087 GCA_031428495.1 Novosphingobium sp.
TTTTGCCCGACTTGGCGATGGCGGCTGGTGGTCAGTATGAGGGCTTTGGCTATATGGGGCTCGGTGGCCTCGCGCTGATACTGGGCGGGGCGATCTTTGCGCGGATACGCGGCGATGGGGGCGACGGGGTGTTTCCGCCGCTGGTGGTCGTGGCGTTGTTCGCCTTCCTGCTGTCGCTGTCGGCAAGGCTGACTTTGGGCATGTACAGCATCGATCTCACTTTGCCGCAAACCCTGTTCGATCTGCTGCTGATTTTCCGTTCGTCGGGCCGTCTGATCTGGGTGACAATCTATGTGCTGCTGTTCATCGCCATTGCCGCCCTGATCCGTCAGCTCGCGCCGCGCCGCGCCGCTACAGTGCTGGCCGCCGCCGCGCTGGTACAGATTGCCGATATCGCTGGGCCACTGGCGGCAATGCATGAGCGTTTCTCGCGTATCGAGGGATCGGCGCGGTTTACCGATGCGGCATTCGCCAGGCTTGGCCGCGCTCACGATACGCTGGTCGTGCTGCCGGCGTGGCAATGCCAGCAGTGGAATTCCGGAAATGTGGCGTACCCTTGGGAAAGCTTCATCGCCTTCTCCAACCTTGCAACCGACAATCATCTGCGCACCAATTCCTATTATGCCGGGCGCACACCGGTGGCGCAGGTGCAATATCATTGCGCCGATTTTCCCGCGCAATTGCTGAGAACGCCAGCCGCATCGCGCACCGCCTATCTGCTGAGCACGGGTGGCTTTCGCCACTTCGGCGCGCATATTGCCGGCACGCATCTGTGCGATTTTGCCGATGACATGTTCCTGTGCCGTGGCGACATGGGCGAAGCGGGCCTGACGCTGCGCGCGAAAGCGGCGGTGTCGGTTCTTTCTGCATCAGGCAGTCGATAGGGATTGCGCTAACCGGTTGGCCCCCTGAGCCCCCCGCGCTGCCTGGCCAGTCACCTTCCTCAGGGACCACACCTTCCGCAGGGAATTGACCGGGTCGACTGCCTTTTGTAAACTTGTATGCGGGATCCACGTGGGGGAAAATGCATGGCGACAGCTGCTTCCAGACTGACAGGCGACGAATCATTTTTTCGCAAGATGGCAATCGGCCTGTCGTTGTTCATTATTCTGGGCTTCATCCAGTTTTCGCTGCGCGGATTCGTCGATATTCCTGCCGCCCCGGTTTGGGTCCACCTGCACGGTGTGGTGTTTGTCAGCTGGCTGGCGCTGATCGTGACCCAGTCGACGCTCGCCGAACGCGGGTCGCTGCAACTGCACCGCCGTCTCGGCTGGGCCGGTGCGGGGCTGGCCGCATTGATGGTCGTGCTGGGGGCCTACACTGGCATCAAGGCGATTGAGCTTCACCGGGTGCCGCCGTTTTTCACCAACGCGCATTTCCTCGTCCTGACCAATTTCGGCATGCTGGTCTTCGGCGGCGTGGTTGCCTGGGCGATTGTGATGCGGCGGCGCACGGATTGGCATCGCCGACTGATGCTCACGGCAACGGTCTTGCTGCTCGAACCGGCGCTGGGGCGCGTACTGCCGATGCCACTGCTGGGCGACTGGGGGCAGGCGGTGGAGCTGGTCCTGCAGCTCGGAGTTTTCGCAATCGCCTTCGCGCATGATCGCCGCACGCGCGGCGCGGTCCATCCGGCGCTGTTGTGGGGCGCGGGCGTCTTGGTCTTCTTTCATGCATCGGTCTGGCTGCTGGGACGTTCGGTACCGGTTGTGGCGCTTGCTGAGCGGCTCGCGCTTGGCTGAGGGAAAATTTTGCTTGGGCAGACCATTTCCCCCGGCGTAGGGAGGGCCTATCTGGGACGCAACCTTCCGTTCCATTGCCCTCCTTGCGAAAGTTGCCCCCATGACCGTGATGACCGAAAGCCTTGTCGGGGTGGATGTCCGCGCCGAGATCGAACGGTTGCGCAAGGAGCGCAACGCGGTGATCCTGGCGCATTATTACCAGAAGCCCGAGATTCAGGATCTGGCGGACTATGTCGGTGATTCGCTGGAGCTTTCGAAGAAGGCGGCGGCGACCGATGCGGAGGTTATCGCCTTTTGCGGGGTCAAATTCATGGCCGACACGGCGAAGATACTTTCGCCCGAAAAGATCGTGATCCTGCCCGATATGGACGCCGGGTGCAGCCTTGAGGATTCGTGCCCGCCCGAAAAATTCAAGGCATTCCGCGAGGCGCACCCCGATCACATCGCGCTGACCTATATCAACTGCTCGACCGAAGTGAAGGCGCTCAGCGATGTCATCGTTACCTCGTCGAGCGCGGAGACCATCCTCCAGCAAATCCCGCGCGAACAGAAGATCATCTTTGGGCCTGACCGGCACTTGGGCGGCTATCTGTCGCGAAAGTTCGACCGTCCGATGCTGCTGTGGCCGGGCGTGTGCATCGTCCACGAGGCGTTTTCGGAAACCGAGCTGCTCAAGCTGAAGGCCCAGCACCCCGGCGCGCCGATTGCGGCGCACCCCGAATGCCCCCCCGCGATCATCGACCATGCAGACTATGTCGGCAGTACCAGCGGCATCCTGAACTTCGCCAAGACCTTCCCCGGCGATACGCTGATCGTCGCCACCGAACCACACATCATCCACCAGATGGAAAAGGCGCTGCCGAACAAGCACTTCATCGGGGCGCCGGGAGCGGACGGCAACTGCAACTGCAATATCTGCCCCTACATGGCGCTGAATACGCTGGAAAAACTCTACGTAGCGCTGCGCGATTTGCAGCCCCGGATCGAGATTGAAGAGGGGCTGCGGCTGCGCGCGAAGAAGAGTTTGGACCGCATGCTGGAGATGGCAGCGGGGACTGTGGGTAAGGGGGATTTGGGCGTGCGGTGATGTGTCTAATGCAAAGGTTATCCAAATCGTATTTTAGGAATTCGCGCTTGTGTCAACCAAACAAGGAAATCTTGACCAAGAGGGGTGATTTCCACCTTAGAGCTGTCGGCCTCATCAAATTTCACATAACCTGCATCGATTAGAAACTGGCCCCACTGTTCGAATGTCCGATTTTCATAAATGACTGAAAAATCAGTATTATTTCTTGCTTCGTCATAGAGCCCTTGGAAATCAGATGCTGAGGCCTTTCCGACTAAGTGCAATTGTTCAAGAGCCTTCAACTGTGAACCAAAGATAATCCGAAATGCCGCCTCATGTCGGCGGTATACTTCAGCAATTGATCTAAGGCGTATTGCCCATTTGAGCTTAGTATCATCGTCTGAATTAAATTCTCTATCGAGCAGCTCTTGAAGCTCTTTGTCAAACTGATCGTGGACTGTACCTGTTACCGGAAGTCCACTACCCAATTTCAACAGTCCTTGATCTGTTTTCAACTCAGAAATATCCTGCTTCTCGATCAACATAACTGCTTCCAGCCCACCTCCTTTTAGACTCTTTATTCGAGAAATCAGGTCACGGATTTGCTTCCGAAACGACCAACAGATCATCACAATCGCAATAGGCCAAGATGCTGCTGCCAACGGATCAAGAAAGGTGCTAAATCCTTGGAATATAAGGGGCCAATCGATAGAATATAGCACTTCGCATTCTCCCAGAATCACTCAACAACTAACTCTACGCCAACCCTGATCATTACCCCGCCAACCGCTCAAAAATCACCCTAAGCCTCGCCCATATGGCTTTCGCTAATTTCGCCGACCGCCGCATGAATGGTTCAAGCTCTCCAAGGCCGACATTCTGGCGTTCAATAAATGAGAGTTCCAGTATCCCCTTACCGTCACCCTGAACTTGTTTCAGGGTCCATTTCCCCAATCACCCGTTGCTCTCAAAGGCGAGATAGATGCTGAAACAAGTTCAGCATGACGATGCTGGTTTAACCCGCCACAGCCCTCGCCGCCATCTCCGGCTCTGCATCGATCACCTTGAGGTAAGCCCGCACAGCTGGCGGCGGCATGTGCCGACCGATTTCGTACTGCCGAATGTTGGCAGCCGGAATCCCGAAGGCGTTAGCAAACTCCTGCTGGCTCATGCCCAGCCGGTTGCGCAGCTTGCGGATGCGGCGGCCCATGTGGGCGCGCTCCACGCCCGCCACCGATACGTCGAAATCTTCCGAATCATTGGGATCAGCCGGGATCGCTATGGTAGTCTCTTTGTTCACTCGCGTTACTCCGCCGCACCGATATCAGCCTGATTGCTTCACCGCGCCAGACATGGACTGCGGTATAGAGTTTGCCGTCAACCATGCCGACCGCCTTGTTGCGATCTTCGCCATCGACTTCCCGAATTGACGCCGAAATGATGTGCTCAGGATCGTCAAACACCCGCCGTCCAAATTCCAGCCGCAAGCCGTGCTTGAACCGGTTGGCCTCGTCTTTGGCGGGATCGAACTCAAACTCCATGTCGTTTTGTAAGTGAATCACACATAGCAGGCAACGCGAGGTGCGTCCAGATTGGATGGAACTTTCAGCGGGCTTCGCATGCCCCTGCGATCGCAAGTCCCCAAATCCCTACCTTTTGTTCATATTCCCCCGTCATACTCCCAACCGAGCCGACAAATGCGGGGATTGTCCCGCGAGTTATGCTGCTGACGGGGGTTAAGCACCATGCGATATCGTTCATGGTTGATGGTGGCCGGTAATAGCGAGCGCGATCTTGGCGAGGCTTTGGCTGCCGGGGCGGATGTCGTGGTGGTCGATCTCGACGCTGCGGTGCCCAAGGAAGCCAAGATGCATGCGCGCGGGCTGGCGGGCGACTGGCTGAAGGCGCACCCGCAGGTGGTGCTTGAGCAGGGGGGGGCGTCACGCTGGGTACGAATCAACAGCTTTGAAAGCCGGCAATGGCGTGATGATCTGCGCGCGGTGATGCCGGGCTCACCCGACGGAATCATTTTGCCGCGCGCCGATGGCCCGGAAAGCATCCGCGAGCTGGCTGCCGAAATTTACGAGCTGGAGCAGACACATGGTATTGCTGCCGGTTCAACCAAGATCCTGCCAGTTGTTGGCGAAACGGCGCGCGCTGCCCTGACGATTGCCGCCTATGCCGAAGTGTCGATGCCGCGCCTTGCCGGGCTCGTCTGGAGCGCGGACGGGCTGGGCCAAGCCATCAATGCATCCCGCCAGCGCGAGCCGCGCGGCAGCTGGACTGATACGTTCCGCTTCCTGCGGGCAAAGACACTGCTGGTGGCGCATGCCTCAGGCGTCATGGCGCTCGAGACGGTGCAGGGCGATCCACAGGATCTCAAGCAATTGAAACTCACCGCCAAGGCTGCGCGCGGTGACGGGTTTACCGGGATGCTGGCAAACCATGCCGATCAAGTGGCTGAAATCAATGCGGCGTTTACCGCCTCGGAAGCCGAACTTGCCGCTGCCCGGAAAATTTTCTCTGCCTTCGATGGTGACAATGACAGCAAAGCGGTTGGGGTCGACCGGCGGCGGATTGCCGAGCCGCAGCTCAGGATGGCCAAACAGATGGTCGGCAGTGGCGATGCGCGAAGCAGCCAGCCATTGCCCTTCCGGATAATGCGCCCGGCCTAGGCACCATTAGCACCTATTCGGCAGCTGTGGGCTCGGCTTTGGGTGCTTCGGCGGGGGGCTCTTCGGGAGCATCGCCCACATCGGCAGCCTTGCTCGCGCTCGTTCCGGGCTTAGCGGAGGTAGGGGCCTTGCCGCTCGGCTGTACTTTGGGCGCGAGTGGCGGTTGCGAGCGGACGGTATCGACCGGCAGCATGGCATCGCTGACTGATGCTTCGAGCACTTCGCCGCCCGCCGTACCTTGCGTCGCTGTCTTTTTCTCGGCCTGACATGCGCCCAATGCCAGCGTGGCGGCCAGCGCGACCAAGGTGATTCCAGCGATCCGCATTTCAGGTGTCACACACAGTCTCCGCGCCGCAGGGCTGATCGAGCGCGGCGAGAAATTCACCGGCGCGCGCCAGCACTAGGCGATCCCACGCGGCGGAATCAACCGTGAGGCCGAGACGCGCCAGACTGGTCACCCCGAATTCCTCAATGCCGCAGGGCACGATGCCAGAAAAATGCGAGAGATCAGGGGCAAGATTGACCGAAAAACCATGCATCGTCACCCAGCGGCGGATGCGCACGCCGATGGCCCCGATCTTGGCCTCGCGCCCGTCGATATCCTGCGTCCAGATGCCAATGCGGCCTTCGCGGCGAAAGCTCTCAACCCCCCGATCGGCCAGCGCGCCGATCATCCAGCCTTCCAGCGCATGAACATAGCCGCGCACATCGCGCGCGCGGGTTTTCAGATCGAGCAGGACATAGCAGACACGCTGCCCCGGCCCGTGATAGGTGTAGCGCCCGCCGCGCCCGGCCGCGACCACCTCAAAACGCGGATCGAGCAGTTCTGCGGGGTTGGCGCTGGTCCCTGCGGTGTAAACCGGGGGATGTTCGAGCAGCCACACCAGTTCCTTGGCGCGGCCATCACCAATTGCGGCGTTGCGCGTGGACATTTCGTCCAGCGCATCGCGATAGGGCACCAGCGCAGCATCGCAGCGCAATTCGATCGAAGCGGGCCATTCGCCGGTCATCACCGTTGCGTGGCGGCTTTCGCTGTGGTTATCAAGCCTTCCACGAGGAGAGTATGCCCCCATGCAATTCGACAGCAACCGCGCCTGGCGCGAGGCTAGCGCCTCAGTTTCGGCAAACCGCGAGGTGCTGTTGGCAGTTGCCGGAGTATTCTTTCTATTGCCCGGCTTCGCCTCGGTGATCTTCCTCAGCGATTTTCAGGCCGATATGCTGGCCAACTTTGGTGATCCTAAAGCGGCCGAGCGGATCATGGAGGGGATGACCGGGCCGGTGGTCGGCTTCGGAATTATATCCTTTGCGCTGCAGGCCGTCGGCTATCTGGCGATGCTGGCACTGCTGACTGACCGCGCCCGGCCGACAGTGGGCGAGGCTCTGGGCAAGGCAATAAAGGCACTGCCGACTGCTGTCGGCTCGGCCTTGCTGTTTTTTGCCGGCTATCTGGTGGCAGTGCTGGTGCTGGTGCTGTTTGCCGCAGCGCTGGGCTCGGTAACCGGGTTGGGGGCACTGGTCGCGGTGCTGGTCGGCGCGCTGCTCGCAGGCGTAGTCTATGCGATGGTCAAGGTGTCGCTGGTGCTGCCCGTTATCGTCATCGAACAGGTCACTAATCCGCTCACCGCGCTGACCCGGTCGTGGCGGCTGACGCGGGGCAACAGCTTCCGCCTGTTCTTTTTCTATCTGCTGCTGACGGTGGTCTATTTCGTGATCGTGATGATCCTGGGCGTGACCGCGATGGGACTGGCCACCTTGATCGCGGGGCAGGGCAAGGTGGCGACACTGATCGGCGGACTGGTTTCGGGCGTGATCGGCGCCGTGGCCAGCGCGGTTCTCACCGCAATTCTTGCGGCGATCCACCGCCAGTTGGCCGGTCCCTCGCCGGAGGTGCTGGGCTCGACCTTCGATTAGACCGCAGCTTGCTCTGCCTGATAGTCGACCACCATTGCCTGCACTGTTTCATAAAGATGGCGCGGCAGCATTTCGTGGTCCTGAAAGTGGATTTGCTCAATCGCGCCGCTGGCGAGGCCACGCTGCGCCGAGACGATGGCGTCGCGGTCCTCGCACAGCACATCGAGGATCGTCATAGTGGTCATCTCGCGGGCGTATAACTTGCTCGCGCTGTCATTTTCGCTGGTGAAATAAAACCGCACCTGCCCGCGAGTGCGGTTCGGCCCCACCGGCCACATGGTGTGGCTGAACTGGTTGGGCGCAAGTCCGACGATGTGAAACGCGGGAAACAGCTTGAAGTCGGTCTTGGGGAAAGTCAGCCCCTCAGCTGCGCCCAGTTTGCCCAGCCGCATATAGGCCTCCAGCATGGTCGGCGATGGCGGCGGCGGGTTCGGATTGGTCGCCAGGGTCTGGCTACGGTGCGGGCCGGAAAACCCGTAAGCCACCGGATAGCCGAACGGGTTTTCGTCCCAGCAAGTCGATGCACTGGTGCGCGGATGGATGAAGCGCAGGTGATAATTTTCCTGAAAATTGTCGAAGTTGGTCTTCCAGTTAGCCTCAACTTCATAGGTGCATTCGGTGAAATGAGTGGCGGATGCCACCGGCAGCGTCTCCATCTCGTCGGCTATTGGCCCAAAAAATTCGCGCGCGGTTTGCTTTGGCTCGGCGGCGAAATTGATGAAGATAAAGCCTGCAAGCACCTCGCAATGCACCGTTTTGAGCGCGCAATCTTTCTTGTCGACATAGAACCGCTCAAAATCGGGCGCGGAGAGCAGACTGCCGTCCGTGCCATAGGTCCACATGTGATAGGGGCAGGAGAACTTGCTGCGCTTGCCCTCGGTCTCGTCAGAAATCAGTTGGGTGCCGCGGTGTGTGCAGGCGTTGTGAAGCGCGCGCACTTCGCCGTCCTTGCCGCGCACGATCAGCAGCGAGGCGCGCGCGAATTCCACCTCTCGGCGGATGAAACTTCCGGGCTCGGGTACTTCGCAGACATGGCCGATGTGCAGCCAGGTGCGCATGAAAATCGCCTTGCGCTCCAGCTCGTACCATTCCGGATACCAATAGGGCTTTGAGGGCAGCGGGCCGCGCCCGCGCAGTTTCGCAGCGTCTTCGGTTGGCAGCATCTGAATGGCTGACTGGACGTTCATCACACTCTCCCGTTTTATGTGCTTATTGTCGCATGGCTGTGCTTGGCTTGGAAGAGGAAAGGAGATTAGGCATTGGGCGAGGAGCAACGGATATGCATATGATCGGCACCAGCGAGCGTCCCGACCTGCCGCTGGCCGTGGTCATCGGTGCAGGCACCATGGGCATGGCCGTCGCGCGCAGGCTGGCGCAGCGATACCGCGTGCTTCTGGCCGATCTTCGGGGTGATCATGCCGGTGCGCAAGCCGCTGCGATGCGCGAGGAGGGCTGCGACGCGCGCGGGATCGCCTGCGATGTCACTGATCCCGCGGCGGTGAGCGCGCTGGCGGCCAAGGTGGCGGAACTGGGCGGCTTGGGCACACTGGCGCATGTCGCCGGTCTGTCGCCCTCATTGGGAGACTATGCCGCGATCATGCGGGTGAACCTGACTGGTGTGGCCTTGGTGGCTGAGGCACTGCTCCCGCTGGCGCAGCAAGGCAGTTCAGCAATTCTCGTCGCCAGCCTCGCCGCACACAATTTCCGCCCGAGCGATGAGGTCATCGCTGTGCTGCAAAACCCCGCTTCCCCCGATCTGGCCGAGCGGCTGTCCTCAGTGATCGGTGCGGAGGCCGCGACGCCGCAGATGGCCTATGTCTATTCCAAGTGGGGCGTGCTGTCCTACGCCCGCAAACAGGCCGCCGCGTGGGGCGCTAAGGGCGCACGCATCATGTCGCTTTCTCCGGGCCTGATCGCAACGAGCCAGGGCGCGCTGGAATTCGAAAAGAGCGCGGGCAAGAAGGCAATGTATGCGCAGAGCCCGCTGGCGCGCGAGGGGACCATGCTGGAAATCGCCGACGCGGTGGAGTTTCTTGGCTCAGAGCGGGCGAGCTTTATTTCGGGCACGGACTTGCTGGTGGATGGCGGGCTGGCGGGGGCTTTGAGGAAGTGTTGAAGAGGTAGCTCAGCCTAGTTGCTCCACCACCTTCGCCACCACAGCAGACAGCTTCCCCCTATCCGCCGCCTTGATCGCTGCCTTCATGCGCGGGTCCCAGAAATCGCGGATGTGTTGGGCGGTGGCGGCGATTGCCACTTCCTCGCCTTGCACGGCGAAGTTGCGGGCGATCTGGTCCGCCATCTGCCTGAGGCGGAGCTTCATGCGGCTGGCGAACACCGGGTGTGCGTCGGTTGGATTGGCTCCAATCACAAGCATCACGTCGGCCTGCATGACGGAATCGAAATCCTGCGTGCCCGCACTGGTGCCGAATGTGGTCTTGAGACCATAGCCCGTCGGTGAGTGGCAAACCCGCGCGCAAGTATCGACATTGTTGGTGCCAAATCCGGCGCGGACCAGCTTTTGCAAGAGGAACGTCTCTTCATTGGTGCAGCGGCTGGAGGTGATCCCGCCGAGCGCCCGCGATTGGCCTTGCCGTCCTTCCACGGCACCATCCGCACCAGTTGTTCGCCCCGCATTTCCGCGCTGAAGGTGCAGCCGACGCCGCAATAGGCGCAGGTGGTGATGACCACGCGCTGACTTTGCTGGCGAAACCGCGCCCGTCGATAGTCAGCGAAACCCGCGTTTCGGCGAGCACTTCCGAGGTGCCCAAATCAGATTGGGGCTCATAACCCACGGCACTTTTCCAGCGCGGCAAGGTCTGCCGGCGTGTTGATGTTGGCGGCATTGGCGGCATCGCGCACGGCCCTTGCGCCGATGGTCTCTGCAAACTGGCGCATCGAATGGCGGCCATCGCTGGTCAGGATCGTCTCGATCGCCTCCAGAGCGCTGGCAGGCCACAGCCCGATCACGGGCTGGTCGGCGAGGTACGCCGGAGCGGGCGCGAGGATGTCCAGCAGAGTTTCCGGCAGATCAGCGGAATCAACCCCGCAGGTCATCACGGCCTCATAGCCCTCATCCCGTGCCAGACGCAGCGCGGCGGCTATTCCGGCGAGCGGGCCCATGCCGGGGCGAGGCCAGTCGGGCAGGCAGGGGGCAGGGGCTGTCTCGCGCCCCACCACCACGACAAATTCGCACCAGCCCGACAGCGTATCGACCGCACGGGTGATCAACGTCTGGCCGCCTAGTTCGGCCAGCGCCTTGTCGCTGCCAAAGCGGGTGGACAGGCCGCCAGCGAGGACACAGCCCAGAATCATAACGGACCCGTCATACAAAATCCTCCGGCCAATGTTTCAGCGCAGACAGCACCGGATAGGGTGTGAACCCACCCAGCGCGCAGAGCGAGCCATATTTCAGCGTTTCGCAAAGATCTTCGAGCAGGACGATGTCATCCGCGCGGCCCCTGCCATTTTTGTGCCCTGCAGCACATTGAGCCCGATCCCGCCCGCCCCGACCTCACGCACGATGCCTGCGTCCTCATGCCCGAGAGCGCTCGGGAAAATGCCCTCGCTGTCCAGTCCGTCGAGCGTATAGGCATCGGTGTGGCAGACCCCGGTTGCCATAATCTCGACCAGCACCTCGCCCGCCTTTGGCCCTTCGAGATCGAGTTCGACGATCTCCAGCGGCTGTTTGGCGGC
>JANPPM010000166.1:0-2304 GCA_031428495.1 Novosphingobium sp.
GCGCAGGCGAATTATTACGCGCGCCGCTTTGGCGTCGAACTTGATCCCGCCACTGAGGTGGTGATGACCATGGGCTCGAAAGAGGGCCTCGCGTCGATGGCCACCGCGATGACCGCGCCAGGCGATGTCGTGCTTGCGCCCAATCCGTCCTATCCGATCCACACCTTCGGGTTCATCATCGCGGGCGCAACGATCCGGTCGGTTCCGGTTACCCCGGATGACCGCTATTGGGCCGCGCTGGACCGCGCGATGGCCTTTACCGTGCCGCGCCCGTCGGTGCTGATCGTAAACTATCCGTCGAACCCCACGGCTGAAACGGTTGATCTGGCGTTTTATGAGCGGCTGGTCGCCTGGGCCAAGGAGAACAAGGTCTGGGTGCTTTCGGACCTTGCCTATTCCGAGCTCTATTTTGACGACAACCCGACGGTTTCGATCCTGCAGGTGCCAGGCGCAAAGGACATTGCGGTTGAGTTCACCTCGATGAGCAAGACCTTTTCGATGGCCGGGTGGCGCGTCGGCTTTGCTGTGGGCAACCCCCGCCTGATCGCCGCACTCAAGCGGGTGAAGAGCTATCTCGATTATGGCGCATTCACGCCGATTCAGGCGGCGGCCTGCGCAGCACTGAACGGCCCGCAGGACATCGTCGAGAGAAACCGCGAGCTTTATCGCAAGCGCCGCGATGTGCTGGTCGAAAGCTTCGGCCGCGCGGGCTGGGACATTCCCTCGCCCAAGGCCTCGATGTTTGCCTGGGCACCGCTGCCGCCTGCGCTCAAGGAAATGGGCAGCCTGGAATTTACCAAGCAACTGCTTATCCATGCCGAAGTCGCGGTCGCTCCCGGAGTTGGTTACGGCGAGGAAGGCGAAGGCTTTGTGCGGATCGCCATGGTCGAAAACGAACAGCGCCTGCGCCAGGCCGCGCGCAACGTGAAGCGCTACCTTTCCAGCATGGGCGTCAATTCCTCCGCCGCGTAAGGGTGCCGATGGCCGATAGTCCGCAATGGTATGATTCGGTTTGGCTCGGCAAGTATCTTGCTGCCAAAAGGGTAATTGCGCGCATCGCACCTGATCGGCTGGACGAATTCGTCGCCAGTTTTGCTCCCCTGCGCACGGATCCGGCCTTCACGGTCAAGGTGCTGCCCCGGTTGTTCGATGCGGCAATGCTGGCGGAGGTCAGGGAGGCAATACAGTCGCTCGATCCGGCATTGCTCGAATTGCATGAAGCAAAGCGCTTCGGACGATTCATCGTGCACAATTTGCCGCAATTTTCGCAAATTCAGCATGACCTGAACGACCTGGTGTCCCAAGCGGCTGGCGAACCGGTAGAGCCGAGCTACAATTTTCTCAGCCTCTACTCCAAGCTGGGGGTCTGCGAGCCGCATCTCGATGCACCTTCGGCAAAATGGACGTTGGACATCTGCATTGACCAGAGTGAGCTATGGCCGATCAATCTCAGCCAGATAGTTCCTTGGCCAGAGCAATCCGGTGATTGGGGCCAGGACTGGCAGGCGGCGATCAAATCCGATCCGCAACTCAGCTTTTCGCCGCAAGTGCTCATGCCGGGCGATGCGATCCTGTTTTCCGGCAGCAGCCAGTGGCACTATCGCGACGCGCTTCCACCCGGCCCGGGCAAGCGCTTTTGCGACCTGCTGTTCCTGCACTATATTCCCAAGGGTGCGGGCGAGATCGTCCGCCCCGCCAATTGGGCCAACCTGTTTGGCATTCCCGAACTGTCCGCCATTCCCGGCATCGACAAGGCGCACTGATAGGGCCGCTGCCGGCACTTTAGACCGTGGTGATCAGCTTATGCGCAGCAAGCTGTTCAAGCAAAGCCAGCACATCGCGCTCGAGATCTTCCCGCGTCACCTCGTATTCGGCCAGAATGGCATCGCAGGCATCGGCCAGCATGGTGTCGCTTTCAAGCGCCTGCCAGATGCGCCCGCCAATCGCATCGAGCCCGAAGTAGGTGCCGCTGTCCAGATCAAGCAACATGGTTTCACCGCCGACTTCGCGGGCAATGACGTCAGGCGACACAGATATCTGGTCCGAAAGTTTCACGAGACGGCTACTCCTGAGCGTGAATGAGCAAGGACGGTATCGATTACCTTGGCAAGCCTATCGTAGCACCTTGGGTAATCCAGCGAAAAGCAATCGACCGTTTGGGCAAACTCCGCCAGCCTGTCGAAATGCGAACGGAGTCTGGCCTTGTCTTCGACATCGAGAATGAAGGAATGCTTGATCAGTTCCGATAGAGCCACTGCCGGGTTCAGCCGTTCTATCGCAATGTCTTCGCAGGTGCCTTCGCCA
>JANPPM010000167.1:0-8733 GCA_031428495.1 Novosphingobium sp.
GTGGTCAACATCCACACCGGCACCGTGGTGCTCGATACCAGCTACACCACCGATCTTCCGGCGGTGAACACGGGGCTGGCGTTCAAGGCCGAATGCAACAACGGCGCGGTGGCCTCGGCAACCAATCTTGAGGTCGCCAAGGTCTATATCGAGAGTGACTATTGATGACTGGGCCGAAGTAGCGGCTTTCTGAGGGTGGAAGCTTGACCACGCGGGGCGAGGCCAATAGGCCGCGCCCATGCATGATATCCGCCTGATCCGCGATGACCCGCAAGCTTTTGACGCCGCTTTGGCCCGGCGGGGGGTAGAGCGGGCATCGGGCGCTGTACTGCTCCTCGACACTGCCCGCCGCGCCGTTGCCACAAAGATGCAGGAGGCGCAGAACCAGCGCAACGATGCCTCCAAGGCGATCGGCGCAGCGATGGGCCGGGGTGACAAGGACGAAGCCGAGCGGCTGAAGGCCGAAGTGGCCGACCTGAAAACGACGGTGCCTGCGCTGGAGCAGGAGGAGCGGGAACTCTCCTTGCAACTGCAGGATGCGCTGGCCGCCTTCCCCAATTTGCCCGATCTCGAAGTGCCAGATGGCGCGGGAGAAGCCGAGAATGTCGAAGTTGCGCGCTGGGGAACCCCGCGCATTTTTGATTTCACGCCTAAAGAGCATGCCGATCTCGGACCTGCACTTGGCCTCGATTTCGAGACAGGTGCGCTGATTTCAGGCACGCGCTTCACCTTCCTGCGCGGCCAGATGGCGCGGCTGCAACGTGCTTTGGCGCAATTCATGCTCGACCAGCAGACCGAGACGAATGGCTACACCGAGTGCGCGCCACCGCTTCTGGTGCGCGGAGAATCGCTTTTCGGGACGGGCCAGCTCCCCAAATTTGCCGAGGACAATTTCCAGACCACAGATGGTCGCTGGCTGATCCCCACCGCCGAAGTCAGCCTGACCAATTCAGTGCGCGAGCAAATCCTCGCCGAAGCAGTCCTGCCGATGCGCCTCACCGCGCTCACCCCCTGCTTTCGCTCCGAGGCCGGCGCGGCGGGCAAAGACACGCGCGGCTACATCCGCCAGCACCAGTTCGATAAAGTCGAGATGGTCACCATTTGCCGCCCCGAGGATTCATCCACCGAGCACGAACGGATGACGGCAGCAGCAGAATCGATCCTGCAGGCGCTGGAACTGCCCTATCGCAAGATGCTGCTCTGCGCAGGTGACATGGGCTTCACCGCCAAAAAGACCTACGATCTCGAAGTCTGGCTGCCCGGCCAGGGGGCCTATCGCGAGATCAGCTCGATCTCCAACTGCGGCGACTTTCAGGCGCGGCGGATGGATGCGCGGTATCGGCCTTCCGGCGAGAAGGCCAAGCCCGAATATGTCCATACGCTCAACGGCTCGGGCCGCGCGGTCGGGCGCACGCTGGTCGCGGTGCTGGAGAATTATCAACAGGCAGATGGCTCGGTCGACGTCCCGCCTGTGCTCCATACCTATATGGGCGGGATCACGAAGCTGGTACCGCCCGCCTGATGCGCATCCTGCTTACCAACGACGACGGCATCCATGCCCCCGGCCTCGCAGTTCTCGAACGCATCGCCGCCCATTTTTCGGACGATATCTGGATCTGTGCTCCTGACGAGGAGCAGTCTGGCGCGGGGCATTCGCTCACTCTCAATCGGCCCGTGCGCCTGAAGCAACACGACGCGCGGCGCTTTTCGGTAACCGGCACCCCTACTGATGCGGTGACCATGGCGCTGAAAAAGTTGATGCCAGAACCACCAGACATGATCCTGTCTGGTGTTAATCGGGGGGCGAATCTCGGCGACGATGTTACCTATTCGGGCACCGTCTCAGCCGCATTCGAAGGTGCGCTTGCGGGTATCCGCTCGGTGGCGCTAAGTCAGGTCTATAGCGCCGAGGGCCTGGGCGATGCGGTGCCGTTCGAAGCAGCGGAAATCTGGGGAGAACGGGCGATTCGCCCTTTGCTCGACGCGCCCTTTGAGCCACGCACGCTCATTAATATCAATTTCCCACCGCTGGGCGCAGACGATGTGAGGGGAATTCGCGTGGTTCGGCAGGGCTTTCACGATTATTCACGCGGCTCGGTGATCGAGGGCAAGGACCCGCGCGGCTTCCGCTATTTCTGGTTCGGCCTGCACGGCATTGAACAGACCCCCGGCCATGCCAGCGACCTTGAAGCGATTGCCGATGGCTATGTCTCGGTGACCCCGCTGCAACTCGATTTCACCCACAATGCCTCGCTCGCCCAGCTTGCCGGGCTTTACGCTTTATGAGGCGGCTGGCGCTCCTAGCCGCGCTTGCCCCGCTCCTGATCGCGGCGGGCGAACCAGTGCTACCGCCCGATCAGGCAACCGAACACGTGGTAAAACCCGGTGAGACTTTGAGCGGCATCGCCCAGCGCGCGGCAGTGCCCCGGGTTCTGATCATCGAGGCCAACCGGCTGACTTCACCCTACGCCCTGCGTGCCGGGCAAAAGCTGACCATCCCGCGCACCCGCCATCACACGGTCGGGCGCGGCGATACGCGTTTCACGATCTCCTATCTCTACGGCGTGCCGTGGGCGGACATAGCGGTGGCCAATGGCGTGGATGCCGCTGCCGCGCTGCGACCTGGCCAGAAGCTGCTGATCCCCAGCGTTGTTGCCGCTGCCACGAGCCCGGCGGTAAGTGCGGCGGCTAGTGCAACGCCGAATGCAGCGCGCTTCGCCTGGCCGCTCGCGGGCCTGGTGCGGCGCGGGTTCACTGCGCGCGGGACCAGCGCCAACTATCATGAAGGCCTCGATATCCGCACCCCGGTGGGCACGGCAGTGCGCGCCAGTGCAGCAGGCAAGGTGGTCTTTGCAGGCGCGGAACCGCGCCAGTTCGGCAACCTGGTGGTAATCGAACACGAGGGCGGCTGGCAGAGCGCCTATGCCTTCCTCAGCCGGATCACGGTCAAGGAAGGCGATGATGTGCGCGCGGGCGAACGCGTCGGACTGTCGGGGCAAACCGGCATGGCACGCGGCCCTGAACTGCATTTCGAGATTCGCCGCGCCAATCGCCCGCTCGATCCTGCCGGGCAACTGCCGCCTCGCTGATCAGCTAAGCGCCCAGAACGTCGCGCCCATCGTCAGGTAGGCTGCAACCCAGTAGCCGCAGTCAATCGACCGCAAACGCGCCGTCATTCCGGCTCGCGCCTGCGTCAGCCAGACCGCCGGGACGACAAAGGCCAATGCCACGCCGCCCGATTGCATGAAATAGAGCCACGGCTTGGCCGCCAGCGTTTCTGCGCCGATCCGCGCAAAACTGTGCCCCAGCATCGCTGCACCGATCAGCATCACCAGCACCACAGCGCCAAAACTGCGCACTTTGCCCGGCCCTTCGAGCAATTGCCGCCCGGTGCGAAACAGCGGCCCGTGCCAAACAATGCCCAGAGCCACCGCAAGGTTGGCCGCCAGCACCACTGCAATCCAGTTTACCGGTCCCATGCGCAATCCGCTCCTATCTTCTAGCCCTGCCCAGATACCCCGTTCGTGTTGAGCGAAGTCGAGACACAGTGCGCGGCGTCTCTATTTCGCTCGACACGAACGGATGTCAGGGATCTAATGCTGGAAACCCTGTCTATCGCGAACAGTAGCGCAATGCGGCGATGCGGTGTAGGGGCCGCGTCTTATGGCAACCAGCATCGCCCCCCAGCCCAGAGTCGGCATGGTCAGTCTCGGCTGCCCCAAAGCACTGGTCGACAGTGAGCGGATCCTCACGCGCCTGCGTGCCGATGGCTATGCGATGAGCCCCGATTATGCCGGGGCAGATGTCGTATTGGTCAACACCTGCGGCTTCCTCGACAGCGCCAAGGAAGAAAGTCTGGCCGCAATCGGTGAGGCAATTGCCGAGAACGGACGGGTGATCGTCACTGGCTGCATGGGCAACGAAGCCGAGGTAATTCGCGCCAAATTTCCGCAAGTTCTCGCGGTGACCGGCGCGCATCAGTATGAAGCCGTGGTCGGCGCGGTGCACGAAGCCGCACCGCCGGGACAAGGCCCCTACGTCGACCTGATCCCGCAGCCTGACATCAAGCTCACCCCGCGCCATTACAGCTACCTCAAGATTTCAGAGGGCTGCAACCACGCCTGCGCCTTTTGCATCATCCCGCAACTGCGGGGCAAACTGGCCAGTCGCCGCATCGACGCGGTCTTGCGCGAGGCGGAAAAGCTGGTCGCGGCGGGGACCAAAGAGCTGCTGGTGATCAGCCAGGACACCTCGGCTTACGGCGTTGACACGCGCCATGAGCCGCGTGAGTGGCAGGGGCGGCAAGTGCGCGCGCATATGACCGATTTGGCGCGCGAACTGGGCGGATTGCGAACATCTGAGGGCAAAACGCCTTGGGTGCGCCTGCATTATGTTTACCCCTATCCGCATGTCGACGCGGTAATCCCGCTAATGGCCGAGGGCTTGCTCACCCCTTATCTCGACATTCCCTTCCAGCACGCCGCGCCATCTGTGCTGCGCGCGATGAAGCGCCCGGCCAACGAAGCTAAAGTGCTCGAACGGCTGGCCGCGTGGCGAGCGATCTGCCCCGATATTGCCGTGCGGTCGAGCTTCGTCGTCGGTTTTCCGGGCGAGAGCGAAAGCGACTTTGCCTATCTGCTCGACTGGCTCGAGGAAGCACAACTCGACCGCGTCGGCGCGTTCCGGTTTGAACCCGTTGCCGGTGCGGCGGCCAACGATCTGCCTGGCGCTGTGCCGGAAGAGGTCAAGGAAGAACGCTATGCGCGGCTGATGGCCAAGACAGAGGCCATCAGCGCGGCAAAGCTCGCCGCGAAGGTCGGGCGTATCCTCCCGGTGATTATCGACGAAATTGGCGAGCCCGATGAAGACGGCGATATCGGCGCAACTGGCCGCTCGCAGGCTGATGCTCCAGAGATTGATGGCGCAGTATTACTGCGTAACGTCAGCCAAGCGCTCGCACCTGGGGACATAGTCAGCGTCAAGATTGAAGCTGCCGATTCGCATGATTTATTTGGCGTTATTTCAGATAGTTGATTATTCAATTGCGAAAATATCAACAACTCCTGAGTTAATTGTTCTTGAAGATTTAAGGAAATGAGGGGATATCGGTCCTGCCTTTCAGGCATCCTCTCCCAACTTCAAGGGGCCGGTCCAGTACCGGCCCTTTTTTCGTGGCGCGGTGCGGATGCCCATAGATGCCGCTATTTTGCCAAGCAGAGAGCCGTACTATGCCCCGCACCAGCCTGACATCGCTCCACCACGGCTACCGCGCGTTTGTCTTTGGCGGCACAGGCGGCATTGGTGGAGCGCTGGTCCGCGCACTTGATGCCGATGAGCGATGCGCTGCAATCTTCTCGGCCAGTCGTTCCGTATCTGCCGATTTCGGCAAGGTTACATCGCTGGCCTTCGATCTTGCTGATGAGGACAGCATTATTGAGGCTGTGGCGGCAACCTCTGCCGCCGGGCCGCTTGATCTGGTGATCGTGGCCACCGGCCTGCTGCACGACGCTACGATGCGGCCTGAGCGCACATGGAAAAAGCTTGAACCTGAAACGCTGGCCCGCGCATTCCAGATCAATGCCATCGGCCCGGCCATCATTGCCAAGCATGCTTTGGGCGCGCTGGCGCGGGATCGCCGGGCCGTATTTGCCGCTCTATCGGCGCGCGTGAGTTCGATCAGCGATAACCAGCTGGGCGGCTGGCACGCCTATCGCGCATCAAAGGCTGCGCTCAACATGCTGATCCGCAACTTCTCGATCGAGCTGGCCACACGCAACCGCGAGGCGCTGTGCATCGCGCTGCACCCGGGCACAGTCGATACGGCCATGTCGCGGCCCTTTCAGGCCAACGTCCTGCCCGAAAGGTTGTTCACCGCTGATCGCAGCGCGGAGCACCTGCTTGCAGTGATCGATGCGCTAAAGCCAGCCGATAGCGGAAAGTTGTTCGCCTGGGACGGGTCCGAGATTCCGTTTTAAACCGGTGTGCGTTTAATCTGAACAAAACCCGTTCGTCCTGAGGAGGCATCGAAGCTGAAGGCTGAGAGGCCGTCTCGAAGGACTGTGCGCAACACTGGTGGTTCGAGACGAGCCTTCGCATTCGCTCAGTCTCTCCTCACCACGAACGGAGTCTATTTCAGATTTCCCGCACACTGCTCTAAATCAGCGCCCCCGCAAGTTCGCGCCAAGCCTGACGCGCGCCTTCGAGGCCGGTTGCGGAGATCGCCTGGATACAAACATGGTCTGCCCCGGCATCATGATGCGCCTTCACCCGCGCGGCGATTACTTCGGGTCCGCCGCAGGCGAACAGCCCGTCAATCAGGCGGTCGCTCATCGTTTCGATGTCTTCGTCAGTGAAGCCGTAGCGCTTCCAGTTGTTCGCATAATTCGGCAGCGTTGCGTAAAACTGTAGTGCACCCCGCGCGAGCGTGCGGGCAGCTTCGATGTCGCGTTCAAGCACCACGCCCTGTTCGGGCGCGAGCAGCTTGCCCGGCCCCAGAATGCCGCGTGCGTCGGCAGTATGGCTTGGCGTCACCAGATAGGGATGGGCACCGCCGGTCGTATCCCGCGAAAGCGCCAGCATCTGCGGGCCTAGCGCGGCAACGCAGAGTGCATCCGCCGGAACTCCTCCGGCCACAGCCTCATCAATCCAGGCGCGTGTCTTGGCAATCGGCTTGATCCAGCCCTCGCCGATCAGCGGTGCGTGGCTGACGCCAACCCCGAGCACAACCCGCGCCTGCCGATCAGCAGACTGGCCTTTCCACCACGCGGCAACATCGGCCGCTTCCTGCTTCCAGATGTTGATGATGCCCGTGCCTATCACCATGCGGCTGGTTTTCGACAGCAGTCGGTCAACATCGCTGAGCACCGCATCGTCGATCCCGCCCGGAATCCACAGCGCGCCATAGCCAAGTTGCTCGAGCTCGATTGCGGCCTCGTCGATCGCAGCGTGATCGCCAAAACGCATTTCCATTGCCCACACGCCGACGCGTCCGATTGGGGGTGTCATCTCGTCTCTCTCCCGCATTTGGTTGTTTGGGCCGATCTTGAAGCGGCAATGCCGCCACGGCAAGCGGCATCCTATATTAAAGCCAGCCGATCCGCCTGAAGCGCAGCCACAGGCCCCCGCAGATCACGGATATGCAGCCGACCACCGCGTAATAGCCGTATTTCCAGCGCAATTCAGGCATCACGTCAAAATTCATCCCGTAAATCCCGGCAATCGCCGTCGGCACCGCAAGAATCGCCGCCCAGGCGGCAAGCTGGCGGGTCATCGTGCCCTGTCGGTGCTGTTCCAGCAGGCCGGCGGTCTCAACAATGCTGGCCAGCGTTTCCTTCAGCCCGTTGACCCGCGTCAGTGTCCGCCGGACATGATCGAGCACGTCACGAAACCAGATATGCGCGCTCGCATCAACAGCAGGCAACGTATGCGTCGCCAGCCGCTCGCAGACTTCTTCCATCGGTCCGACAATGTGTTCGAACCGGCGCAGCTGGCGGCGCAGGCGGAATATGCGGCGGATTGTGGAAGGGTCGGGAAAAGCATCGATGGCGCGTTCTTCCATGGTCTGCACAGACATCTCGAGCTTTTCGAGGATCGGCTGATAACCATCGACGATAAAATCGAGAATGGCATGCGCGACGAAATCGGGCCCCTCTACCAACCGCTCGGCATTGGATTCCAGCCGCTGGCGAAGTGCGACATGCGCGCGGCTCGAACCAAAGCGCGCCGTAACAATGAAATCGGACCCTAGGAAAATCGCCGTCTGGCCAAATTCAATCCGCTCACCCTCTTCGATTGCAGCAGTGCGTGCGACGATGAACAGCTGCTTTCCGTAAACCTCGACCTTGGGCATTTGCGTCGGGTTGAGCGCATCTTCGACCGCCAGCGGATGCAGGCCGAACTGCGCGCGCACCTGCTCCATCTCTGAGGCGGAGGGATCGGCCAGTCCGACCCAGTCGAAAGTGCCAGGGGGCTGCGGCGAGCGGGCGCTGCCATCACAGACTATGGGCGCGTCCTGTGGTTTTCCAGAACAATAACGGCGGGCGGCGATAATGGTCATGCGCGGCTTGTGGCAAAGCATGGCGCGGCTGGCAATCCGCCGCCAATCCGCCTAACGGGCTTGGCCATGAACTCGGAGACCCATCGCGACCCAGTGTTCGACGTGCTGCCAGTGTTCGACGTGCTGATCGTCGGCGCGGGAATTTCCGGCATTGGCATGGCTGCGCACCTCAAGGCAAAATGCCCGAGCAAAAGCTTTGCAATAATCGAGCGCCGCGCGCGTATTGGCGGCACCTGGGACCTGTTTCGCTATCCCGGCATCCGTTCGGACAGCGACATGTACACGCTGGGCTATGAGTTCGAGCCATGGCGCGATGAAAAGGCGATTGCGAAAGGCGACAAGATCCTCGCCTATCTGGCACGTGTGGCGGACACGCGCGACCTGCGCCAGCACATGCATTTCGGCTGTCACGTGACCTCGGCAGACTGGGACAGCAGCACCGCGCTGTGGACCCTGACAATGGCCAATGGCAGCCGCATGCAGGGACGCTTCCTGTTCGTAGGTGCGGGCTATTACGATTACGACCGGCCGTATAAAGCCCGGATCGCCGGACTGAAGGCGTTCGCGGGCACGGTGATCCATCCACAGTTCTGGCCGGAAGATTTTGATTATACCGGCAAGCGCGTTGCCGTGATCGGATCAGGCGCGACGGCGGTTTCACTGGTTCCGGCAATGGC
>JANPPM010000168.1:0-10219 GCA_031428495.1 Novosphingobium sp.
CGCGGAAAAATGTGATGGTCAATCGCATCCCCTGGCCGCAAAAGCTCCGGGTAACCAACCCTAAAGGAGCAGGACCATGGGACTCGCAGGATCACAGACCGAAGCCAATCTGAAGGCCGCATTTGCCGGTGAGAGCCAGGCCAACCGCCGCTATCTCTATTTCGCGCAGAAGGCAGACATCGAAGGTCACAATGATGTTGCCGCCGTGTTCCGTTCGACCGCCGAAGGGGAAACTGGCCATGCCCACGGTCATCTCGAATATCTTGAAGAAACCGGCGATCCCGCAACCGGCCTGCCGATTGGCGACACCGCGATGAACCTCAAGGCTTCGATTGCCGGTGAAACCCACGAATACACCGACATGTATCCCGGCATGGCCAAGACCGCCCGCGACGAGGGTTTTGACGAGATCTCGGATTGGTTCGAGACACTCGCCAAGGCCGAAAAGAGCCACGCTGGCAAGTTCCAGAAGACGCTCGACACGCTAGACGCCTGATGAAGAGGTCGTCCCGGGCATGTCCCGGGACGACGCTCTCTTCCTGCTGGGAAGAGCCAGCTAACTTGTCCGGGGGACCATAAATAATGGAAGGCAGTCTTGGCGCGCCCACGCGCCACACGATCCCTTGGCAAGATGAAGCATGGTACGATGAAGGCGCACTCGATGCTGAGCTGCGCCGGGTCTATGATATCTGCCACGGATGTCGTCGTTGCTTTAATCTGTGCGACAGCTTTCCGATCCTGTTTGATGCGGTTGACGAAAGTCCGAACGAGGAGGTTTCTGACCTCTCTACGGCTCAGCTAAAGACCGTGGTCGACGCCTGTACGCTGTGTGACATGTGCTTCATGACCAAGTGCCCATACGTGCCGCCGCACGAATTTGATCTTGATTTCCCCCATCTGATGCTGCGTCACCGGGCGGTCGAGCACCGCAAGGGTAATACCCCATTGGTTGATCGCGAACTCGCCAAGATGACCCGCAATGGCAAGCTGGGCACTGCGCTGTCCGGTGCCGCCAATTGGGCCACCAATGACGGGAACGATCTGACCCGTCCGGTGATCGAAGCAGTCACCGGCATCGATGCGCGCGCGCATGTGCCGCCGTTCATGGACACTTCGCTGGTCAACAAGGCCGCCGCATCGGTTCCTGCGCCAAATCCGGATGGACCTGCATTCGGGCGCAAAGTAGTGCTCTATGCTGGTTGCCACGACAATTTCAACGACGGCACTCCGGGTGAAGCCACCATGAAGGTGCTAGCACATCAGGGCCTAAAGGTTCGCGTTGAATACCCTGATTGCTGCGGCATGCCCAAGTTTGAGAATGGCGACCTGCCAGCAGTATCGGGCGCAGCAACTCGAATTTCCGCGTTTTTCGCGCCCCTTATTGCCGAAGGCTGGGATGTTGTGCCGCTAACCACCAGCTGCGCGCTGATGCTCAAATTCGAATGGCCGCTGATTGAGCCTGAAAACCCCGATGTCGGCTTGCTGAGCAAGCATGCTTTCGACGTTTCCGAATATATCGTGCGCCTGTCCAAGGACTGCGGGCTAGCCCCCATTGACGCGCTGCCCAAATCAATTGGCGTCCATTTTGCCTGCCATGCCCGCGCACAAAACATGGGACCAAAGGCGCTGGAAATGCTCAGGTTGATCCCCGAGGCCAAACCGCAGCTCGCCGAGCGATGCTCGGGCCACGGCGGGAAGTGGGGCCTCTACAAGGACAATTTCGACCGCGCTCTCAAGGTCGGCAAAACCACGGGCAAAAACCTGATGAAGAACGATCCCGATATCATCGTATCCGAATGTCCCCTCGCTGGGCCGCACTTGCGCCAGGTTATCGAAGCCAATGGCCAGGAGCCGCCTGCGCGGATTGGCCATCCCATCGAAGTCATGGCGCAAGCCTACGGATTGTGAGATTTTAGACATGCCACGCACCCACCACACGATTACCGCTGAAGACCTGATGCCGCTTGAGCAGTATGAGCTGATTCGCACCGACAAAAAGCAGGAAGCAATTGCCCGCAAGGCGCTGACCCGCGTCAGCGTCGGTCCAAATGCCACTGTCCTGTTCGAAACCTGGGATTCGATGTGGTTGCAAATTCAGGAAATGTTGCGGATCGAAAAGGGCGGCGAGGCCCAGATTCCCGATGAACTGGCGGCTTACGATCCGATGGTACCCAAGGGCAGCGAACTAACCTGCACACTATTGTTCGAAGTTGCTGATCCTGACCGCCGCGACCAATTTTTGCGCTCAATTGGCGGCGTGGAAGGCCACATCGCGCTGCATGTCGGCGGTCACATCATTCCGGCACGCGCTGAGGGCGATGTTGAACGCACCCGCGTCAGCGACGGCAAGGCCAGCGCGGTCCATTTCTTTCATTTCGATTTCCCGCCTGAAGCTGTCACCGTCTGGATTGACGGCAGCGCCAGCGCAATGCTGGTGATCGATCATCCAAACTATGGTCATGCGGCCCTAATCAGCGCGGAAAGCCGGGCCTATCTTGCGCGTGAGTGCTTCTAGAGCAGCGTGCGTTTAATCTGAATCACCGTTTGTGGTGAGGAGGGACAGAGCGGAGCGAAGGCCCGTCTCGAACCACCAGGCACCGCGCCGGGTCCTTCGTGACGGCCTTTCAGCCTGCGGCTTCACGGTCTCCTCAGGACAAACGGATTTGGGTCAGATTAAACGCAATTTGCTCTAGCTACTCGTCAACGCTGTTTGGGCCGGCGCGTCGCTGGGATTCGGCCATCATGCGATCGTAATCCTGCGGTGTTGCTTGACGCGGGGCTTGCGTGCGACCCAACCCGGCGCGCGGCCTGGAAGCGGCATTGGCAGCGGGGGCAGGAACACCAGCTGCATCTTTTACCATAGCAGCAGTTTGGAGGCCCGGCTCAACCGATGCCACGACACCACTCGAAGGCTGACCTTGCTGCGGGTAGAAGTTGCGGATGTCACCTTGACCACCGGCCTCTTGGCGGTCCGGCTCGCCTTCGTCTCCTGACCCGCCGTCGTTTACTGGCCGCCTTCCGGCCCCAATAGTCAGGCCGTTAACGACCTTGGCGGGCTTTTGAGCCTGATTGCCTTTCAGCGCGCGTTCTTCAGCACCAAGCATCGCGCTCATCATGCCGCCTTCTCCTGAGGCAACCTGAGCCTTGCCAGCCGCGCCGTCGGCGTTTTCACCCGTGGCGAACATTGCCAGACACAGCGTGGCAACGCCGGTCAAAATGGCGAAGTGACGGAGCATGGCCGGGGTAACCGGCAATTGGGGCGTAGTGCGGCGCATGACTGGGAGCTGTAAACCATCCGGGTTAACTCAAAGCCGCACATCATGGTTTGCAAATGATTGACGAGCTGTGTCTCCAGAGCTCCGAGATTGGCCGCACAATCCGCGCTGCTTGTAAGCGGTCCCGACAGGCCCCTTCGCCAATCCCTCGAAATTGCGCATCATTCAAACACAGCTCAATCTTTTCACTGTCAGATTTACCGACAGTTTACGGCTTTATCCTAAGGCGGACCCATGGTCCTGGAACGGGCCGGGCTTAGCCAAAGACAAAGCATGATCCGCCTGTTCAAACATTACATTCCGCATGCGGTGATCCTGTTGGGGCTGTTTGACATTGCCCTGCTGGTCTCATCGGCCGAATTTGCCTGGCGTTTGCGCGCCAGCCAGATCGACACTGGCATTGGTTTGTTCACTGACCGGCTGTGGCCGCATGCTGGTTTCGCCGCAATGATCCTTACTGCGATGATCTCGGTCGGAGTTTATGGCGCGGATTCCCTGCGGTCGATGCGCTTTGCCACCGCACGGCTTCTGGTGGCGATATCGCTTGGCATAATCGCGCTGTCATTTGTCGACTTTATCCTGGGCGCAGAGAATTTCTGGCGATCGACGCTGGCCTACGCAATGGCCATGACGATTGCCTTGCTGATCCTCAACCGCCTGCTGATCGGCGGCATTCTGGGCGCATCGGCATTTCGACGCCGCGTGCTGGTATTGGGTGCCGGGCCTCGGGCTCAGCGATTGCGTGAACTGGGTGACAAGCCCGAAGCCGGTTTTGCCATCGTTGGCTACATCGGCATGAGCGACAAGCCGCCGCTAGTTGAAGAGGCTATCGCGCGCACCGCGATCCATAACCTGACCCGTTTTGTCGAGAACCTGGGCATCAGCGAAGTGGTGCTGGCCTTAGAAGAACGCCGCAATTCGCTACCACTAAAGGACTTGCTGCGGATCAAGACTGCCGGTGTCCACGTCAATGATTTCTCGAGCTTCATAGAGCGCGAAACCGGCCGGGTTGATCTCGATACGGTCAATCCAAGCTGGCTGATTTTCTCCGACGGCTTTTCATCGGGCCGCGCAGTATCCAGCGTCGCCAAACGCATTTTTGACATTACTGCGAGTGCGATCCTGCTGACATTCACTGCGCCGGTGATTGTGCTGTTCGCGCTGCTGGTTAAATTTGACAGCAAGGGTCCCGCATTCTTCCGCCAGACCCGCGTCGGCCTGTTTGGCGAAAACTTCGATGTGATCAAATTGCGCTCAATGCGCACCGATGCCGAGGTCAACGGCGCCCAGTTTGCGCAAGAGAACGACCCACGCGTCACGCGCATCGGCCGCTTCATTCGCAAGGTCCGGATTGACGAACTCCCGCAGACATGGAGTGTACTCAAGGGCGAGATGAGCTTTGTCGGACCGCGGCCCGAGAGGCCGGAATTTGTCGCCGGGCTGGAAGACGAACTGCCGTTCTATGCCGAACGCCATATGGTCAAACCGGGGATTACTGGCTGGGCGCAGGTTAACTACCCTTATGGAGCCTCAATAGAGGATTCGCGGCACAAGCTCGAATACGATTTGTATTACGCCAAGAACTACACCCCGTTTCTCGACCTGATCATCATCCTGCAAACGCTGCGGGTCGTCCTGTGGCATGAGGGCGCGCGGTGACCGGCGCAGGCTTCTCCAGCCTGTGGGCGATCATCGGCGGGGTGACCGAAGTCGCTGCTGCTGCTGCTGCCTTGATTGCTGCGGCCTGGATTGCCGGGCGGCGTGAACGCTATGGCAGTGCGGGCACTGCGCTCGTCGCAAGCCTGATTCTGACTGCGATCTGGAGCCTCACAATTGCCGCCGCGCAAATCGGCAACTCGCGACAGGGCCTGTTCGAAGCATTGAGCAACCTTGGCTGGCTGCTGGTCACCTATAAACTGTTTTCCGGCGATGGTCGTCACGCCAGCCTTGCGCCGATCCGGCCGGTGGTCTTCGCGCTGGGATTTGCGCAATCGCTCCACCTCGGGATTGAAATCGCTGCGCCCGGTCTGTTGCTGTCCCCGGTTGCACAAGGCCTTGTGCTCCAATTTACCGTGATCCTGCGCTTGCTGGTGACGATTGGCGGGCTGGTGATGGTGCATAACCTCTATGCTGGCGCCGCACCGCAAGCGAGGCTGGCGCTGCGATGGCCGACGCTTGCACTTGCGACGCTGTGGGGCTTTGACCTCAATCTTTACACCATCGCTTATCTTGGCGGAGGCTGGCCGGTTGAACTCGCTTCGCTGCGCGGACTGGCAGTAATCGCGCTTGCAATATTGATTGCTATCGGCGCGGCGCAGGGCTCTGAACAATTGCGCTTTAGGCCGTCGCGCCGGGTGGCGTTTCAGTCGGCATCGCTGATCGTCATCGGGTTCTATCTCGCTGGAATGTATGCGGTGGCGACATGGCTTAACTATGCCGGGGGCGATTTCGCGCGGCTGATGGAAATCGGCTTTCTGGTCACTGCCAGCGTTGCCGCAGTTTTGCTTTTGCCTTCACGCCGGTTGCGCGGGTGGTTGCGGGTTATGCTGGTGAAACACCTGTTTCAGCATCGCTATGACTACCGCGCCGAATGGCAGCGCTTCACGCGCACAATAGGGAAAAGTGAAGCGGAAGCATCACCGCTGGTGGAACGCGCGGTGCAGGCAATCGCCGATATTGCCGACAGCCCCGCAGGCCTGTTGTTAGCGCCAAACGATCATGGTGAGCTTGTTCTCGCCTCGCACTGGAACTGGCTCTCGGCAGAGGTCCCCGCCAAAGCCATGCCTGCTGCCGCGATCAGCTATTTTGAGCAGAGTGGCCGGATCATTGATCTTGACGACCTGCGCGCGGGAAAGACCGAATGCGGCGAAGCCGATATTGTCCCCGCCTGGTTGCATGAGCAGAACCGGGCATGGGCCCTAATTCCGTTGATCCACTTTGATCGACTGATCGGCGTAGTGGTGCTGGCCCGGGCGACCCCGGCGCGCCGCTTTGACTGGGAAGACTTCGATCTGCTGCGCATCGCAGGCAGGCAACTGGCAAGCTACCTCGCCGAACACACCATGCAGGCAGCGCTTGCGGAGGCTGGCCGGTTTGACGACTTCCATCGCCGGATTGCCTTCGTCATGCATGACATCAAGAACCTTGCCAGCCAGTTGAGCCTGCTGGCGCGCAATGCCGAACTGCATTCAGAGAACCCCGATTTCCGGGCCGACATGATGGTTACGCTGCGCAATTCTGCCGACAAGCTCAACAATCTGTTGGCGCGGCTGTCACGCTATGTTGGCGGCGGGGATGCGGACAAGCTGGGCGAAGTCGACGCAGGCGATGTCGTGCGGCAGGTTGCGGCGCAATTCCGCGAGCAACACCCGGTGATGCTGTCCGAGGTTCAGTCCCCGACGATAACGGCCAACCGCGAATCGCTGGAGCAGGTGCTGGTCCACCTCGTGCAGAATGCCATCGACGCGAGCGCCCCGGGATCACCAGTCATGCTGGGTGTCTTTTCGGATGGGCTCGATGCCCGGATCGACGTGGTCGATTCCGGCAGCGGCATGTCGCCCGATTTCGTTCGCACACAGTTGTTCAAGCCATTTGTCTCATCGAAGCAAGGCGGCTTCGGGATTGGTGCATTTGAAGCACGCGAGCTGGTCCGTGCGATGCGCGGGCGGCTTGAAGTTGAATCGCGCGAGGGGCTGGGGACGCGGTTTTCCGTCCAGCTGCCGCTCGCCGAGGCCGAGCATATTCTCAGCAGTATCGAACAGGCTGGCGATCCCGCTGGCCGGAAGGTGGCATAGTGGCGAACTCCCGACCCAAACTGCTTGTCGTCGAAGACGATCCCGGTCTGCAGGCGCAGCTCAAATGGGCCTATGAAGACTTTGAAGTCATCATTGCCGGCGATCGTTCGCAGGCCATGGCTGCACTGCGCGCCGAGGAACCCGCTGTGGTGACCCTTGATCTTGGCCTGCCGCCAGATCCCGATGGCACCAGCGAGGGCTTCGCCGTACTCGACGAGATCATGGCGATCAAGCCCGACACCAAGGTCATTGTAGCCTCTGGCCACGGTGCGCGGGAGAGCGCCTTGCAGGCGATTGCCCGCGGCGCCTATGATTTTTACCAGAAGCCAATCGACATTGACGCCATTGGCCTGATCGTGCGCCGCGCTTTGCAGCTCCACCGGATCGAAGCTGAGAACCGCCAGCTTGCGGCCAAGGCATCGGGTGACAAGGTGCTCGGCCGGTTGATTACGGCAGCGCCGGAAATGATCCGCGTGGCGCGAACCATTGAGCGGGTGGCCAACACCAATGTCTCGGTCATGCTGCTGGGCGCAAGTGGCACCGGCAAGGAGTTACTGGCGCGCGGCCTGCATGAGGCGAGCGACAGGGCAGGCGGCTCCTTTGTGGCGATCAACTGCGCGGCAATCCCCGAGAACCTGCTCGAAAGCGAGTTGTTCGGGCACGAGAAGGGCGCCTTCACCGGCGCGGTCAAGACCACCGAGGGCAAGATCGAGCAAGCGGCAGGAGGAACGCTGTTCCTCGATGAGGTCGGCGACATTCCCCTGCAATTGCAGGTCAAGCTGCTGCGCTTCCTGCAAGAGCGGGTGATCGAACGGATCGGTTCGCGTCGCTCGATTGCGGTAGATACCCGCATCGTTTGCGCGACCCATCAGGATCTTGAAGCGATGATCGCAGCGGGCACCTTCCGCGAGGATCTGTTTTACCGGCTCGCTGAAATCGTCGTGAAAATCCCCGGGCTGGCCGAACGACCGGGCGACGCAACGCTGCTGGCCAAGGCATTTGTCACCCGCTTTGCCAAGGAGATGAACCCGGCGGTCAAGGGATTTGCCGCCGATGCCCTGACGGCAATCGATGCGTGGCGCTGGCCGGGCAATGTGCGCGAGCTGGAAAACCGGGTGAAGCGCGCTGTGATCATGGCCGATACCAAGCTGATTTCGGCTGCCGATCTTGATCTGGTGGAGCCGGGCGACGAACAGGCGCAAGCGCTCAATCTCAAGAGTGCGCGCGAGGATTCCGATCGCAAGGTGATTCGCCACGCGCTGGCGCGCAGCGAGGGCAACATTTCGTCAACCGCCAAATTGCTCGGGATCAGCAGGCCGACGCTCTACGACCTGCTCAAGCAATATGAGCTCCATGGCTAGGCTGCTGCGCCGCCCGCATGGCCCTGTGCTTGCACTTGCTGCCTTGCTTGCTTTGGCAGGAGCCGGGCAGGCCGCGGCACCTTCCGCTGGCGAGGCCTTGATTGCACAGGCCCGAAACGATCTGGTGCGTGGTGACGGGATCGCGGCCGAGGTTCGGCTTAAGCAGGCGCTTGCAGCGGGGTCAAAGCGCGAGGCAATTGCGGCGCGCATGGGTGAGGCGATGCTGGTTCAGGGCCAGCGCGGCAAGGCACGCGACTGGCTCGCACCCGGCAGTTTTACCGCCGCTGACGAGGCTTACGGGTTTCGCATGCTTGGGCGGTTGGAACAGCTCGAGGGCAACTTGGAAGCTGCGGGCGCGGCATATGACAGGGTCATCGCGCTCACCCCGAGGGATCCGCAACTTTGGGTAGATGTCGGGCGGCTCCGCTACGCGGGGGGCGAGCACAAGCTTGCCGTCGACGCCGCCGACTATGCACTTAACCTGGAGCCGGACAATATTGCAGCCCTGCAATTCAAGGGCCAATTCGTCCGCGACCAGTACGGACTGGCAGCCGCGCTTCCGTGGTTCGAGGCGGCGCTGGAGCGTGATCCGGCTAATCTCGACGTCATGGGCGAATATGCCGCGACGCTTGGCGATCTGGGCCGGGCAAAGGATATGCTGGCTGTAACCCGCACTATGCTCGAGCGCGATGGCGGCAATCCCCGCGCGCTGATGCTGCAGGCATTGCTAGCCGCACGTGCTGGCGACGTCCGGCTGGCACGGGCAATGCTCAACAAGACCCGCGACCGGCTGCGCGATGTTCCCGCAAAGATGCTGCTCGACGGAGTTATCGAGCTCCGGTCGGGCAACAATCGTCTGGCAATCGAGGCCTTCGAGCGACTGGTGGAACTACAACCCGCCAACCCCGAGGCGCAGGCTATGCTGGCGCGCGCCTATTATGCCGCAGGTGATGCGCGAGTGGTCACTCAGCGGTTTGGCGATCTGGCGGCGCGCAGCGATGCCTTGCCGCAATTGCTGACCACCGTCGCTCGCGCGCACGAACTGCTCGGCCAGCGTGACCTTGCAGCTGTTCTGCTTGATCGCGCAGCCCGCTCGCAGGACCGACCGTTCGCGCCAGTCCCTGAAAACAAGCCGATTGGTGCGTTGCTATCTGCACAACAGACCGGTCAAGCAGAGAGCGAGTCCGAGCAGATGCGTATCGCTCGTCCCGGCTCTGCAAATGCCCAGACGCTGGCGGGCGATGTCCAGATGGCGCTAGGGCGCGGCGCGGCAGCCGCTGAGCGTTACAGCGCGGCGGCGCAAATTCGTCTGCCGGACAGCTTGCTGTTGCGCATGGTCGCAGCGCTGGGTCTTGCTGGGCAGGGGGACGCAGCGGGTGCACTGGTCGAAAACTATTTGGCACAAAATCCATCAAGCCGGATTGCTGCGCGTCTGGCGGCAGCTCGCGCGGCTGCGCTTGGTGACTGGCCGCGTTCGCGTGAACTGTTGGAAATGCTACGCAGCAATGGGGGCGGGGGTGATACTCGCTTGCTTGCCGATCTATCGATGGCGCAACTTCGCAACAGCGACCCGGTGGCCGCAGAAGCCACCGCGCGCGAGGCCTACCGCCTGCAACCCGCCAGTGCCGCAACGGCGCGTGCCTGGGGAATGAGCCTGACTGCGCGCAAGCAGCGTCCGGCCGATGCAGCCGCGCTGCTCGCCAAGGCACAGTCACTCGGCGGGTAGAGCCTCGACAAGCTTCGCCTCCTGCGGCAGGCCATGACCTGGCATAACTTATGAGGCGCGCAT
>JANPPM010000169.1:0-10467 GCA_031428495.1 Novosphingobium sp.
ACCATGAAAAAGGTGACCATCTTGAACGGGACAGCGCGCAGATCGTCCACCGTATAGACGGCATGCACGCCGGGCATTTCGCGCGCCGCTGCCAGGTCTATCGAGACAATCTTGCCGCGCGCGATCTGGCTACGCGCGAAGGCTGCGTAGAGCATGCCGGGAAGCGAAATATCATCGACGAATTGCCCCCGCCCGGTGAGCAGGCGCGGGTCTTCCTTACGCGGCACGCGCTGACCGATATAGCGCGCGGCGCTGATGCCGGGGGCGACAGGCGCGTTCATGCCTCTGTCTCCACAAGCCGCTTGATTGCCCTGCGAATGCCCTGATAGCCGGTGCAGCGGCAGATGTGGCCCGACATGGCGGCAAGCAATTCGTCTTCGCTCGCCGACTTACCCTCTCCGGTCAACGCCGCCAGGGTACAGACCACACCGGGTGTGCAAAAGCCGCATTGCAGCGCATGTTCATCGCGCATGGCCGCCTGCACCGGGTGAAAGGTGCCGTCGGGGGCAGCAAGGCCCTCAACCGTGGTAATCTCGGTCCCCTGAGCCTGCACTGCCAGCATCAGGCAACTGCGCACCGCCGCACCATCCACGATCACCGTACAGGCACCGCAGACGCCGTGTTCACAGCCGAGATGCACGCCGGTGTATCCCGCATCGTCGCGCAAGAAATCACTCAGCGATTTTCGCGCTTCAACCCGGCCCGTCTGGCGGCGGCCGTTGATCGTCATTTCGATGGCGAATTCAGAGTGCGGCTCGCTCATGCGGCCTCCCGGATGTTGAGGGCTTCCCGAAGCGTGCGGGCAAAAATGCGGCGACCGACCGTGCAGCGGTATTCTGCGCTCGCGTGGTGATCGCCGAACGGCGCGGTATCGGCAATCGCGAGTTCGGCAATTGCCTGCGGATCGATGGCGTCGAGGCTTTTGCCGATCAACGCGGCTTCTGCTTGCCGCGCCTTGATCGGGGTTGGTCCCATGCCGAACCAGGCGATCCCGGCACGGACAATTTTGCCGCCTTCAAGCGCAAGCGCACCGACCAGACCGACCAGCGCGAAATCGCCGGGCCGCTGGGCCACTTCGCGAAACAGGGTGACGTGACCCTTGGGCCAGGCGGGATAGTCGATCCCGGTCACCAGCTCGTCGGGCTCCAGCACGGTCATATACGGCCCGAGGTAGAACTGATCGGCAGGCACCCGGCGCGTGCCCCGGACGGACTTTATGTCGATAACCGCACCCAGCGCCACGGCAGTCGCAGGCATTTCCGCCGCTGGTTCGCCCAGCGCGACCGAGCCGCCGATAGTGCCTCGATTGCGTGTCTGATGGTGGCCGACATGGCTGAGCGCCTGCACCAGCACCGGCAGTTCTTCGGCAAGCAGTGCGCTTTCCAGCGCCTCGCGCTGCCGCACGCCTGGGCCGATGCGGATAACGTCGCCGCTCTGCGAAATGCCCTTGAGATCGGTGATCTTGTTGATGTCCAGCAGGATGAAGGGCTGGCTCATGCGCAGATTGAGCAGCGGCATCAGCGTCTGCCCGCCTGCCAGGATCGTCGCACCGCCGCCCGCTTCGGACAGGATCGCACAGGCATCCTCGATAGTCGTGGGGGCGACGTAGTCGAACGGTGCCGGCTTCATGTGCGGCCTCCGCTGCGCCGCCCGGCGTCATAGCCAGCACCAAGCGCGACCGTGGCCAGCAGAAAGGCTGCAACGATCCACCACTCAGATGCCTCGCTGCGGCCCAGCAGGAAGCCGGTGATGATCGCCAGCCCCAGCGCAACGGCCCAGGCCCATGGAAAGCCGCCCCGCGCGGCAGGCTGCACTGCGACTACAGCCGTAGGAGCAGCGACGGTTGCGGACGCAACTGCGCCAGCCGCAGCAATTTGCGGGCCAGGCTCCACCACCACTCCGCCGACAACTTCCGCGAACTTGTTGAAAAACTTGTCCGCCATGTTCTTGGCCGTGGCATCGATCAGCGGACCGCCCAATTGCGCCATGCGCCCACCGACCTGCGCATCGACATTGTACGAAAGCAACGTACCTGCGCCATCAGGGCTTAGCCGGACCTTGGCCGTGCCCTTGGCATTGCCAGCCACCCCGCCGCTGCCCTGACCCGAAATGGTATAGCCGTTGGGCGGATCAAGCTCACTCAGCGCAACTGCGCCCTTAAAACGCGCACCAATCGGCCCGATCTTGACCTCGGCTACTGCGCTGAAGCGATCATCAGCCTCCTTGATCAGGCTCTGGCAGCCCGGGATGCACACGCGCAGCACCTCGGCATCGTTGAGCGCTTCCCATACACGCTGGGGGGTCGCAGCAATGCGGCGTTCACCGGCCATTTCCATTCAGTCTCACTCCCAATTTCCACGGCCCAACTTATGAGTTACCGTGTATTATAAATTCTCCACGGGAACGCAAGTCGCCCAGCGCGATCATCAACTCAGAGTTACAGAATCGCTACGCGCGATCAGCCAACTGTCGCCATTGCGAACCAGCCGCACGGTGCTGCTAGCAAGGCAGGTGAAAGCCCCGCCCTGCATCCAGTTCGTCACGAGATTATAATATCGGGCAATTGCAACGTCATGACTGTCGCCAGCATAATCGCAATTCAAGCTGCCGACGAGATGGCGCAGCTTGCCACCCGAACTGGCAAAGGCCCCGCGCGGAATCATCTTCAGCGCTTCTCGGCCAACCACCGGTTCAGGCATGACCCCGGCGAACACGCCATCTTCGGCCCATAGGGCAGCCCAGCCCTCTTCGTCGCCCGCATCGACCAACCAGCAATAGCGGCCCATAAAATCACTGATCGAAACAAAATCATCGGTGGACACCGGCACGGCTGCTCTCCCTCAAATGCTTTGATGGGCAGACTAACCGGGCAATGGGGTTTGCGCTACAGGCGTATTGCAGCCTCGCTGCAAAGCCGGTGGTGGACAGGGCTGGATTCGAACCAGCGTACGCTTGCACGGGCAGATTTACAGTCTGCTGCCTTTAACCACTCGGCCACCTGTCCACACCAGCATGCCGGCAACGGGTTGCCCCGCCATTGCAACTCCGCAAGGGAGCCGTCCGACCGAGAAGGCGCGTCCAATGACGAAGCAAGCCTTGCCTGTCAATGGCAGGACTGACACAGACGGGCGCAATTGGACTGACAGGAATTAACATGAACGAACAACGCGGCGATAGTGGGCCCAAGAAGGCCCTTCGCGGACGCGCAGGGCGGATGCGCGGCGGACGCGGCTCAGGCCGGGCCAGCACGGGCGCAGTGCGCCTATGGGGGCATCATGCGGTCGAGGCCGCACTGAAGAATCCGGACCGGACGCACCGCAAACTATGGGCGACGCGCGAAGCCATCGCCCTGCTCGATGGCGATCTGCCTACAGACTTCACCATCGAATATGCACAGGCGGCAGACCTTGGCAGACTGGTCGCGCGCGACGCACCGCATCAGGGGCTGGTGCTGGAATGTGACGCGCTCGAGGACGTGTTTCTCGGCGATGTATTGGACGGTGATGCGGAGCGCCCGCTGATTGTGCTGGATCAGGTCACGGATCCACATAACGCGGGCGCGATCCTGCGCTCAGCCGCTGCATTCGGTGCAGCAGCGCTGATCACGCAGGACCGGCATGCCCCGCCTGAATCCGGCGTTGTGGCCAAGTCCGCTTCGGGAGCGCTCGAAATCGTACCCTGGGTCCGCGTGGTCAATCTGGCACGCGCGCTCGAAGAAATTGCCGAGGCTGGGTATTGGCGGATCGGCCTTGCCGGCGACGCAGAGGCGACACTGGCCGAGGCACTGCCAACGGGTCCGGTCGCCTTGGTTCTGGGCAGCGAGGGCGACGGGCTGCGGAAAAATATCGCACAGCATTGCGACGCCTTGGCGCGCCTGCCCATGAGCGGCGCTATCGAGAGCCTCAACGTATCGAACGCCGCGGCGATTGCGCTTTATGCTGCGGCCACGCGCAGAAACGAAAGCTGAGCTTAACCGCAAAACGAAAACGCCGCGCCTGCCCGAAGGCAAGCGCGGCGCTGATCGTTTTGCAAGCCGCGACGTATCGCGGCAGCATCTGTTAGTTTAGTTGACCGCGTCCTTCAGACCCTTGCCGGCCTTGAACTTGGGCTGGGTCGATGCCTTGATCGTCATCGGTTCGCCGGTGCGCGGGTTGCGTCCGGTTGATGCCTTGCGCTTGGCGACCGAGAAGGTGCCAAAACCGACCAGGCGTACTTCGTCGCCCTTCTTGAGAGCGCCGGTAACCGCCTCGAAAACGCCTTCGACTGCCTTGGTGGCGTCGCTGCGTGTCAGGCCGCTTGAATCTGCTACTGCGCCGATCAGATCGTTCTTATTCATTATGGGAACCCCCTTACCTTCAAGTGAAACTGGCTGCTCGAGTTAGTCTCTTAAGCGGGCCGGAATTGAGCGATTTTTGTTGAACCTGTCAAAGCCAATCGACACAAATAGTGGCTCATTATCCCCGAATTTCCGCCAATTCGGACGAACTGTGCAATTCTGCCAGCCAATAGCGGAAAAATAGCCGCCCGAAAGTGCATTATGCACCTTCGAGTCGCGGCAGTGCAGCATAGCTCAATGCGCGGTGAGCGATGTCCCCGGCGCGCCCGCTTGCAATGGCACAACCGCCTGACTTGCCAATTCGTCAGCCTCTGTCCACTCGACCGCGACCAATTTTTCGACAAGCGCCAGTGCCAACACTTCGTCAACGTGACTGACCGGGATAATCTCTAAACCTTCCTTGATATTTGCCGGAATCTCGATGAGGTCTTTGCGGTTTTCTTCCGGGATCAAGACGGTTTTTATACCGCCACGCAGAGCAGCCAGCAGCTTCTCCTTCAAGCCACCGATCGCCAACACGCGGCCACGCAGGGTAACCTCGCCAGTCATGGCAATATCGGCGCGCACTGGAATGCCGGTGAGGGTTGAGACCATGGCAGTGACCATGCCGACGCCTGCACTCGGCCCGTCCTTGGGCACTGCGCCTTCGGGCAAGTGAATGTGCAGATCCTTGCGCTGAAAGATCGATGGCTTGATGCCATAGGCAGGCGCGCGGGCCTTCACGAAGCTGAAGGCCATCTGCACGCCTTCGCTCATCACTTCGCCCAGCTTGCCGGTGGTCCGCACCGCACCCTTGCCGGGAACCGTTACGCTCTCGATGGTCAGCAACTCACCGCCGACTTCGGTCCAGGCAAGACCTGTCACTGCGCCAACCTGATTCTCTTCATCGGAAATTCCGTGGCGGAATTTGCGCACCCCGGCATAATCACCGAGGTTTTCGGGCGTAACCGTGACGCTCGTTTCTTCGCCTTCGAGGATCTTGCGCAGGCTCTTGCGCGCCAACCGCGCGATCTCGCGTTCAAGCGTTCGCACACCGGCTTCGCGGGTATAATAACGGATCAGATCACGTAGACCTTCGTTGGTCAGGGCAAACTCACCCTTTTTCAGACCATGCGCTTCGATCTGCTTGGCGATCAGATGCCGCTCGGCAATTTCTACCTTCTCGTCCTCGGTATAGCCTTCGAGCCGGATCAGCTCCATCCGGTCAAGCAGGGCCTGCGGCAGGTTGAGGCTGTTCGCGGTGCAAACGAACATCACGTCCGACAGGTCGAAATCGAGCTCCAGATAGTGATCCTGGAACTTCGAATTCTGCTCAGGATCGAGCACTTCGAGCAGCGCGGATGCGGGATCACCCCGGAAATCCTGACCCAGCTTGTCGATCTCATCGAGCAGAAACAGCGGGTTGGATACCCCGGCCTTTTTCAGGTTGGTGATGATCTTGCCCGGCAGCGAGCCGATATAGGTGCGCCGGTGGCCGCGAATTTCGGCTTCGTCACGGACGCCGCCGAGCGACTGGCGCACGAATTCACGCCCCGTGGCGCGCGCAATCGACTTGCCCAGCGAGGTCTTGCCGACACCAGGAGGGCCGACGAGGCACAGGATCGGCCCCTTCAACTTGTTGGTCCGCGCCTGCACCGCAAGGTATTCAACGATCCGGTCCTTGACCTTCTCAAGTGCATAATGATCGTCATCAAGGATCGCTTGCGCGCCCGCGATGTCTTTCTTCACCTTTGACTTTTTGCCCCATGGCAGGCCGAGCAGCACATCAAGGTAATTGCGGATGACGGTCGCCTCGGCGCTCATCGGCTGCATAGATTTTAGCTTCTTGATTTCGGAATTGGCCTTGGCGCGCGCTTCCTTCGACAGCTTCAACTTGTCGATCTTGGCCTGCAGTTCGGCGATCTCGTTGGGCTCTTCACCGTCGCCGCCGCCCAGCTCTGACTGGATCGCTTTCAGCTGTTCGTTGAGATAATATTCGCGCTGGGTCTTTTCCATCTGACGCTTGACCCGGCCGCGGATCTTGCGCTCGACCTGGAGCACGCCAAGCTCGCCCTCCATGAAACTGTAAACCATCTCCAGCCGCTTGAGCGGATCGGTTTCAGTCAGCAGCGCCTGCTTGTCGGCAACCTTGGTTGTCAGCTGCGCCGCAACCGCATCGGCGAGGCGTGAGGCATCGTCGATCTCGCCAAGCTGTTCGCCGGCATCCTGCGAAAGCTTCTTGTTGAGCTTGGCATATTCGCCGAACTGTTCGACGACACTGCGCATCGTGCCCGCAACTTCAGTGCCCGAAGCGCTCTCGACCTCAAGCTCCTCGATCTGCGCGACCAGCAAGTCGCCCTCTTCGCGCAGCGATTCAAGCCGCGCGCGCTGTTGCCCCTCGACCAGCACGCGAACCGTGCCGTCAGGCAGCTTGAGCAGCTGAAGCACTGTGGCGACCACGCCCATATCATAGAGGTCATCTTCGGCGGGATCATCACAGCCCGGATCGAGCTGCGCCAGCAGGAAGATGTCCTTGTTGCCGGTCATTGCCGACTCAAGCGCCGCGACCGACTTTTCGCGGCCAACGAACAACGGCACCACCATGCCGGGGAAAACAACAATATCGCGCAAGGGAAGCAGGGGGAGAAGTTTCACTGAGCCGTCCAATTCGTTTGGTAGCCGACGATATGGGGGCGGTGCTTGCGCCCTGCAATGGGGCAAGGTTGCAGGATTGTGGAAGGTTGACAGCCCCTACCCCTCTCCCCATGCGGGGAGAGGATAGCGCAGCTTGCTCCTCTAGGAGCTAGCGAAGCTGGGAGAGGGGTGTCCTTGGTCGAAAGGGCAGATGCCCCTCTCCGACTGCGGCTAGGCAGTCAAGCCGCCAAGCCTTCGTATCCTCTCCCCGGACTGGGAGAGGAAGTAAGCCCAACGATGTCTTCAAAACGGCAGCTTGAACCCCGGCGGCAGGCCCATGCCCTGTTGGACCTTGGCCATTTCCTCGCCCGTCACTTGATCCGCCTTGGCACGTGCATCATTAAAGGCGGCGGCGATTAGGTCTTCGAGGATCGGCTTTTCAGACAAGGCCATCAGGCTGTCATCGATGGCAACCCCGATAACGCGGCCCTTGGCGGAGCAGCGCATCTTGACCAGTCCGCCACCGGACAGGCCCTCAACCTCGATCCCATCAAGCTTGCCTTGCGTTTCGGTCATCTGCTTTTGAATGGTCTCGGCGGCAGCCTGCGCGGCCTTGATCATCTCTTCCATCGATTTCATGTACTGCGGCTCCATTGACGGGTTCCGCGCCCTTGCGGCGCGGCGTCGTCCTGTTCGACAAATTCGGCAGCGGGAAAGGCAGCGAATGCCGCCTCGACCAGCGGATCGCGGCGCAGCGCAGCGGCCTCGGCCAGCCCTTCGGCTTCGGCCAGCTCGCGCTGTGCAGGTGCACCTTCTACTGTGGTGAGTTCGACCTGCCAACGCTCACCGGTTGCTTTTAGCAGGCCGTCTCGGATCTCGGCGGATGGGTCACCCGAATAACCGGGCACCAGACTATAGCTAAGCTCGCCCTTGGTCAGCGCGACCACGCGCACCCAATCCCGCAAGATCTGACCAACCCTGAGCTGCCCAGCGCGGTTGACCGCTTCGATCAGTCCGGCCCACGGCGGCGCGTCGCTGCCAGCTGCAGCAGGAGCACCACTATCTACTAGGGCGGCGCTTGCCGGACGCGAGGCAAGGCCTTCCAGCTGCTTCGCCAGCGTTCCGGGATCAGGCATGTCCGAAGCGTGCATCACCCGCAGCAGCGCCATCTGCGCGGCGACCAGCGGATCGGGGGCCATGCGGACTTCCTCATACCCCTTGAGCAGCAGCTGCCACAACCGGTGCAACTGGCCCGCAGACAGCCCCTTGGCCCAGCCCTCGATAGCCTCGCGCTCTTCGGCAGACACGGCATCGGGTGCGCCCTGCCCCAACTGCGCCACAGCGGCGCGGTGGGTCAGCTCCATTGCCCCGCGCAGCAGCGCCAGCGGTTCAACGCCCAAGGCAAATTGCTGCGCTACCAGTGCCAGCAGATCGGCCCCTTCGCCCGCAAGCATCGCGGCATAGAGGCGGCGCTGCAGGCTCTTGTCGGCGAGGCCCAGCATATCCTGAACCTTTGCGGCGGTCACCTGACCGTCACCGCCCAGATCGGCATGGGCAATCGCCTGATCGAGGATCGACAGCCCGTCACGCACGGAACCTTCGGCAGCGGCGGCGATCATAGCAAGGGCCTCGGCCTCAGCGGTCACACCCTCGGCAAGACAAATCCCGCCGAAGTGCTCCGCCAGCGCAGGCGCGGTGATGCGGCGCAGGTCAAAACGCTGACAGCGTGAGAGCACAGTCACCGGCAGCTTGTCAGCCTCGGTGGTGGCGAACAGGAATTTGACGTGGGCAGGCGGTTCTTCAAGCGTCTTGAGCAAAGCGTTGAAGGCATTGCGCGACAGCATGTGAACTTCGTCGATGATGTAGATCTTGTAGCGCGCCGATACCGCTGCATAGCGCACCGCCTCGATGATCTCACGAACGTCATCGACGCCGGTATGGCTCGCGGCGTCCATTTCGATGACATCAATGTGCCGCCCCTCGGCAATTGCCACGCAAGGCTCGCACAAACCGCAGGGGTCAATCGTCGGCCCGCCCGTGCCATCCGGCCCGATGCAATTGAGCGCCTTGGCAATCAGCCGCGCGGTTGACGTTTTGCCCACCCCGCGCACGCCAGTCATAAGAAAGGCGTGTGCCAGCCGCTCGCGCTTGATTGCATTGGCCAGCGTCTGCACCATCGCGTCCTGCCCGATCAGCTGGGCGAATGTTTGTGGGCGGTATTTGCGCGCGAGCACACGGTAGGGCTGATTAGATACGGTTGCAGCAAAGACCGGCGGTGCAGGCACTGGATCGCTGCCAAACATCGCGGATTGACCAGCTGCCTCCAGTTCGGCGGCGCTGGGCGCGGCTTCACCCTGCTCTGGTTCATCGCCAAAAATGTCAGAGGAATCGCCCATCAGCAGAAACTTAGAGCCTCGTGGAGCGAAAGTCAGGAAAAAAGGAGGCCCCGATTACATGGGAAGCATCGGGGTATATGGAAGGAGCCGGGCGACCCGCCGCAATTCGTTGTGGCTGCTTCCTTCCGGACCTGACCAAGTTGGCGAACGCAAACGTCCACCCGACTCCCGTTCGCGCCTATGGCGATGAGGTTGGAAAACCGCAAGCATTTCATGGACGATACGTTGAAACTTGGAGGTGAATTTGGCATTCGCGATGCATTCGATTCTTGAGGGGGCATCTAAGATGAGCAAGTCGATCATTCACGTTTTCGCCAGCGCCGCACTGATGGCACTCGCCGTTCCCGTCCAGGCGGCTGACGGTCCACCTAATTTCGGCGACGACGCCAGCCAGTTCGCCAAGGACGGTGAATGCGATGATATGCGCTTCGATGGTGCGGGAATGTCGGCAACGCTGCTGATCGACAGCGACATCCTGCACGATGCAACTGATTGCCGCGCGGCGTTTAACGCAAACCGGCTTCGCTATCTGGGTGGGCACCGCAACGGGCGCCCTGCGCTGTCATCAAGCAGCACTTCGACGACGACGCGCGATTCCAGTCGCATCCAGTGGGGCAATGATTCGAGCAAATATGCCAAGGACGGTGAGTGCGACGATAAGCGTTTCACAGGTGCCGGCATGACCACGACGCCGCTGCTCGATTCCGATATCCAGCATGACGCCACCGATTGCCGCGCCGCTTACGAACAGGGTCGGCTGACGCTGCGGCAATAACTGCCGCGCTCAGCGGAAATTGTCGGCGTAGGCCTGCAATTTCAGATTTTTAGGTGGGGTGACCTGCACCCGCGCAGCAATCCCATGCCGCGCGGCATAGGCCTGTGCCTCATCGCAACTGCCAAATTTCAGCACTACCTGCACTTGCGTATCGCCCGATCCGGTCCAGCCCATCAGCGGGTCGGCGCGGCGCGCCTCGGACGGGGCGAATTCGAGCACCCACTGGTCGGTGAGCGCTTTGCCCGATTGCATGGCGTTTTTCGGGCGTTGAAAGATGCGTGCGGTCATAGGCACTGCATTTCCCCGCAAACGCGGCGCAAATCAAGCCCTCCGCGCTAATTCCGCCT
>JANPPM010000170.1:0-9887 GCA_031428495.1 Novosphingobium sp.
ATTGAGATGCGGATAGACGCCCAGGGCCGCCCCGAAATAGACCGCGCCGTCACGGCTGTATCCGTTGAAGAAATAGCGATCGTAGAAATTGCGGTCAGTGCCGGAAAAGGCAATCGGATCCGGGGTCTGATGGATCGGATAGTCATCGCCCTTGGTCAGCATGGTCACCCCTCGCGCTGCACCGCGTCGGTGCTGATCGACGGTTAGGCAGATGACGCTTAATGCGCAAGGGTATGTTCAATAGTTGCGTGGGAGCGCTCAGCAATGTGTTACCACTTGATCGCGGACGGTATAACCAGCCTGCCGAGGCCCGCATTCACTGCTACCGCCAGCCCGTGCCACAGGCCGATATGGCCAATGTCATTATGAGTGCAGTGTAACGAAAAGGCGAAAATGCCTGCGCTGCCCGAAGCAATGCCGATCAACAGCCCGGCCCGTTGGGGCGATGTCGGGGCGCCTCGCCGCAGCCATGCGGTAAGCATCACAGCAAGGATCAGGCCCAGTGCGGCGCCCATCGCCATGCAGTTCCAGCCGGACAGGCCGACCACCATGGTGTTACCCTTGGCGAGCGAAACCAGCGCAGTCAGCAGGGCGCTGGCAGGCAGCAGGGCGGCCATGGCGGTCGCCCACAGCCAGCCGGTCTGGTGGTTGCCCACCTGCGGACGGCTCATCTGGATCACGCTGAACGATGCCGCGCAGGTGAGCAGCAGGAAAAGCCCGGAGGACAGCAGGAAAACAGGGTCCAGCTTGCCCGCCAGCAAGTCTGGCCGCAGCCCGATGCCGAATGCTGCGATCACGGTGGCGGCCAATATGGCCATGGCGGCGCGGGACAGGCCGCCCGCCTGCGAGAGCGGACGCACCGGTTCCAGCTCCGAAACCAGATTGTCGATGAATGTGTCGGTGGAGGTGGGCATCGGCATCAGGCTTTCTCGATTATGGCGGTCAGGCGTTTCAGCCCCCGGTGGATATTGACCTTAATCAGCGATTCGCTCTGGCCGGATGCCTTTGCGGCTTCGCTGACGCTCAGCCCCTCGATCTTGACCATCTCGATGGCCGCGACCTGGGCGGAGGGAAGCAGGGAGAGCAGCCGTTCAAGGCTTATCCGCGCGCTGATTGCGGGCTCGTCCGAAGCGCCGGCGAAACTCTCGTCCAACTCGGTTTCATCGGCCTTGTAGACCTTTCTAAGATGATCGACCCAGCGATAGCGCGCGATGGCCGCCAGCCAGGGCAGGAACGGGCGCTGCGGATCATAGCTGGCGCGCTTGTGGTGGAGCGAGAGCATGGTGTCCTGCACCAGATCATCCAGCTGGCACGGGCCAATACGCCGCGCATAGTATCGCCGTAACCAGCGCTGGCAGGCCTCCAGCAGCGCGGCATAGGCCTGGCGGTCGCCGGACTGCGCCATGGCCATCAGCCGTGCCAGTGTTGCTTCATCGGCAATCATGGGCGGACCCTTTTCCCGAGGGGGTGGTCGAAAGAAAAGAGCCCGCCACCCCGGACGATCAGTACCAGTGTAAGTGCGACCCAGAGGGCATGCACTGGCCACCAGGCGTCAGGATAGACGAAAAACTGGATTACCAGGGTCATTCCAAGCAGCGCCAGCGCCGACATCCGCGTGAACAGCCCGATTAAGAGCAGGGCGGGAAACAGATGTTCAGCACCGGTCGCCGCAATAGCTGCAAATTCAGGCGGAAGCGGGACACCGGAATATTCGGTGTGGAACAGTTCATAAGTCGCATCGCTGATCTCAAGCCAGCTTCCCTCAGTCACCTTTGAACGGCCGGAGCGCCAGAAAACCCCCGCCAGCGCAATGCGCACGAACAGCAGCGCCACACCTTCGGGCACTTGCCCGCCCAGTGCAGCGACCACGCGGCCATACCCATGAACTATTGCGCCGGTCACGGGATCAGGCTTTGGGAGCCAGCGAGCCAGGGCCGCGCGGTGTGCGGATCGTCAGGCAGGTTCCGGCCGGAACCAGCTTCCATGCATTGCCCTGATAATCGCGCGTGGATGATCCGGCGCAGCTGGTGCCTGGCCCCGCTGCACAATCATTTTTGCCCGCCAAGGAAACGCCATAGCACTTTTCCATGGCCGGGCGCATGCCGCCTTTGCCGGACTGTGCGGCTACGGCGCTGGCCGAACAGACAGCCGAAATCAGGGCGGCAGTAAGGGCGGGGGTGGTAAGCTTGCGAGACATAGGATGCTCCTGTGAAGATCAGAACCTGAAACACGAGGCCAATGTCATGGCCTGTGCATCCTGTTTCGCTGGCAAGCGCTACCCGGTTACTGTGGGCACCGGAAAAATTTCTTGACCCTGTCTGTAACCACCGGCGGCGGGCGGGCGAATTGGGAGATGCCACATCGGCACCGCACCTTCTATCGGAGAACTTCCCATGGCTACCATCCCGTTTTCACCCATCAAGTCCGGCGCGGGTCTTGCCGCCGCCGCTGCTCTGTTTGCTGTTGCCTCGCTGGCGAACGCAGCCACCCCACCTGAAGGAAGCACCGGGCGCGCGCTTCAATCGAACGACACTGTCCATTGCTACGGCGTCAACAGCTGCAAGGGCTCGTCCGACTGCAAGACCACGATGCAGGAATGCAAGGGCATGAATGCCTGCAAGGGTCATGGCTTCAAGGCGCTGGCTGCGGGCGCGTGCCTTAGCCGCGGCGGCACCATCGGCGACATCGGCTGATCACGGACCCACCCGGCGGGGCCCATCCTGCCGGGTGGGGCAATCCAAGTCGGAAAGACTCCATGGCCGAACAAATCACTCCCCTGCCGGGCTTTGGCCTGGGCCTGCGCAAGGAACACTACGCCGACTTTCTGTCGCGCGAGGTTCCGGTAGATTTTGTCGAGATCATCTCGGAAAACTTCATGGCAGCGGGCGGACGTCCTTTGCATACGCTCGATGCCGTACGTGAGCGGCATCCTGTGGCGATGCACGGCGTGTCAATGTCGATCGGCGCTGCGCAGGGGCTAAACCGCGACTATCTGAACCACCTCAAGGCGCTGGCCGACCGGGTTCGCCCGCTGTGGGTGTCCGATCATCTGTGCTGGACTGGCGTTGACCATTTCAATTCGCATGACCTGCTGCCGCTGCCCTATATCGAGGAAGCGCTGGATGTCGTTTGCGCCAATCTGGCGTTCGCGCAGGATGTGCTGGAGCGCCCTTTGCTGCTGGAAAATCCGTCCAGTTACCTCGCCTTTGGCGGTGCAGACTATACCGAATGGGAATTTCTCGCCGAAGTCTGCGCCCGCACCGGCTGCTATCTGCTGCTCGACATCAACAACATCTATGTGAGCGGCAGCAACCACGGATTTGATCCCGAGGCTTTCCTGCGCGGCATTCCCGCAGAGCGCGTTCGCCAGATCCATCTTGCCGGGCACAGCCAGGGCGAGGCGATGCTGATCGACACCCATGACACGCCGGTCTGCGACGCAGTCTGGCGCCTCTATGGCCTTACCTGCGAGCGCTTTGGCCATGCCGCAACCATGATCGAGCGCGATGACGCGATCCCGCCGCTGGACGATCTGCTGGCCGAACTGGGGCAGGCGCGCGCGGTTGCGGGACTTGCGCAGGGTGTCGCGGCATGAGCCTGCTGGAACTCCAGCGCGGCCTGCGCGAGCACTTGCTGGCGGACGAAGCTGAGGCTGACCCCGGCCTGACAATATATCACAGCGCCTATCGTGCGCGCCTGCTGGCTGCGCTGCAGGAAGGCTATGCGCACACCCGGCAATGGGCGGGCGAGGAGGCTTTCGAGGCCGCAGCTTGCCACCACATCATCCTCAACCCGCCGGCCAGCTGGACGCTTGACGCTTACGGTGCCGGGTTCAGCGAGACACTCGCCGGGCTGTTCGCGGGTGATCCCGAAGTTGGCGAGCTGGCTTGGCTGGAATGGCACATGAGCCAAGCCTTTGCCGCGCCCGATTGCCCGTTGCTTGATCCCGCCGCTTTGCTGTCCGGGCCGATGGCGGAGGGTGATTGGGAGAACATGCAGCTGGAATTCGTCACCAGCTTTGCCGTGCGGACGGTCCGCACGGCCTGCACGGCGCTGTGGCTGGGCTTGCAGGAGGGCACCGCAGCGCCGGAACCTATGCTGCTGCCACAGCCGCTCACGCTGATCGTCTGGCGCAAGGATCTTTCCCTGCACTTTCGTCTGCTGGATCAAGCCGAAGCCGCTGCGCTGACTGCGCTTGCCGCAGGTGTTCCGTTCGGTGCGGTCTGTGCTGAACTGGCCAAAGGTGCCGGGTCGGAGGCGGCAGTGGCGCAGATCGGCGGCTGGCTGGGGCAATGGTTGCAGGATGGACTGCTGTCGCGGCTTGCGCCTTAATACCGCGTCGTCAGATCGACCAGCCAGTCGGGCGAGGCGGTCACCAGCACGCCCTCGATCACCCGGTCCAGCCCGGTCAGGATCATGATCCCGACCACCAGCAAGATGCCCCCGAGCACATGCTTGCCGCGCTGGCCGGTGCCCATCATCGTGCCGCGCCAGCGCAACAGGAGCCCGCGCGTGGCAAATGCGATGACCAGCAGGACCGAGGCAATGCCAAGGCCGAAGGTCGCCATGACCAGTGCCACTTGCGCCAAATTCTCGCCCTGGGATGCCAGCACGGTTGCCGCGCCCAGCGTCGGCCCGACGCAGGGGCTCCAGACCAGACCCAGCAGCACGCCGACCATTGCCTGACCGGCCAGCCCGAAACGCTCAAGGCCTCGCTGGCGGCGCCCCGCCCAATTGGCCAGCGGGGTTGCCAGCAGGGTCAATCGGGCCTGCAGGGCGGGGACCAGCAATACCAGTCCGCCGAGCGCAAGCAGGACCGCGCCAAACATGCGCACGCCTTCGCCGTCGGACCCGGCCGCTGCGCCCAGTGTGGCGACGGCAAAGCCGACCACGGTGAAAGAGCCGACCAGCCCAGCGCTGAGCGCAAGCGGGCCCCAGCGGCTGCTGCGCGCTGCGGTGCTCATCACCACTGGCACCAGCGGCAGCACGCAGGGCGAGAGTATGGTCAATGCCCCGGCGACATAGGCCAGCGCCGGGTTCAGGGCATCGGTCATCGGCTTAACGCAGGGTCGAGGCGAGCAGGGTGCCGATCTGCGCCCGGTCGGTCACGAAATCGAGCCGTCCGGTCTGGCGGGTGCCCTTGAAGCCGATCAGCGTCGCCTGCCGGGTGACGGAAAACCGCCGCAAGACCTGCTTCTGCTTGTCATAGTTGACGTTGAAAATGACGAGGCTGTTGTAATCGGGCGAGGTCGTCAGCTGCCTGATCGAGCGTCCCTGCGACGAGCAGACCGGGCACCACCACGCCTTGACGTCGATCAGGATAGGGCGGCCTTGTGCCTGTGCCGCAGCAAAGGCGGCGTCATCATAGGCGCGTGTTTCGGCGGCCAGTGCAGATGTGGCCGGGGCCAGGGTGAGCGCGATGGCCATGGCAAATTTGCGAAGCGTGATCATGGGTCTGTCCTCAGGGAAGTTTCAGCATGGTGTTCGCGCGCTGCGGCCAATTGGTTACACTTGGCGCTGTCATTCAAGGCGGCGGCTGCGCACAAACAGCGACAGTGCAGTCGCAAGACCCAGAAAGCCTAGCATCGGCAATCCGGCGCTGATCACCGCTGCAGCCCCGGTTCCGCGCAGCGTGGCACCCTGCGCTGCGGCAATGAAATGGGTGAGGGGAAAGCCATTGCCGATCACCTGCGCCCAGCGCGGAAGGGTCTCGAACGGATAGAGAAAGCCCGACAGCAGCATGGCCGGTAAGTAAAATGCCACCGCACCCTGCAAGGCCGCCAATTGGCTCTCTGCGCGCGCGGAGATAGCATGTCCGAGCACCAGATGCGCCGCCGCGAACAGTGGCAGGAGGAGGATCAGTGCGGTGAGGCTTCCCCGCACCGGCAGATCAAACAGGGCAATCCCCACAGCCAGCACCGAGACGCCCTGCAAGGTGCCGAGCAGCACATAGGGCAGCAGCTTGCCCAGCAGGCCTTCCAAGGCGCTAACCGGCATAACCAGCAGGGCTTCCCAGGTTCCGCCCTCGCGTTCACGCGCTTGGCCCAGACTGCCGAGCATGATCATGCTGATCATCACCGTGACCCCTGCGAGCGCGGGCAGGAAGGCCCAGTCAGCGCGACTGTCTGGGTTGTGGAGCAGTTCGATCTTCAGCGGCGGTCCGTTGCTCTCCGCCTCGGCCCTGACCGCGATTTCATGCCAATAGGCAGCTTCGATGCGCGGTACCGCCGCCGCCGTGAGTGCGGGATTGGCCGCATCGACGATGATCCGCAGCGGCTTTTGCACAAAACCAAGTTCGCCGAACCCGCGCAATTCGGGAACCTCGATGCCGATCAGCGCTTGCTCGCGGCGCACCTGATCCTCAGCGCCGCCCGGCGGCAATTCGCGGGCGACGATCCGCAAGCCGGGCTGCTGCGAAAGCGCATCGGCGAGCGTTTTCGCATTGGTCTGGCTTGGCGCAGCCACGGCGACGCTGACCGTGCTGGCGGTTGGCCGGATCGCATAGCCGAACAGCAGCACTTGCAGCGCCGGGACGATCAGCAGCAATGTAAGGGTCATCCGCGACCTGAGCAGGCGCAGCACTTCAACCCGCGCAACTGCGCCGATTCTGCGCAGCGCGCTCATGCCGCCAAACCCCTTGCATGGGCGATGACTGCTTCCTCAAGCGTCCGGGTGCCGCGCGCGGCGATGAGACTGGCGGGCGGCATAGCCGCAGATGCGCGTCCCTGATGATACAGGACAATGCTGGGCAGGCGCTCTGCCTCGGTCAAATCATGAGTTGCCAGAACGATGGCGTGGCCCTGAGCGGCAAGCTGTTCCAGCCAATGCCAGATGTCTTGGCGGGTCGCGGGATCGAGCCCGGCGGTTGGCTCGTCCAGCAATAACAGCGGCGGCGCGTGAAGCGCGGTCGCGGCAAATTCCACCCGCCGGGCCCATCCGCCCGAAAGCGTGCCGAAGCGCTGCTCGAGAACGCCGCCGATGCCGCAAAACTGCGCAATTTCGCCGATCCGCGCCTCTGGTTCAGCCACGCCATAGACGGCGGCGCGGAAGCGGAGGTTCTCCAGCACGGTCAAATCCGCATAAAGCGCCAGCCGCTGCGTCATGTAGCCGATGCGCGCACGGCGATTGCCGCCCGGCTTGCGGATATCCTCGCCCAACACCGTGGCTTGTCCGGTATCGGGCCGCAGCAGACCAGCGATCATCCGCAGCGTCGTGGTTTTGCCGCCGCCGTTGGCCCCGACCAGTCCGACGATCGCGCCGGGGACAAGCCGCAGGGTCACATCCTCGACGACCGCCCGCCCGGCATAGGACTTGCCAAGCCCCACCGCGTCGATCAGCGGTTCAGCCGTGATCATAGGCAAAGCCACCGTACATGTATTTGGTCGCCTCTGCGCCCAGTGCCAGCACGCGGCTTCCAGCCTTCAGACCTCCTTTTCGCACCTGATCGAGCGCCAGCCAGATAGCAGCGGAGCCTGTGTTGCCGACGCTGTCCGCATTGACGAAAAACTGACCCTCCGAGCAATTGAAATGCCGGGAAAGGGCTTTGCCTATCCCGCCATTGACCTGATGGGGAATGATGATGTCGGCCGCCGAGAGTGGGCAGCCCTGCACCTCGGCTGCGGCACGCCCGGCATCGAACAACATGCCCCCGCCCGCAAGTATCGCCGCGAAATCATGGTCAAACTCGCGCCTGCCGTGATGCAGTTGCAAGCCAGGGCGGCGCCCCAGACCGATTGCGCCAAACCAAGCCGCGCTAATTGTGTCTGCGGCCGCACCCGGCGGTCCGATGATGACCGCTGCGGCAGCGTCGCCCATTTGCACCAGATTGACGAGCTGGCCGCTGTCATCGGCGACTCTTGCGGGGTCAAAGAACAGCGATCCGGTTTCTGACCCGACCAAGGCAACTGGTCGCGCCCCAGGCTGGGCCAGCAGCCCGAAGGCGATCATTAGCGCATTGGCAAAGCCGGTGCAGGCCTGCCGCAATTCCAGATGCGGGCCACCATAACCCAGCTCATCGGCTACCAATGCAACATTGCCGGGCAGCAACTGCGCCGGGGTGGTCGTATGCCCGATCACATAGCCAAGATCGGCAGGCTCAAGCCCGGCATCGGCCAAGGCAAAGCGCAGCGCCTGCGCGCAAAGTTCAGGATTGGATTGCCCCGCGCGCGGCTCTTCGGTGGCCGCGTCGAAAGCCCGGCAGATGTGGCGACGACTGATCCCCAGCCGCCGCCCGATTGCGCGCGCCTCGCGGCCCCGCATCAGCCCGAAGCGCGCCTCCAGCATGGTGATAAGCGCGTCGGTATCGATGGCCTCACCCGGCAGGGCGGAGCCAGTGCCGAGCACCGAAACCCTTCCCTGCGAGTACCAGGGCGGATGGACCGGGGCAGGGGTGGTCATGCCGCAAACAGGCCATCGGGCAGGCGGCTGACATCGCGCTCCAATTTGGCGGGATCGACCTGCAGCACCTCGAAGGCATCGGCCTCGATCATCAGGACGCCGGCCAGTGCGACCCGCGTTTCCGCAGCAACCTCGCGCAGGCGCCCGGTCACTCCGCTGTCCAGCACCAGCGAGCGTGAAAGCGCAACGTGCCGCGCCTCATCACGACGGATCCGGCCAAGCGTGCGACTGGCCAGTGTGTCCTGCGCTATCGGCAGGCCGGTCCGGAGCAGGCGGCTCAGAACTGTGCAGACCGCAGCATCAAGCGCCGCGATTTTCGCCAGATGCAGTTCCGCGCCGCCGGTTCCAAGGCGGATATGCAATCGGCGGGCGGCCCTTTGTGCCGCTTCAGCAGAGATATGCGGCAGCGCGTCCGCAAGTCCGTGCATCAGGCCATCGTGGACGCGCTCTTCGGCGGCGATCAGTTGAAGCGTGGCGGACAGGAATGGACGGCCCTTGCTGGCGCGTGCCAGCCCATCGAACGCCAGCGCAGCCGCCTCCTCGCCGCAGCCAAGAATGGGTATCAATCTGGCAAGAGCCTCGGCATGATCGCCGCGCAATCGTGTGCGCCCGATCTCGTCAGGATGCCACGGCGCTGTACGCCGTGAATAAAAGCACCAAGCCCGCGGTCTGGTGCCGCTCATGCTAAACGGCTCGTCACTGGCTGCGAGTTGGGCGAGCGGGCTGTTTGGCTCGCGATTGCCGCGATCACATCGTCCGTCGCGGCACTCCGGCTTGGCATTCACCTACCCGCCCGGCTATGACAGGCGTCGTCTCATGGGATGATGCCTGGCAAAGCATCTCCGCGCGCATGGTATTCAAACAGACCCGACTACGGCGATCTGGATTGAGCTGGCGACAATGCGCCAACTTTTCTCCGCCACCTTGCCTTCTCAAATACTCCGCAATGCTTGCAGTTTTGTTAGTCACGCCAAGGGGCACCCTGGTTCGTGCCAATCTTGGTGATTTGTAGAGAATACTCCGTGGTTGAATTCTCTACAAGGTCGCTTTCTCCCGAGGATGAAACTTCGAGAGGTTCTGGCGCAAAATCTGAAGGCATTCCGGCAGGCTCAGGGGCTGTCGCAGGAGGAGCTTGCTCATCGGGCTGGCATCGACCGCACCTATGTGAGTTCGCTCGAGCGCTGCGTCTATGGCGCGACGATCGATGTGATCGAGCGGGTGGCGGCGGTCTTCGGGGTGGACCCGGTTGAACTTCTGAAGCGACCTCAGTCCTGAGCCCTACCAAAAGAATGCCGATGCCCCGCCCGGCAGCGCCGGGCGGGGTGTGATTGGCGGCCTCAGTCCCCGTTGGACTTGCGGGCGCGCGACCAGATGAGGTTGAAGGTCTTGCCGTCTTCGTCGTCGAACAGGTTGGCGAAGATCGGAGCGGTGAAGCTGGGATCGTCGAGCTCGAACGAAGGCCGCGATTATCTGTCGGTCAAGCTCGACGA
>JANPPM010000171.1:0-5632 GCA_031428495.1 Novosphingobium sp.
GTGTTCGGCCTGGCTGAGCAGGTCAGCGGCGATCCATTCGGGATCGTTCTGCCCGTCGGCGATAACCAGAATTTCGCTCGGCCCTGCGACCATATCGATGCCAACTACACCGTAAAGCTGGCGCTTGGCCTCGGCGACCCAGGCGTTACCGGGACCAGTGACCACATCGACCGGCGCAATCCGGTCTGTGCCATAGGCGAGCGCGGCCACCGCTTGTGCGCCGCCCACGCGCCAGACTTCATCGACCCCGGCAAGATGCGCGGCGGCCAGTACCAGTTGGTTCACCGCGCCGCCCGGCGTCGGCGTCACCACGACGAGCCGCCCGACGCCCGCCACCTTGGCCGGGATCGCATTCATTAGCAGCGAGGATGGATAGCTTGCCCGCCCCCCCGGAATATACAGCCCTGCGGCATCAACCGGCCGCCAGATAGCGCCGAGCCGCACCCCGGCGGCATCGCGGTAATCACGATCTTCGGGCAACTGCGCTTCGTGATAGGCGCGGATGCGCTGGGCGGCGAGTTCCAGCGCGGCGCGCAGATCGGGTTGCAGCGCGTCGAAGGCCTCGCGGCAGTCTTCTAGCGAAATGCGCCAGTCGGCCTCGGTGTTCAGCTCGTGATCGTCCCAGCGCGCGGTATATTCGGCCAGCGCCTTGTCGCCGCGATTGCGGACGTCCTTGAGGATCAGCGCAACATTGCGCGCAACATCGTCGTCGCTCTCGCGCCGGTCGCCCACCAGCCGCTTGAACGCTGCCGCAAAGCCGGGTTCTGATGAGTTCAGTCGCAGGGTCACGCGGTCACCCCGGCATCAACCAGCGCCCGAAATCGCTCGACCAATGCGGCGACGCGGTCATCGGTCTTGAGCGCAGCGCGGTTGACGATCAGGCGCGCGGAAACATGCAGGATCGTGTCGGTTTCGACCAAGCCATTATCCTTCAGCGTTCGCCCGGTCTCGATCAGGTCGACAATCCGGCTGGCGAGGCCAAGTCCGGGGGCGAGTTCCATCGCGCCATTCAGCTTGACGACTTCGGCCTGAATGCCCTGCCGCTCATAATGGCGACGGGTGAGATTGGGATATTTGCTGGCGACGCGCAGATGGCTGACCCCGCCGTGGCCTGCGTTCCCGGCTGGTTCTGCAACCGACAGGCGGCAGCGGCCAAAGGCGAGATCGACCGGGGCATAGAGGTCGGCATAGGCGAATTCCTCGACCACGTCCGACCCGACGATGCCGACCTGCGCCGCGCCGTGGGCGACGAAGGTTGCGACATCGAAGGCACGCACGCGGATGAGCCGCATCTGCGTGTCTTCGCAGTCAAACGAGAGCGCGCGGTTGGCCTTGTCGTGAAAGCCTGCTTCGGGCACCACGCCTGCGCGCGCCATCATGGGCAGCGCCTCGTCGAGGATGCGCCCTTTGGGCACGGCGAAGATTAGCGGGTTGGGCATAGCCGGGCGCATTAGGCGGCACGGCGCGAAAGGGCAACATGGCGATGGATGGCAAGTCTGTGATCGGCGCAACCAGTTCGATACGCGAGGCCTATGCCAATCAGGTTGCCTATTGCCGGGCCAACGATTCGCCGGTGACGGCGCGCATTGTCGCTGCGATTGCCGCATTGCTCGATGAGCCTGCGGCGGGACCGTTTATTGCCCGCATCCGCGATTGGCGGGGCGCGCCGCTGGGCGATGCAGTGCCGCTGCGCTCGGCGGGCGGGCTTCATGCGCTGCACCTGTCGGGCGATGCGCCGGAACTAGCGCCGATCTATGTGGATACCCCGGCGGATGATGCCGCAATTGTCGCAGAAGTGGTTCGCAAACATGAGGCGGACTTACTACCTTGGCTGGATGGACCGCCGCAGACAAATGAGGCGGGGCGTTCCTCAAGTTTTATCGCGGCCATGCTGTGGCTGGCGGAGCAGGGCATGCCGCCGCGTTTCGAGTGCCTTGAAATAGGCTCAAGCGCGGGCATCAACCTGATGATCGACCGCTATTTTTACGATCTGGGCGGGGTGCAGGTCGGGCCCGAAAATGCGGTTATGCACTTTACGCCCGAATGGCGCGGGGCATCGCCACCGGATCGGCACATTGTCTTCGCCTCGCTGAAAGGCTGCGATGTTGCGCCAGTAGATTTGACCGATGCGGCGCAGGCGCTGCGGCTGAAGGCCTATATATGGCCCGAACATACTGTGCGCTTTGCCCGGCTGAAGGCGGCGATTGCGGCTGCGAAAATTGCGCCGCCCGATCTGGCGGCGATGAATGCCGCCGATTTTGTCGAGGTTGAATTGGCAAAGCCCCAGGCGTCAGGGACGACGAGGGTGCTGATGCATTCGATTGTCTGGCAATATGTGCCCGCCGATCAGCAGGCGCGGATCACTGCGGCAATGGCGGCTGCGGGCGCTCGGGCGACTTCAAAACGCCCGCTGGCGTGGATCGCGCTGGAGGGTAACCGTACCTTGCTAAATCACGGATTGTCAGTGCGATATTGGCCGGGTGGGGGCGATGAGGCATTGCTCGCAGCGGCGCATGCGCATGGGGCCTGGCTCGAATGGCGGGTCTGACGGTTAGCCGCCAACAGCAGAACCAAAGAGCCTTTGCGCCAGCTCAGCCAGATCTCGCGGCCAGATAGTCTCGGGCCAGTCTGCCAATTCGTCGAGCGCAAACCAGCGGTGATCGAGCATCATCGCGCGTTCGATTTCGGTGTGCTGGCTGGTATCGATTGCGGTGTTCACCGCGCGGCAGTGGAAGAAATGTTCGACTGACCGCACCGGCTCGCCAAGGTATTCGTATTCCGATTGCTTGATGTGGTTCATCAGCTGCGGCGCGGCTGTAATGCCTGTTTCCTCAAGCAGTTCTCGCCGGGCTGCTGAACTATAATCCTCGCCCTCTTCGCACTCGCCGCCGGGCAAGATCCAGAAAGGCGCGAAGCCATCAGGCGTGAAGCGGAACAGCAACACTCGGTTGGCGGGGCAGAGCAGCACGACACGCGCCGCCCGGCGCAAGCGTCTGGTCAGCGGTGCTGGCTGAACCTCGCTCACTCGCCCGGCGCGCTCGCCTTGATTGCGAGGGCATGCACGCGCTGGCCAGGAATATCTCCCAGTGCGGCGTTGACCAGTCGTTGGCGCTGGAGGCGTGATGATCCGGCGAAAGCAGCGCTTTCGATCTCGACGGTGAAATGCGATTCGCCGCTGCCATCGTCGCCGCTGTGGCCGTGATGGCGCGCGGAATCGTTGATTACCTCCAGCCGGGTGGGGGTGAAGGCTGCGGTGAGCAACTGGGTGATTTCTTGGGCGAGGGGTCCGGTCATAGCTTCCCTTCTAGCCGATCCGTCGCCATGTGGAAGTCCGTGACTCACTCCCGATTTCATGGCCGCCACGAGGCGCGCGGGCGCCAGTGCGACTGGCCTGCCTGCTGCGAGCTGGGCGAATTCCGCGCGCCGGGGTGGCGCACACCCGGATTTGATGGGCCGGGCGACTATCGCTGGTTCTGCCTCGACCATGTTCGCGTATTCAATGCGGGCTACGATTACTTTGCGGGGATGAGTTCGGAGGAAATTCTGCGGGCGCAGTCTCCTATCCATGGCTGGGACCGGGAAACCCGTGCTTTTTCTCCCACGGCCGGGATCGACGGCGCGCCGCGCTGGGGTGATTTCGCCGATCCGCTCGATGCGATTGCGGCGCGGGCGCGAATGCGCAGGCCCGCTGAACGGCAGGATGGGCGGCTGGTCAGTGCCGAGGAACGCCGCGCCCTGGAAGTGTTGGGCCTGCCGCTGGATGCCGACCGGCGTGCCTTGCGGACGCGCTATTCAGAGCTGGTGCGGCGCTATCATCCCGACAGAAACGGCGGCGACCGGAGCTATGAAGCGCAGTTGCAAGGGGTGGTAGAGGCCTATCAGATGCTGAGGCGTGCTTATGCGTTTGGCTAGAGCAAATTGCGTTTAATCTGACCAAAATCCATTCGTCCTGAGGAGACCGTGAAGCCGCAGGCTGAAAGGCCGTCTCGAAGGACCCGGCGCGGTGCCTGGTGGTTCGAGACGGGCCTTCCCCCGATCAAGTCCGGGGTCTGTCTTTCCTCACCACAAACGGTGATTCAGATTAAACAAACTCTGCTCTAGTTTTGTTCGCACAGTGCCTTCAATTGATCGGCGCAGCCGCCCCAGCCTTCCGCGAAGCCCATTTCGTCGTGCTGTTTGCAGGCCTCTTCGGTCCAGTGACGGGCGCGCCCGGTGTAGCGGGTGCCGTCTCCTTCGGGATTGATTTCCCAGATACCGATCATGAAAGGGCCGGACGGCATGAAATCCTCAGTGAAGGCATCGGTGGTGACGAAGCGGCGGCCTTCTTCATACGCCAGATAGACGCCGTTCTGCGGGCTTTCTTCGCCATCGGGGCCGAAGAAGGTCATGTTGCAGACGCCGCCCGCGCGGCGGTCTTGCCGGTCGATTTTGGCACGCCAGGGCAGCGGGCACCACCACTCCTCCTGCCGCTCGGTCATCACGTGCCAGACTTTCTCGGGCGGAGCGGCAATGAAGCGGGTTATCGAGAGTTCATGGGCGTTATCGGTCACAGGTCGTCCTCCGATCCATAGGGCTTGGTGATCATTTCCAGCAGGTGGCCATCGGGGTCCTCAAAATAGACGCCGCGACCGCCCCAGTGCCGATTGATCTCACCCGGTTTGCTTTGTGCAGGGTCGGCCCAGAAGTGTTGCCCCCGGTCACCGATCAGGGCGAACCCTGCATCGAAAGTGTCGTCAGAGACGAGGAAGGCATAGTGTTGCCGTGCGATTGCGCCTTCCTTCTCCATGAAATCCAGTGAAACGCCGTTGCCGAGTTCGGCGACGAGAAATTGCGAGAACGGCTTGGCTTCGGCCAGTCCCAGCACAGCACAAAGGTAGGCAGAAGAGCGGGCCTTGTCGCTACACCAGACAATTGTGTGATTGAGTTGAGCGGTCATCGTGGCGTCTCCCTTCAATCCCGGTCAGGCGCGCCGAGCGGGAAAAATGAACGGTAGGGCCGCGCGTCTTCGATGCAGCGCGCGACTGCGGGCAGGGCGTTGAGATGTGTGCGCCATGATGAAAGGCGCGGGTATTCCTCTCCGATCTGCTCGACCCAATCAGCATAGAACAGCGAGGGCGCAGCAGCGCATTCGATCAGCGTGATCTGGTCTGTGTACGGGTAGAATTCGAGCCAGCCCTCGAGCCAATCGTATGTCCGCCGCAGCTTGACGCGCACGCCCTCAATCTTGACGAGATCGGGCGTGTGCGGATTGGCGATGTATTCATCGACGACCACTTGCATCACGTTCATCACATAGTTGTCGAACACCCGGTCGAGCATCCGCATGGCAATCGCTGCGTCGGGATCGAGCGGTATCAGTTGCTCGGGTCCGGGATGATGCTCGCCGAGATATTCGATGATCGTCGTCGCCTCAAAGATCAGGTTATCGTCAGCGCTGAGCACCGGAAACTTGCCCTGCGGCGAGGCATGCTGGACCGTTTCGGCATGTTCGGGATGATCGCCATCGACCATGCGGAATTCGAAGGGCGTCTCATTGGCATAGAGCGCGATGAGTGCCTTCCAGGTGTAGGATGAGAACGGGTGGCCATAGAGTGCAAGCATCGGATCAACCCTTTACTGCGGCTTCAATTGC
>JANPPM010000172.1:0-8401 GCA_031428495.1 Novosphingobium sp.
GCCACCTCGTCACCGCGTGGTGACGTGTCGGGTGCGATGAAGATGACCCCCGCCTCGGCGCAGGCGGCGCGATATTCGCCCTTTTCGGTGACATTGGCGTGGGTGCAGGTCAGCCCCGAGAGGAACCACAGCACCGGCAGCGTCGCGCCAAGCGCATGATCGGGCACGAAGACCGAAAAGGTCATCGGCGTGCCCGTCTCGGCCGACATGTGGGTGTAGACGCCCTGTAAGCCGCCGTGGCTCCGCCAGGCGGAGACCTGCTCCATCAGTAGACCACCACGGAGCGGATAGACTCGCCCGCGTGCATCAGGTCGAAGGCGGTGTTGATCTCCTCCAGGCCCATGACGTGGGTGATCATCGGATCAATCTCGATCTTGCCGGTCATGTACATATCGACAATCTTGGGCACGTCGGTGCGGCCCTTGGCCCCGCCGAAGGCCGTGCCGCGCCAGTTGCGCCCCGTGACTAACTGGAACGGCCGGGTCGAGATCTCCTTACCCGCCTCGGCCACGCCGATCACGATCGAGGTACCCCAGCCGCGATGGCAGGCCTCGAGCGCGGTGCGCATGACCTCGGTGTTGCCGGTCGCGTCGAAGGTGTAGTCGGCCCCGCCGTCGGTCAGCGCGACCACCGCAGCGACAACCTCCTCGCGGCTCATCCCTTTGGAATTGAGGAAGTCGGTCATGCCGAAGCGGCTGCCCCATTCCTCGCGGGCGGGGTTGATGTCGACCCCGACGATCTTGCTTGCGCCGGCCAGCCGCGCGCCCTGCAGCACATTGAGCCCGATCCCGCCGAGGCCGAAGACCACGACATTGTCGCCGACTTGGACCTTGGCCGTATTGATCACCGCGCCGACCCCGGTGGTCACCCCGCAGCCTATATAGCAGCTGGTCTGGAACGGCGCGTCCTCGCGGATCTTCGCGACGGCGATCTCGGGGAGAACAGTGAAGTTCGAAAAGGTCGAGCAGCCCATGTAATGGAAGATCGTCTGCCCCTTGTAGGAGAAGCGGCTGGTTCCGTCGGGCATCAGGCCCTGCCCCTGGGTCGCGCGGATCGCGGTGCAGAGGTTGGTCTTACCCGAGAGACACGACTTACATTGGCGGCATTCGGGAGTGTAAAGCGGGATCACATGGTCCCCTGGCTTGACCGAGGTGACGCCCGGTCCGATCTCGCGCACGATCCCCGCACCTTCGTGGCCCAGCACGCTCGGGAACAGCCCCTCGCTGTCCAGCCCGTCGAGCGTGTAGGCGTCGGTGTGGCAGATCCCGGTCGCCATGATCTCGACAAGGACCTCGCCTGCCTTGGGGCCGTCGAGATCGAGTTCGACGATCTCGAGCGGCTGCTTGGGGGCAAAGGCGACGGCGGCGCGGGTCTTCATGGGCAAGTACCTTCTCTTAACCGATTGAAATATAATATATATTTATTTGACGCATAGGTTCAGACGTCGAGCCACCCAGCCATCGGGCTCAGCACGCCGGTTCCTGTTCGCATTCCCCTAGACCCAACACTCGATTCATGTCTTGAGTCCATCGGCGAAGCGGTCTGCCTCGCGTAGCTCTGGAAACATCCTGCTCCAAAGAACGGCCGCGCTGATATCCGAAATCGCTCGCCAAGCCGACATCATCATTGCCGCGGCCGGAGTTCTGCGGCTGGTGCGAGGTTTCTGGGTCCGACCGGGCGCGATCGTCATCGATGTCGGTATCACCCGCGTCCCTGGCCTGGCGGGTGAGAAGGACCGGCTGGTCGGCGATGCCGCCATCGACGAGATGGACCATGCGAGAGCCGTGACGCCCGTCCCCGGAGGCGTCGGGCCGATGACCATCGCGTGTTTGCTTGCCAATACCGTGAACGCGGCGGAACAGCGCCGTCAAAGCTGAGCCACTATGCTGTTGGACATTCGCACTTAAATTCGGTGGATGTGTAGCGCCGCTCCCAGGACCACCTTGTCGACATGCGTACCCGCAAGGCTGACGCGCTGGGTGGAGCATGCCCTACGCGCCCGGTTTTCGCAGTCATCGAGAGCATTCACGGCACCATCGATTCTTGAGGGTTACGTCAACTGGTCTCGTTGTTTGCCGCGCGGTCTTGGTCATACAACTCCGGGGAAGGCTTGTATTTTTATAGGCATTACCTATCACCGGCACAATGCAGTTGAACAGCCTTCGCTATCTTCTGGCCCTTGATAGGGAGAAGCATTTTGCTCGGGCCGCACAGGCCTGCAATGTTTCCCAACCTTCGCTTTCGGCGGGCATCGCCGCCCTGGAAGAGCAGCTCGGACGGCGTCTGGTTCAGCGCGACCGGCGGTTTATCGGGCTCACTCCCGAAGGCCACGCGGTCATTCCCTGGGTGCGGCAGATCGTTGCGGCGCTGGAGGGACTCGCCCAGGCTGCCGAAGTCGTGCCCGGACCGCTCAGGGGTGAGTTGCGTCTTGGCGTGATCCCGGCCGCGATGCCCGTCGTCGGCGTGCTTGCGGCCGAACTGTGCCAACTGTTCCCTGAGGTAAGGCTGTCGATCGCCTCCCTGACATCACGTGAGATTGCGCACCGGCTGCAAGAATATACGCTGGATGCGGGGGTCACGTACATCGAGCACGAGCCATCGGGCAGCGTGATCAAAGTGCCGCTTTATCAAGAACGCTCGATGTTCGTTGCTTCAGCCCTCCCAGCGCTTGGCGAAAGCGGCAAAGTCAGTTGGGAAGAAGCCCTGTCCCATCCCCTATGCCTGCTGCATCAAGGCATGCAGAACAGGCGCATCCTGGATGCGAACCTGGCGCTCCGCGGGACTGCGATCCACCCGCAGGCCACAGCCGATTCCTACGTCGCATTGCTGGCACTCGTTCGCACAGGTATCTTCGCGACGATCATGCCCGACAGCTATGGCGGCCTCTTGCCCCAATGGGCACAAACAGCGGCGTTCGAGGAACCAGCGCCGACCAGCGACGTTGGCATGGTCATTCCCGACAGGAGCCCGCTGACGCCCATGGCCGCAGCCGCGCTCAGCCTGGCACGCCGGGTGCAATCCGATGGTATTTGATAGAATATATCTATCAAATATAGTTTTTTGCAGTTTGACGAGCGTCCCTCAAATACCTCAGCAGTGTCGCCATGAATGATGGCGAACCTGGGATCCTGGCGGCGCTGACCACTGGGGAACGTGAGGAAGTGGAGCGGCTGACCGCCAGCTGCGTGAACACGCGGGGGGCCCTCCTTCCCTTGCTTCATGAAATCCGGCGCACGCTGGGCCGGATCAATCCCGAGATCGTGCCGATCGTCGCGGATGCGCTGAACCTCAGCCGCGCTGAAGTTCATGGCGTGATTTCTTTCTACCATGACTTCAAGGGCACGTTCGCCAATGCCGCTACTGTCAAGTTGTGCCGCGCCGAGGCTTGCCAGGCGCGCGGAGCCGAGGCGACAGCCGCCACGCTGGACGAAGCCGGCGTGGCGCATGAGCCGGTCTACTGCCTGGGGCTTTGTGCAACGGGGCCCTCCGCGCTAGTGAACGGCGTACCAGTGGCGAACGTCCGATGTGCTGCAGATCTGTCGCCGCAGTCGGCCGGGTCCGTTACCGGCATGGCCGGGCGGGCAAGTGTGCGGGTGTTCGTCTCGTGCGACATGGCGGCAGTAGGATTGGGTGCCAATGCCGTCGCCGAAAGTCTGCGTGACGCTGGCGCCACGGTGATCAGGACCGGCAGCCGAGGCCTCTTTGCGATCGAACCGCTGGTCGAAGTCGACACCGAGGAAGGCCGGATTGGATACGGCCCGGTCGGACCCGACGAAGTTGCGGCGGTGCTGGACGGCACGCATCCCAACCGGCTTGGCGATGTCGCGGATCTACCATTCTTCGCACGGCAGCAAAGATTTACGTTTGCACGAGTCGGCATCATCGACCCGCTCAACCTGGCCGATTACGAGCGGCACGGTGGCTGGAGAGGGCTCTCGAAAGCCCGCCCGCTTGATCGGCTTGAGGTGGTCGAAGCCGTCAAGGCAAGCGGATTGCGCGGTCGCGGCGGGGCCGGCTTTCCGACCGGCATCAAGTGGCAGACCGTGCTCGAAGCGCCGTCCGATGAAAAATTCATCGTTTGCAACGCGGATGAGGGGGACAGCGGGACCTTCGCCGACCGCATGCTGATGGAAGGCGACCCGTTCTGCCTGATCGAAGGCATGGCCATTGCCGCTCACGCGGTCGGAGCGGGCCACGGCTATGTCTATATCCGTTCCGAGTACCCGTTCGCCCTGCGGACGATGCGGCAGGCTATCGCAGCGAGTGCCCACATCGTTGCACCGTTTACCCTCGAGGTCCGCGAGGGCGCCGGGGCCTATGTTTGCGGCGAAGAGACGGCATTGCTGGAATCCATCGAAGGCAAGCGCGGTCAGGTTCGCGCCAAGCCGCCGCTACCGGCGATAGCCGGGCTGTTCGGCAAGCCCACGGTCGTCAACAACGTACTGAGCCTGGCCGCGGTGCCCTTCATCCTTGCGGAAGGGCCGGAGCGCTATGCCGAGGTGGGCTTCGCACGCTCTCGCGGCACCATGCCGATCCAACTCGCCGGCAACGTGCGAAACGGTGGTCTGTTCGAGATCGGTTTTGGTATCACTCTACGCGAATTGGTCGAGGACATCGGGGGCGGCACGGCCAGCGGTCGGCCGATCCGGGCCGTGCAGGTCGGCGGGCCGCTCGGCGCCTATGTGCCGCCCAGTCATTTTGACATGCCGTTCGACTACGAGACATTTTCCGCCGGCGGTGCCTTGATCGGTCATGCCGGGGTTACAGTCTTCGATGACACGATCGACATGGCGCGAATGGCCCGCTTCGCCATGAAATTTTGCGCAGAGGAAAGCTGCGGGAAATGCACGCCATGCCGCATCGGCTCTGTCCGCGGGATGGAACTGATGGATCGCATTATTGCCGGCAAAGGCCGGGAACTCCAGGCGATCGAGCGCATGCCGCAAATCCGCAACGCTTCCAAGGTGGACCGTCAAACAGGGGACGAGGAAGAACTCCTGCGCGACCTGTGCGAGACCATGCGGCTTGGCTCCTTGTGCGCGCTTGGTGGATTTACACCCTACCCGGTGCTGAGCGCACTCGATCATTTTCCCGAAGACTTTAGGCCCGCCGCGGCGGCAGAAGCAGCGGAGTAAGCAATGGCCTGGATTCCGGAAGCCGACTTTGGAACACCTTCTGCCAATTTGGCTGGCCAGAAGCTGGTGACACTGACTATCGATGGTCAGCCCGTCACCGTGCCCGAGGGCACCTCGATCATGCGCGCAGCCGCTCTCGCCGACACGCAAATTCCGAAGCTCTGCGCCACGGACAGTCTTGAAGCGTTCGGGTCATGCCGTGTCTGTCTCGTGGAGATCGAGGGCCGAGCGGGCTTTCCGGCTTCCTGCACGACACCAGTTGCGCCAGGGCTCAGCGTCTCTACACAAAGCGCACAACTGACGCGCCTGCGGCGGGGTGTGGTCGAACTGTATATCTCCGACCATCCGCTCGACTGCCTGACCTGCGCCGCCAATGGAGACTGCGAACTGCAAGATGTCGCGGGTTCGGTCGGACTGCGCGATGTTCGGTACGGCTATGAGGGCGCCAACCATCTCGAAGGATGCAAGGACACCTCTAATCCCTATTTCAGCTTCGACCCCAGCAAGTGCATCGTGTGCTCGCGCTGCGTCCGCGCGTGCGACGAGATACAGGGCACCTTGGCCATTACGGTCGAGGATCGCGGCTTCAGCAGCCGGATCGTGGCGAGCCAGGACGACGGCTTCCTCGCCTCGGAATGCGTCTCTTGCGGTGCTTGCGTTCAGGCGTGCCCCACTGCCGCACTGATCGAAAAGGAAGTCGAGGAGGTCGGCACTCCTGACAAGGCGGTCGTCACGACCTGCGCCTATTGCGGCGTGGGCTGCACGTTTCGGGCCGAGATGCGCGGCGAGCAGCTCGTGAGGATGGTGCCATGGAAAGACGGCAAGGCCAATCGCGGCCACTCCTGCGTCAAAGGCCGGTTCGCTTGGGGCTATGCCAACCACCGGGAACGCGTTCTTTCACCGATGATGCGGGAGAGCATCGACCAGCCCTGGCGAGAAGTGAGTTGGGAAGAGGCGATCGGCAGGGTTGCTGGCGAGTTCCGGCGAATTCAGGCGCGAGATGGCACCAGCGCGGTCGGGGGCATTACCTCGAGCCGCTGCACCAACGAAGAGACCTATCTCGTCCAGAAACTGATCCGCCAAGGGTTCGGCAACAACAACGTCGATACCTGCGCGCGCGTCTGCCACTCGCCGACCGGCTACGGCCTAAAGACGACCTTCGGCACTTCAGCGGGGACGCAGGATTTCGACAGCGTGATGCAGGCTGACGTCATCTTGGTCATCGGCGCCAATCCGACCGATGGGCATCCGGTCTTCGCCAGCCGCATGAAGCGCCGACTGAGGCAGGGTGCGAAACTGATCGTCGTGGATCCCCGGCGCATCGACCTTGTTCGTTCGCCCCATGTCGAGGCTGACCATCACTTGCCCCTGATGCCCGGCACCAACGTCGCCGTCCTAACGGCGATGGCACATGTCATAGTGACCGAAGGACTGGTTGATGAAGACTATGTCCGTTCGCGATGCGACTGGGACGAGTTCAGCGAGTGGGCCGCGTTCGTGTCGCAGCAGGAACGCTCGCCCGAGGCAACCGAAGTACTGACCCGGGTTCCCGCAGCGGACCTGCGGGCCGCGGCCAGGCTTTATGCCACAGGCGGCCGCGCGGCGATCTACTACGGCCTGGGCGTCACAGAGCACAGCCAGGGCTCATCAACCGTAATCGCCATCGCCAACCTGGCCATGGCGACCGGCAATGTCGGGCTGGAAGGGGCTGGGGTAAATCCGCTCCGCGGCCAGAACAATGTCCAGGGTGCCTGCGACATGGGCAGCTTCCCGCACGAGTTCTCGGGCTATCGCCACGTTTCCGACAATGCGGCACGCGCGTTGTTCGAGGACGCCTGGGGTGTCAAATTGGACCCGGAGCCGGGCTTGCGGATCAACAACATGCTGGACGCGGCCACAGAGGGCACTTTCAAGGCGCTGTTCATTCAAGGCGAGGACATTCTCCAGTCTGACCCCAATACCCAGCACGTCGCCGCCGGGCTGGCCGCGATGGAATGCGTTGTGGTCCAGGATCTCTTCCTGAACGAGACGGCGAACTACGCGCATGTGTTTCTGCCAGGCTCGACTTTCCTCGAAAAGGACGGAACGTTCACCAATGCCGAGCGGCGTATTCAACGCGTTCGGCAAGTGATGCGCCCGAAGAACGGCTATGCGGACTGGGAGATCGTCCAACTTGTCGCTTGCGCCATCGGGCTGGACTGGGATTATCGCCACCCTTCCGAAATCATGGACGAGATCGCGCGGCTGACGCCGACCTTTGCGCGCGTGAACTATGCCGCGCTCGATGAACATGGTTCGATCCAATGGCCCGCCACCGACGCCGCGCCAGTTGGCACCCCGACAATGCACGTAGATGGCTTTGTCCGGGGCAAGGGACATTTCGTCGTCACCGACTATATCCCCACCGACGAAAAGACCGGGCCGCGCTATCCGCTGCTGCTAACCACTGGGCGGATCCTGAGCCAGTACAATGTCGGAGCACAGACACGCCGGACCGAGAATGTCACCTGGCACGCTGAGGATCGCCTAGAAATCCATCCGCTCGATGCTGACAATCGCGGCCTGCACGACGGCAATTGGGTGACGCTGCGCAGCCGTGCTGGTGAAACGACGCTGCGGCTGACGGTCACGGAACGCGTTGCGCCCGGTGTGGTCTATACGACGTTTCATCATCCCGACACCCAAGCCAACGTCATCACCACCGACTTTTCGGATTGGGCCACGAACTGTCCGGAGTATAAAGTCACCGCAGTCCAGGTCCTGGCGTCAAACGGGCCGTCGGAATGGCAAGAGAGTTACCGCGCCCAGACCGCGCGGTCGCGAAGGATCGGTCCGGGGTCGGAATGATGTCTTCCGCCGAGCGCCTTACCTACATGGCCAATCAGATCGCCCGCAATTTATCCGCTCAAGGTTTCCAAGCCGCTGCGCGAACCACGGCGGACCACATTTCCGCCTTCTGGGCCCCTCAAATGCGGGCAACCCTCATGAGCGTGCCGCCTGCAGAGCTCGAGCCGATTGCCGCGGAGGCGGTTCGGATCATGCGCTGTGAGCAGGCAGGCGCACACCCGCCGCAGATGCAAGCAACTGGGCAAGGCTCCGATGCTGGATGAAGCGATGTTCCAGCAGATCGGCTTAACCGGCGAGGCCTCATTGCTTTCCCGCGCTCACGCGCAACAACGATGCCGAGACTCTAATCGCAACCGGGTGAAGGTTGGGGGTCACGTCACCCCCAGCGAGCGATAACGTGAGCCGAGACCATCGATCAC
>JANPPM010000173.1:0-4498 GCA_031428495.1 Novosphingobium sp.
GATGTCAGGCGGCGGCGCAATTCATCGAGGCTCGGCGGCAGCAGGAACACGCGCACGACATCGCGTTCGGCGCGTTGAAAGAGCTGCTGGGTGCCTTGCCAGTCGATATCGAACAGATAATCCTGCCCGATTACCAGCCCCGCTTCGATTTCAGCCCGGGGGGTGCCGTAGGTATTGCCGAATACCTGCGCCCATTCGAGGAATGCATCGTCCGCAACCATGCCCTTGAACTGCTGGGGAGTGCGGAAATGGTAGTCGCGCCCGTCGATCTCGCCATTGCGGATTGGCCGGGTGGTGACGGAAACCGATAGCCGGATCGCAGCGTCATGAGCCAGCAAGCGGCGCGAGATCGTTGTCTTGCCAGCACCCGAGGGTGACGAGAGGATGAACATAAGGCCGCGGCGCGGCAGGGCAGGGGGGCTATCCATGCGCGCTGATGGCGCAAAGAGCGTCTTGAAATCAAGCCCGCGCTACCCGGCGCGGCAGTCAGGTGTCCGAAATGCGCTTTGCCAGATCGGCCTCGCCTTCGGCTTTCGCCACCACACTGCTCTTGCGCCGGTCATACAATGCCTTGGCCAGCATCCCGCCGCCGACAATCAGCGCGCCGGGGATCGACCGGGTGGCGATCCGCGCAATAGCGGTGCCGACCAGCGTTTCGGTCATGCTGCGTCCGGCAACGATTTTCTTTGCCTTGCCCGGTGCATAGCGCGTGCCCAGCATCGCGCGCTCCACCGCATGGCGCAGCAATTGTCCGCCAGACCGCAATGCGATGTCGGCAAAAATGATGTTGGTCATCGGATTGGGGCTGGGCTTAGGCAGCGCGTCTGCCGCATCACTTGCCGCCACGACCGCTTTACGGACTTTGTTTCTGGCCATTTTCAAACTCACTGCCAGGCTCTGGTTCGCTGCGCCGCCGGTTATTTTTTCCGGCCAAAATCGACGCTGACGACATTCGAGCCGTTTTCGTCGGAAGTAACGCCCACCGGGCCTGCAGGTTCCGGAGTGTCGTTCTCTGCCGGATCGTGCGGTTCGTGCTCTGCCTCGGCACCTTCGGTCTGGAATTGCAGGCCGAAATCAACCGCCGGATCGACGAAAGCGGTGATTGCCGCATAGGGGATCGAGAGTTTGGCCGGGATCTGGTTGAAGGTCAGGCCCACCCCGAAACTCTCATCATCCACGACAAGATCCCAGAACTTGTTCTGGAGTACGATAGTCATCTCGTCGGGAAAGCGTTCCCGGAGATGCGCGGGGATGGAAACGCCGGGCGCGCCCGTCTTGAAGGTAATGTAGAAATGGTGGTTGCCGGGCAGGGTGCCGCCCGTGAGCACGATTTCGCCCAACACCCGGCCGACCACGGCGCGCAGGGCTTCCTGCACGATTTCATCGTAGGGGATCATGCTGTCAGGGGCACTGTCATTCATAACATCAGTCAAGTGGCCTCGGCTCGGCAGGGGGTCAAGGGGGTATTGCGGCATAATCCCCCGCGGCTACCCGCACCGCGAGCATTGATTCCAGCCGTCCGGGCACTATAGGCTGGCCGCCATGGCCCAAGCTCGCACTGCGCGGATCGCCCGCAAGACCCATGAAACGGACATCGCCGTCGAGGTCAATCTCGATGGCACGGGGGCCTATGCGGTCTCCACCGGCATCGGTTTCCTCGATCATATGATCGAGCAGTTCGCGCGCCATTCGCTGATCGACATCTCGTGCAAGATCGCGGGCGACCTGCACGTTGACCAGCATCACACCACCGAGGACAGCGCCATCGCCATCGGCCAGGCCATCGCGCAGGCGCTGGGCGACAAGGCCGGGATCGGGCGGTATGGCATGGCCTATTCGCCGATGGACGAGGCCCTGTGCCGCGTCGCGCTCGATATTTCGGGGCGGCCGTGGCTGGTGTGGAATGCCGCGTTCAGCCAGCCTCGCCTTGGCGAAATGGATACCGAACTGTTCCAGCACTGGTTCCATTCGATTGCCCAGGCGGTGGGTATCACCCTGCACATCGAGCTACTGTATGGTGAGAACAATCACCACATCATCGAGGGCATATTCAAGGGATTCGCCCGCGCCATGCGGCAGGCGGTGGAGCTTGATACGCGCAAGGGCGGGGCGATCCCCTCCACAAAAGGTCAGCTCGGTGGCTGAAATTGTAGCGCTGGTGGACTATGGCGCCGGTAATTTGCAGTCGGTGATGAATGCGCTGAAGACCGCAGGGGCCGAGCGGGTCGAACTGACGTCTGACCCTTTCGTCGTGCGCGCGGCGGACCGGATCGTGCTGCCCGGTGTCGGCTCTTTCAAGGCCTGCGCCGAAGGGCTGCGCGGGCTGGATGGCATGGTCGAGGCGATGCAGGAACGGGTCTTCGTTGGCGGAGCGCCGTTCCTTGGCATTTGTGTCGGTATGCAATTGCTCGCGACGCGCGGGCTGGAGCATGGCGAGACGCCGGGGCTGGACTGGATCGCGGGCGAGGTGCGGGCCATCGAGGTCGCCGATCCGGCGATCAAGATCCCGCATATGGGCTGGAATGATGTCGCGCCGATGCGGCGCAGCAATGGCGCATCGCTGATCGATCCGGGCGAGGCCTATTTCCTCCATTCCTATCATTTCGTCGCCGATGAAGGCGATGATATTGCCGCGCTGACTGATCATGGGCGTAGTGTCGTCGCTGCGGTGGCGCGCGATAATTTGCTGGGGGTGCAGTTCCATCCGGAAAAGAGCCAGGCTTACGGTCTGGGCTTTCTTGCGCGGTTTCTGGAGTGGAAGCCATGAGGGGTGAGCCTCACTTAGCTTTTCCCGTCATCCTGAACTTGTTTCAGGACCCATCACGCCGCAAACCCTTTGCCCTCAGGAGAGAAGCAATCCGCGCGGTTTGCGAAAAGTCTGCCACAACGGGGCAGGATGAAAAATGGGTCCTGAAACAAGTTCAGGATGACGGGAAATGGAAAAAGGGGCGGGCACAATGATTGTTTTTCCCGCCATCGATCTCAAGGCCGGTCAGGTCGTGCGCCTTGCCGAGGGAGATATGGCGCGCGCTACGGTTTACGGCGACGATCCCGCCGCGCAGGCCCTGCTGTTTGCCGAAGCGGGCGCGGAGTATCTCCACGTTGTCGATCTCGACGGCTCGTTCGCCGGGCGTGCGGAAAACCGTGAGGCGGTCGAGGGCATCATCGCAGCATTTCCCGGCCATGTGCAGCTAGGCGGCGGCATTCGCACGCCTGAGGCGGTGTCGGGCTGGTTCGATCTGGGCGTGGCGCGGGTTGTCATGGGCACCGCCGCGCTCAAGGACCCGGAATTCGTGCGCGACATGGCGAAGGAATTCCCCGGAGGAATCGTCGTCGCGGTGGATGCGCGCGACGGCATGGTCGCGACTGAGGGCTGGGCAGAAGTGTCCGAAGTGTCAATCTACGACATGGCGCGGCGTTTCGAAGACGCGGGCGTTGCCAGTCTGCTGTTCACTGACATTGGCCGTGATGGGCTGCTGACGGGTTGCAATATCGAAGCAACGGTTGACCTTGCCCGGCGCACGAACCTGCCGGTCATCGCCAGTGGAGGGGTCAAAGGCCTCGACGATATTCGCATGCTGGCGCTGCTTGCGCGTGACGGCATCGAGGGCGTGATCACCGGGCGCGCCTTGTATGATGGGCGGCTCGATCTGGCAGCGGCAATAGCACTGGCGGCGACGGCATGACCGTCCGCATCCGCGTCATTCCCTGTCTTGATGTCGCCAATGGCCGGGTGGTCAAGGGCGTAAACTTCGTTGATCTGAAAGACGCGGGCGATCCGGTTGAGCAGGCGCGTGCCTATGATGCTGCGGGCGCCGACGAGCTGTGCTTTCTCGACATTACCGCCAGCCACGAGGCGCGCGGCACCTTGCTCGATATTGTCCGCCGCACCGCCGAAGTCTGCTTCATGCCGCTGACCGTGGGGGGAGGGGTCCGCACGGTGGAGGATGCGCGCGCGCTGTTGCTGGCAGGTGCAGACAAGGTTGCAGTGAACAGCGCGGCGGTATCGCGGCCCGAAGTGGTCGGAGAGATCGCGGCGAAATTCGGCAGCCAGTGCATTGTTGCCTCGGTCGATGCGCGCAAATCCGGCCCATCTTCAGGTCTTGGCGGCTGGGAAATTTTCACCCACGGCGGCCGCAAGGCCACCGGGATCGATGCGGTCGCCCATGCGATCAAACTCGCGGAACTGGGCGCAGGCGAATTGCTGGTTACCTCGATGGACGGCGATGGCACGCAGGCGGGCTATGATCTGGCGCTGACCCGCGCGATTGCAGATAGCGTTTCGGTGCCGGTGATCGCCAGTGGCGGCGTGGGCACGCTGGATCATCTGGTCGCCGGGGTGACCGAGGGCCATGCCAGCGCCGTGCTCGCCGCCTCGATCTTCCATTTCGGCACGCACAGCATTGCAGATGCCCATGCAGCATTGCGTGCTGCTGGATTGCCCGCGCGCGGCTGACCTGTCGCTGCGGCTTACACCGCATACTTGCGCCGAGTCCTC
>JANPPM010000174.1:0-3857 GCA_031428495.1 Novosphingobium sp.
CCTTGGCCTCTATCTCGGCATGGATGCAGCCGCCGCAGCAGTTATCGTCACGATAGTCGGGTGGAACACGGTGACCCATTCGAATTTCCGCTGGGATGATGCCGTTCGCAAGCATCCCAGGTTCGGCCCGGTGTTTCGCGCTTTCGAGCACGTCTTTGTCTCGCCGGGTATCCATCATACGCATCACGGCTACGGCAAGGACGGTGCGGGCTATCGCAACTTTGGTACAGTGATTTCCCTGTGGGACTGGCTCTTCGGCACCCTGCATATCCCCCAAGGCCGTCCGTGGCGGTATGGCAACCCCGGACCGATTGCCCATTGGACCGAGGAACTGTTGTATCCGCTGGTGGGCTTTGGGAACAATCAGCCGCGCGCTGCGACTTCAGAAACCACCGGCTAACCCGGCAATGTCTGCAGTCGGTCTCCTTCGATACCAGGCCACCTCGATGAAGCCGATACCAGGCCACCTCGATGAAGCGTTCGGCTTACTCATTACCTAGTGCTTTGATACGGCTGCGGAACATTTGCGCGAACGATCGGGCCGCGCTCGATTGTGTGCGCCGGTCGAGCGAGTACATGATTATCCGGAACGCGCGGCCCTCGTCGGTTTTCGGCCAGGGGATCGCGCAAAGCGTTCCCCGTGCGATCTCTTCCATCACGGCGTAGGCGGAAACATGCCAGATCGCGTCGGTCGACGCGGTGAGATGAACCAGGGCGTCGAAATCCTCGACGACATGACGAGGTCTTCCACTCGTATTCTCCAGCTCGAACGATCGCGGCATCCGCACGCCGCCAGATACGAGGATCGGATACTGTGCCTCGTCTTCGGCATCGAGAAGCAGCGGGTGGCCTGCGCGGACGACCATGCTGCGCGGAAACCGGCCGAGCACTTCGGCGCGAACCGGCACGGTTTCGGGCACCTGGCCTTCGGCAGCTACGAAAAACTCGATCTCACCGGCGGTGAGCAATGGCCACAGCGCCTCGACGTTGCGAACCACCACGTCGTTGATCACGTCGGGCGCCGTCGTGATCCGCTCATGCAGCGCGCCGGACAGCAATGCGCGTGCGGGCATCGGCGCCATGCCGAAGCGCACGAGGCCGGATTGTCCCAGTGCGGTGCGATCCCACTGCCGCTCGAGGTTTTCGGCATCGGCCAGCAGTGTGGCTGCGGCATTGATCATGGTCTGCCCCTGTGCCGTCACCCTGACGCCGGCGCGGTCGCGGTCGAAGAGGCGTAAGCCGAACCGCCGCTCGACCTTCTGGACAGCGCGGGTCAGTGCAGGCTGCGAGATACCCAACTCTTCCGCCGCCCGCGCGAAGCTGAGGCGGCTGGCGAGCGTGACGACATAGCGAAGCGAACGCAGATCTATCATTAGTGTATGTTATCAAAACTGGCTTTTGAATGCATTAGACATAATCAGTGGCCCGCGCCTAATTTGCCTGCTTCCGCAGAAGGGGAGATAGCCATGGCCATTCGCCGCACGGTCGCCGCGATCATACTCACCGGCACAGCATTGTCGTCGGGTGGCGCTTCTGCCCAGCAGCAGGAAGCCGCACCGGCGGCCGCACCCGCGCCAGTTCCGGCGCGCGACCAGCGGCCCAACGTGCTCGTCTGGCTGATGGACGACGTCGGTTTCGCGCAGGTGTCTTCTTATGGCGGACTGGTCCAGACGCCCAACATCGACCGCGTGGCGGCGATGGGGCTGCGCTATTCGAACTATCACACTGCGCCGATCTGTTCGGCCTCGCGCGCGGCGCTGCTGACCGGGCGCATGCCGCATTCGGTCCATATCGGCGGGCACGCCACAGCGGCACGCGATTTTCCCGGCTACGACGCGCATATCCCTGCTGGCGCGGGCACGGTCGCGACCAATCTGCACGCCGGAGGCTACGTCACCTATGCCCTGGGAAAGTGGGACCACCTGCCCAACGCCCATGTCTCGACTGCCGGGCCGTTCAACTATTGGGCAACGGGCCAAGGCTTCGACCGGTTCTACGGCTTTCTGTCGGCCGATACCGATAACTGGGAGCCGCAGCTCGTCCGCGACGTCACTCCCATCGGCCGGCCGCAGGTGCCTGGCTATCACCTCAGCGCCGATATGGCCGATCAGGCGATCGCCATGTTCCGCTCGCGCGGGGCTGCCGATCCGCAGCGGCCCTTCTTTATGTACTGGGCGACCGGCGCGGCCCATGCGCCGCACCACGCTCCCGCCGATTGGATCGCGCGCTACCAAGGCAAGTTCGATCAGGGCTGGGACAGCGCGCGCCAGACAATCCTGCGCGCGCAGATCGGCAACGGGCTGATGCCCAAGGGCACTAGGCTCGCGCAGCAGCCCGACACGATGCCGCGCTGGGATAGCCTGAGCGCGGAGGATAAGCGGCTCTACGCGCGGCAGATGGAGGTTTTCGCTGCTTCGCTTTCCTATGCCGATGCGCAGTTTGGCCGCATGCTAGACGCGCTCGAGGCATCGGGCGAACTCGCCAACACGATTGTCGTGATCACCTCTGACAACGGCGCGAGCGCCGAGGGCGGGCCGAGCGGGCTCTACAATGAGGCGGCGGTGACTGGCCGCAGACTGACCGCGGCGGACAACCGCGCCTTCCTTGATCGCTGGGGCGCGCCGGGCACATATCCGCATTATGCCTATGGCTGGGCGGTCGCGGGCAACACGCCGTTCCGCTACTACAAGCAGACGACGCACGAAGGCGGCACGCGCGTGCCGCTGGTGATCGCCTGGCCGCAGGGTATTGCGGCGCGGGGCGAACTGCGCAACCAGTTCGCGCACGTCTCGGACATTGCGCCGACCTTGCTTGCTGCCGCTGGTGTCCCGCTTGCCCCCACAGTCAATGACGTGCCGCAGATCCCGATGGATGGGCAGAACCTGATTGCAACTTTCGCCTCGCCTAACGCGCCGGGTCACGAGGGACCGCAATATGTCGAACTCTACGGCAACAAGGGATTGTGGCAGGACGGCTGGCAGATCGCCACCTCACATCGCTACCGCACCTGGGACTGGCAGACACCCAAGACCTTTGACGAGCCCTGGGAACTCTACGACCTGTCCAAGGATCCAGGGCAGACGACTAATCTCGCTGCGAAGTATCCCGAGCGCGTCTTGGCAATGACGGCGGCGTTCAATGCGCAGGCGCTGCGCTACAACGTCTACCCGATTCACAATCTCAGCGACACGGCAGGCGTCTCCGCCAGAAAGGCGGCCGACGATTTCGCCCGTCGCGGCGGCAAGTGGCACTATGCCGGACCGACCAGCAACCTCGCCTCGATGATCGCGCCGCCGGTGAATACGCGCGGCTTCGCGATGACTGCGAAGCTCGATCTGGATGCAGCCGGCGCCACCGCGCCAATCTTTTCGATGGGCGGTCGGATGGGCGGCATTGGGTTCTATCTCATGGACGGCCAGCCGACGCTGGTGATGAACGATCTGGGCGGACGTAGCGTCACAGTCGCCGCCACGGAGGCGCTCGCGCCGGGGACGCAGGACATCGCCCTGGATCTTCAGCGAGGGCAGCCCGACGCTTCGGGTGCGACGCCGTTCGAGGTGACGATCCGCTCGCGCGACAAAGTGGTCGCGCAGAAAAAGCTACTTTTCGCGCTGCCGGCCTACTTCGGCATTCCGGAGACCTTCGACCTCGCTTCGGACTGGGGATCGCCGGTCCTGACGGATTACCACGCGGGCACGCCGTTCCCAGGCAAGCTCAGCGACGTGACTTTCGATTTCAACGGCAGGGGTGGCGACGGTTTGCAGGTTCACTAAAGCCTTTGTGCGATCGGGTTATTTGCTCTGCATTCGCTGCCAAAGCGGCCATAGGAGGCCTGTAGGCTGCTTCACGGAAGCCGC
>JANPPM010000175.1:0-4465 GCA_031428495.1 Novosphingobium sp.
TGGGTCGCCGAGGCCAAGCGCCAGCTTTACGGTGTAGTTGGCATCGATATGGTCGCAGGGCCGAGCGAAATTCTGGTTATCGCCGACGGGCAGAACGATCCCGAATGGATCGCCGCTGACCTGCTCAGCCAGGCCGAACACGATCCGGTGGCGCAATCGATTCTGATCACCGATGACGCGGGCTTTGCCGATTCGGTCGCCGACCGGGTCGGGGTTGAACTGGCCATGCTGCCTTCGGCGCGCGTCGCGGCAGAAAGCTGGAACAACCACGGCGTGATCATCGAGGTTGCAAGCCTCGACGAGGCCCCTGCCCTCGCTAACGCGCTCGCAGCCGAACATGTCGAGCTCGCCGTTGCCGATCCAGAGCCGCTGTTGCACGCCATCCGCCACGCTGGATCAGTGTTTATCGGGCGGATGACGCCTGAAGCCGTCGGCGATTACGTTGCCGGGCCAAACCATGTTCTCCCCACCGGACGGCGCGCGCGGTTCTCGTCAGGGCTTTCGGTGCTCGACTTCATGAAGCGCATGAGCTTCATCGAGCTGGACGAGGCAGCGCTCAAAGCGATCGGCCCCGCAGCGATTGCGCTCGCTGACGCAGAGGGCCTGCCCGCGCATGCTCGCTCTATCGAATTAAGGCTCGGCATATGAAGGCAAGATCACAGGCCCCCAATAATCAGGCTAGGGCAGCGGCGCGGCTCGCCGCAGTCCAGGCACTCTATCAGCACCAGATGGAGGCAACCCCGCTTGCCCGCCTGCTCGACGAGTTTCACCAGCACCGCCTTGGCATGGAAATCGATGATGAAACCTATGCCAAGGCAGAGGTCGCGTTCTTCGACGATCTCGTTTCGGGCAGCATCGCCCGGCTTGACGAGATCGACACGCTGCTCTCGAGCAAACTCGCAGAAGGCTGGAAGATCGAGCGGCTCGACCGGACCATGCTGCAGATCCTGCGCGCCGGGGCCTATGAACTGATGGCCCGCGCCGATGTCCCAACAGGCGCGGCGATTGGCGAATATGTCGATGTCGCCCACGCTTTTTTCGAGCCGCGCGAGGCGAAATTTGTGAATGGCGTGCTCGATGCTGTGGCGAAGGTGGTTCGTTAGTTGGATTCTTCTTCCCTCTTCCCCCTTGATGAGGGAAGGATACGAAGCCTTACTGAGCGGAGCGATGTTAGGCGCAGTTGGATGGGGGTGATCTGGCGGTTTGCATAGAGTCAGCCGGAGAAATCACCCCCATCCAACTGCGGCTAGGCGGCAAGCCGCCAAGCCTGCGTATCCTTCCCCCATCAAGGGGGAAGAGGAGAGCTTGGCCGATACGGATGAAAAGACACCCGCCCCCAATCTCTATCCAGCGCGCCCGCGAGTTGCGGCGCAATGCCACCGACGCCGAACTCCACATGGTGCGATTGCTGAAGGAGCATTTCCCTGAGGCACGCTTTCGCTTTCAAGTGCCGCTGCAGCATCACATCGCTGATTTCGCCAGTCATAGACTGAAGATCGTTATCGAAATCGACGGCGGCCAACATGAAGCGGTGACCGACGCCAAGCGAACAGCTGAAATTGAAAGCGAAGGCTACCGCGTGATCCGCTTCTGGAACAATGATGTGCTCAAAAATGGCGAGGGCTGCATGATCCGATTGGGGGAGTTCCTGCGGCTCGATCACCCCCATCCAGCTACGACCAGGCAGCATGCTGCCAAGTCTTCGCATCCCTCCCCCATCAAGGGGGAAGGCTCGTGAGCGAACTCGCCTTCATCACTGCGCTACGCGGCCTCGCCTCGCATCCTGCCGCGCGCGGATTGAATGACGACTGTGCGGTGCTGGAAGTGGGCGCTGAAACGCTGATCCTCACGCACGATGCCATGGCCGAGAGCGTGCACTATCTCGCCGGACAAGACCCCGCAGACGTCGCGTGGAAGCTGGTTGCCAGCAACATGTCCGACCTTGCCGCGAAAGGCGCAGAGCCGCTCGGCGTGCTGCTGGGATACATGCTCGGCGCAGACGATGCACGCTTTCTCACCGGGCTGACTGAGGCTCTGACCCACTACAACGCCCCCCTGCTGGGCGGGGACACAATCTCAGCACCCGGCGGCCAAGTGCTGGGCCTGACGGCTATCGGCCGCGCGACCCACTGTCCTGTGCCCTCACGGAGCGGCGCGCAGGTGGGCGATGCGTTGTGGATCTCAGGTCCTGTCGGCGCAGCGATGCTGGGGCTGGAGGCATTGCGCTCGGGTTCTGGCGACAGCCTCGCTTATCGCCGCCCACAAGCCCTGCTCGCCGAGGGGCAGGCACTTGCGCCGCATGTCACTGCGATGATGGATGTGTCGGATGGGCTGTTGCTCGACGCCGCGCGTCTGGCAAAGGCAAGCGGCGTATCCCTTGCCATTGCCAGCGAGCTGGTGCCCATCGCCACACCCGAACCACGGCGCGATGAGGCCTTGCGCTGGGGCGATGATTATCAGTTGCTGTTCACCGCGCCTGCGGGTTTCGAACCGCCGGTGGCGGCAATTCGCATCGGCAAAGCGGTGACCATGAGCGACACTCCGCTTCTTCTGGATGGCGCAGGCCTCAGCGAAGCAGACGGCCTCGGGTACGAACACCGATAACGCTGCTTATCATTGCCTGAGCTTATCCGGGCAGAAGCCCGAACAGGGGTTGCGCCGCCGCGCGCCAGCCTCTAGCGACAGGCGCAATTCCGGACCCTGCGCAGGTGGGTCCGTGTCTTATGCGCAACCAACAAGGGGGAGCAGCGCAAGTGGATCTCATACAAATCTCGATAGTGCTTGGCCTGGTGGCCGTTGCCTATGGTGCGTTCACCAGTCGGCAAGTGCTTAGTGCATCGCCTGGCAACGCCAAGATGCAAGAAATCGCTGCCGCAATTCAGGAAGGGGCTCAGGCCTATCTTGGTCGGCAATATCGTACAATCGCGGTGGTTGGCGTGGTCATTGCCGTACTGGTCTATGTCTTTCTCGACATGCCCCGCGGCGGCGCGCCGGTTTCGGCAATCGGCTTTCTGCTGGGTTCGATCCTGTCGGGCCTGACCGGGTTTATCGGCATGAACATTTCGGTTCGCGCCAACGTCCGCACGGCTGCAGCAGCTCAAACCGGTCTGCAACAGGGACTGACCCTGGCGTTCCGCGCTGGCGCGATCACCGGCATGCTGGTGGCGGGCCTTGCGCTCCTCGCGATTGCGGGCTTCTTCTGGTATCTTACCGGGCCTGCCGGTCACACGGTTGGCGGTGCTGACCGTACTGTGGTCGATGGCCTCGTGGCCCTGGCCTTTGGTGCTTCGCTGATCTCGATCTTCGCGCGTCTGGGCGGCGGCATTTTCACCAAGGCCGCTGACGTCGGCGCCGATCTGGTCGGCAAGGTTGAAGCGGGAATTCCCGAAGATGATCCTCGTAACCCTGCGGTTATCGCCGATAACGTCGGTGACAACGTCGGCGATTGCGCCGGTATGGCTGCCGATCTGTTCGAAACCTATGTCGTCACCATCGGTGCGACCATGGTGCTCACCGCGCTGCTGCTCAAGGGCGCAGACAACCTGATGTCACTGATGAGCCTGCCGCTGCTGATTGGCGGCGTCTGCATCGTCACTTCGATCATCGGCACTTACTTCGTCCGTCTCGGCGCCAAAGGACCTGGGGCAAAGAACATCATGGGCGCCATGTACAAGGGCTTTCTGGTTACTGCCGTCCTGTCGGTTCCCGCCATCTGGTGGGCTATCTCCTATGCGCTGGGCGGCGATATGGAAGCAGGCATCGCGGGTCAGGCCTTCAACGGCCGCTCGCTGTTTTATTGCGGCCTGCTGGGTCTGGTGATCACAGGTCTGATCATCTGGATCACCGAGTATTACACCGGCACCAACTACCGTCCGGTCCGCTCGATCGCCAAGGCATCGGAAACGGGCCACGGCACCAACGTCATCCAGGGTCTGGCAGTCAGCCTTGAATCGACTGCGCTGCCGACGTTGGTGATCGTCACTGGCATCATCGTTGCACACCAGTTGGCGGGCCTGATGGGCATTGCCTATGCGGCCACGGCAATGCTGGCGCTGGCGGGCATGGTCGTTGCGCTCGACGCCTACGGTCCCGTCACCGACAACGCTGGCGGCATTGCCGAAATGGCAGGCCTCGACGATTCGGTCCGTGAAAAGACCGACGCGCTCGACGCGGTGGGCAACACCACCAAGGCCGTGACCAAGGGCTATGCTATCGGTTCGGCCGGCCTTGCCGCGCTGGTGCTGTTCGCGGCCTACACGACTGACCTCAAGGAGTTCTTCCCGAACCTCCAGGTCAGTTTCAGCCTCGAAAACCCCTATGTCATCGTCGGGCTGCTGCTCGGCGCGCTCCTGCCATACCTGTTCGGGGCCATGGGCATGACCGCTGTGGGCCGCGCGGCTGGCGAAGTGGTGAAGGACGTTCGCGACCAGTTCAAGAACAACCCCGGCATCATGACCTACGAGTC